>NZ_DAIQAT010000001.1:0-151610 GCF_036781545.1 Tabrizicola sp.
TGGATCTGGTGATGGAGATGGAAGCCGACCGGATGCGCAACCTGCGCCTGACCGAGGAGGACGTGCTGACAGAGCGTCAGGTGATTCTGGAAGAACGCGCGCAACGGACCGACAGCGATCCCGGCGCGCTTCTCATGGAGCAGATGCGGGCGGCGCAGTTCCTGAACACCCCCTACGGCATTCCGGTGATCGGCTGGCGGCACGAGATGGCGGAGCTGTCGCGCGAGGATGCGCTGTCCTACTACAAGCGCTTCTATGCCCCGAACAACGCCACTCTGGTGATCGCGGGCGATGTGACGCCGGACAAGGTGAAGGAACTGGCCGAAAAATACTACGGGCCGTTGAAACCGTCCGAGGGAATCGTCCCGCGCGACCGCCCGCAGGAACCCCCGCAACTGGCCGAGCGGCGGCTGGTGCTGGAAGACGAGCGGGTGTCGGAGCCTTACGTCTACCGCTCCTACCTCGCGCCCGAGCGTGACCCCGGCAACCAGCGCGAGGCGGCGGCGCTGACCGTGCTGGCCGAGCTTCTGGGCGGCAACGGACAGACCTCGGTCCTGGCAAGGGCCCTGCAGTTCGACACGCAGACGGCGGTGTTCTCCTCGGCCTATTACGACGGCACCAGCATCGACGACGCGACCTTCGGGCTGGTGGTGATGCCGGCGCACGGGGTGAGCCTGGCCGACGCCGAGGCGGCGCTGGACAAGGTGCTGGCCGATTTTCTGAAGGACGGCCCCGATCCTGCGGCGCTGGAGCGCATCCGCACCCAGGTGCGCGCGGGCGAGATCTATGCCCGTGACGACGTGGAAAGCCTGGCGAACCGCTATGGACAAGAGTTGAGCGTGGGCCTGACGATGACCGATATAGATACCTGGGACGAGGCGCTGTCTGCCGTCACGGCCGAGGATGTGATGGCCGTCGCGCACAAGGTGCTGGACCGGAAGCACGCCGTGACCGGCTGGCTGACCCGGCCTGCGGGCGATTCTGCCGCCGAACCTGCTGGCGAACCCGTTCCCGAGCCCGTCCCCGCGCCCGCCATCGAAGGGGAGATTCAGCAATGATCCGCGCCATTTTCGCTGCCGCCCTGCTGCTCGCCGCCCCGGTCCGGGCCGAGATTGCGATTCAGGAAGTCATCTCTCCCGGCGGGATCAAGGCTTGGCTGGTCGAGGATCACGGCATCCCCTTCACCGCGCTGGAGATCCGGTTCAGGGGCGGCAGTTCGCTGGAGGCGCCCGAGAAGCGGGGCGTGGTCAACCTGATGACCGCCACGCTGGAAGAAGGCGCAGGCGAGATGGACAGCAAGGGTTTCGCCGAGGCCCGCGATGCGCTGGCGGCGGGAATCAGCTTCAATTCCGGTGCCGATTCGGTGGCGGTCTCGGCCAAGTTCCTGACCGAGAATCGCGACCAGGTGGTCGAGCTTTTGCGCGAGGCGCTGGTCAACCCGCGCTTCGATCAGGACGCGGTGGACCGGGTGCGCGAACAGGTGCTCTCCAACCTGCGCTCCAACGAGAAGGACCCCGGCACCATCGCTTCGGAGAAGTTCGACGCGCTGGCCTTCGGCGACCATCCCTATGCCACAAGCGGGGACGGAACCATCGAGACGGTGACAAGACTGACCCGCGACGACGTGATCGCGGCCCACAAGTCGGCGCTGGCGCGTGACCGGATCTATGTCGCCGCCAGCGGCGACATCACGGCCGAGGAACTGGGCAAGATTCTCGACCGGCTCATGGGCGAGCTGCCCGCGACCGGGGCGCCGCAGCCCGGCGAGGCACCTTGGCTGCTTCCGCCCGGGGTGACGCTGGTCGACTTCCCGACGCCGCAGTCGACGGTGTTCTTCGGGGAAGCGGGCATCGCGCGCGACGACCCGGATTTCTTCCCGGCCTTCATCCTGAACGAGGTGATCGGCGGCGGCCGCTTCACCGCCCGGCTGATGACCGAGGTCAGGGAAAAGCGCGGTCTGACTTACGGGATCGGCACCTATATCGTGAACATGGACCATGCCGACATGCTGCTCGGCCATTTCTCCGCCTCTAACGACAAGGTGGCCGAGGCGATCAAGGTGGTGCAGGCGGAATGGGGCCGGATCGTCAGCGAGGGCGTGACTCCGGAAGAGCTGGAGGCGACCAAGACCTACCTGACCGGGTCCTATCCCCTGCGGTTCGACGGCAACGGCCCCATCGCCAGCATCCTGGTGGGAATGCAGATGGACGGCATGCCCATCGACTATATCACCACGCGGAACGCCAAGGTCGAGGCGGTGACGATGGAGGATATACGGCGCGTCGCGGCTCGGCTCTTCAAGCCCGAGGCGCTGCAATTCGTGGTGGTGGGCAAGCCCGAAGGGATGTGAGCAGAAGCTCACTATTCGACTGCGTCCCCCCTCGCGGGTGCCGCAGTCGATGAGGGGACGAAGTCGACCGGTGAGGCGCCGAGGGGAAGCGGGGGGCGAACAACCCCCTTTCCCCTGCTGGACCCTTGGTCTACCACTTCGGCATGATCTGGACGATCCCGAATACGCTGACCATACTTCGTCTGCTCGCCGCCCCCGGCGTCGCGATCATGTTCCTGTACTTCCACCGCCCCTGGGCCGACTGGCTGGCGCTGACCCTCTTCGTCGGCGCAGCGATCACCGACTGGTTCGACGGCTATCTCGCGCGGTTGTGGAAACAGGAATCGAAGTTCGGCGCGATGCTGGACCCGATCGCCGACAAGGCGATGGTGGTGATCGCGATCATGGTGATCACCGGCTACAACGGGATGAACCCCTGGCTGATCCTGCCCGCGACTCTGATCCTGTTCCGCGAGGTTTTCGTGGGGGGCCTGCGGGAATACCTGGGCCACAAGAGCGGCTTGTTGAAGGTGACGAAGCTTGCCAAGTGGAAGACCACGGCGCAGATGCTGGCGATCGCGGTTCTGTTCCTGGGGACCGGGCTGGAATACCTGAACGGCGTCGCCATGCAGGGGATGACCCCGGAACAATATGCCGAGGCGGTGACTGCGGGCATCGCCGATCCGATCCGCGCCTGCGGCAGGCGGGACTGCGCCTCCTATGCGAACCTTGTCGGCTTCTGGCTGTTGTGGATCGCGGCCCTGCTGACAATGGTCACGGGGTGGGAATATTTCGTCAAGTCGCTGCCGTTCCTGCGGGAAGACAAGTGATCGACGTGCTGTATTTCGCCTGGGTCCGGGAGCGGATCGGGCTGCCGCGGGAGCGGATCGAGACCTCGGCGGCGACGGTCGCCGAGCTGGTCGAGGAGCTGCGCGCGCGGGAAGAGCGCTATGCGGCGGCCTTTGCCGACCTGACTGCGCTGCGGGTGGCGCTGGATCAGGAGCTGTCGTCCTTCGACGCGCCCCTCGCCGGGGTGAGGGAGGTCGCCTTCTTCCCGCCGATGACGGGGGGCTAGGAATGCGGGTCGCGGTCCAGCCTGCCCCGTTCGATCCGGGGGCCGAGGTTTCCGCCTTCACAGCCGGGGTTCGCGGCGCGGGGGCGGTGGTCAGCTTTACCGGGCTGGTACGGGACGAGGGCGGCAGGCTTTCGGCGATGGAGATCGAGCATTACCCCGGCATGACCGAGACGGCGATTTCCGGGATCGCGGCCGAGGCCGTGGCCCGCTGGTCGCTGGCGGATGTGCTGGTGATCCACCGGCATGGGCGGCTGATACCGGGGGAGGCGATCATGATGGTCGCGACGGCGGCACCGCACCGGGGGGATGCCTTTGCTGCCGCCGAGTTCCTGATGGACTACCTGAAGTCGCGGGCTCCGTTCTGGAAGAAGGAGATCGGGGCCGATGGGGCGGAATGGGTGGCCGCGAAGGTTTCGGACGAGGATGCGCTGAAGCGGTGGTAGTGCCCGCGCGCGGGCAGGTTTTTGAACCGTTGGAAATCAACGGCTTGTCTGCGGGCGTTCAGTTTTTATTAACCGCCGACGCCCAACTCTCTTCCTTCCCGCGGAGGGAAAAGGACGCGCAGGATGGCCGGCAAGTGACTATTCGCGCGCCGGGGAAGCGGTATCTGAATTGACTGTTCGGGATCAGGCGATGGGGCCGATTCCGAAGCGCGACTGCCAGCTCGGTTGCAGGTCGCCGGGTTGGGAGCGCGCGAGCCAGACCGCGCGGGCGATGGCGCGCGCCAGACAGATGGCGGCGGCGTGGCCAAGCTGGAAGGGGTCGGTCAAAGGGTCAGCCACGGGCTTGCCCCCCGTCGCCACGCTGAACACAAGGTCTCCATCCAGCGGCGTGTGAGAAGGGACAAGAGCGCGGGCCATGCCGTCATGGGCGGCAACGGCCATGCGGTGGGCTTGCGCCTTGGTGAGGGTCGCATCCGTGGCGACGATGGCGATTGTCGTCGCCTCGCCCAGCCGCTTGCGCGGCAGAGGGGCGTCTTGCGGGGTCATCGGCGCGGGACCGAGGCCGCCGAACTCGGTGCCTTCCTCCCAGGGCGCGGCCCAGAAATGCGGCGTCTCGCCCACGGTGGCCTGACCGAGGGCATTGACGACGACCAGCGCGCCGACGGTGAGGCCAGAAGGCAGGACGCAGGAGGCCGAACCAAGCCCGCCCTTCAGGGTGCTGGTCATCGCGCCGAAGCCTGCGCCCGCAGTACCAAGCGTGAAGTCGCGGGCGGCGACGTCGAAGGCCTGGCGACCGAGAGCGGGATAGGGGCTTTCCGTCCAACCCTTGTCGCCGCCGTTCAACAGGTCGAAGACGATGGCCCCCGGAACGATGGGAACGCTGACCGGGCCGACGGCGAAGCCGCGACCGGCCTCGCGCAATCCCTGCATCACCCCCTGCCCCGCGTCGAGGCCGAAGGCGGAACCGCCCGCGAGGAAGATCGCGTCCACCTCCTGCACCATGCGGTCGGGGGCGAGCAGGTCGGTCTCGCGCGTGCCGGGAGAGCCGCCCATGACATGGACGGCGGCCACAAAGGGCCGGTCGGCGGTCAGCACGGTGACGCCGGAGCGCAAGGCGGCATCCTCGGCATTGCCGACGCGAAGGCCGGGGATGTCGGTGATCAGGTTCAGGGGGCCGGGACGCATCAGATGTAAAGCTTCGTCACAGCGGTGGCCGGGTCGCCGGTGTTCGGCGTGCCTGCGGGTTCGATCAGCAGGAGATGGGTCTCGACCGCGGCGCGGGGGCGGTGTTGCATGCCCTTCGGCACGACGAAGACCTCACCGGGTTTCAGGGTGACGGCGCCATCGGGCAGGTCGATGGTGAGTTCCCCTGACAGGACCATGAAGAAATCGTCGGTGTCGGGGTGGTCGTGCCAGACGAATTCGCCCAGCACCTTCACCACCATCAGGTCATGGCCGTTGAAGGCGCCGACGATGCGGGGCGACCAGTGGGCTGTGAAGGTGGAGAGCTTTTCGGAAAGGTTTATCGGGGTCATGGGGCCTCCTGCAGGCGGCAGGATAGGCTGACAGGCAGGGGGGCGCAAATGGAGATGCCGGGACGATTTCCGTCGAGGCAGCCCCTCGTGCAGCTTGGTCTGGCAACTCTCACCACGATCCAGCCGCAGGATTTCGAGGCCCAGCGCACCCGCACCCGGCCTGACGCCCTCTCTGTGCCGGTGGGCGATAGCAATCCAGCAGACCCTCGACCACGTCGCGCGTCTGTCGACGCTGCCGATCTGGGCCAAAGATAGCGGGCTACAGGCCGTCTATGGCCCTTCCCTTTGATCCTGGGCGCCCCCCGGAATCCCGGGACCGCTGTCCCCGCCGGGGCAGGTTGACTGACACAGTAATTAAACATGGCCGTCAAGCCACTGTCATCTGGCGCCCTTAAGGCGCGGTGAAACCAGTCGGACAGGAGACACCGATGAAGAAGATGCTTGCAATGACGGCGGCGCTTGGCGTGACCGCACAGGCGGCTTTCGCGGACACCACCCAGATCACCTGGTGGCACGGGATGGGCGGTGCGAACGAGCAGGTGATCAACCAGATCGCCGAAAAGTTCAACGCGGCCCAGACCGCCTGCGCCATCACCCCTGTCTCGAAAGGCACCTATGAGGAGGCCCTGGCCTCCGGCATCGCCGCCTTCCGTTCGGGCGAACAGCCGAACATCATCCAGATCTTCGATGCGGGTGCCGCCACGATCATCAACGCCAAGGGCGCCACGATTCCGGCCGAAGACCTGCTGACCCAGAACGGCTATACCTTCGACCGCGAAGCCTTCATCCCCGGCATCCGCTTCTTCTATGCCGATGCCGACGGCAAGTTCATCGGGATGCCGTTCAACTCTTCCGCGCCGATCATGTATGTCAATGACGAGGCTCTGGCCAAGGCCGGTGTCGCCGCCCCGAAAACCTGGGCCGAGTTCGAGGCCGCGGCACCGAAGCTGAAAGAAGCAGGCTATGTGCCGCTGGTGGCGAGCCAGCTCACCTGGATGTTCTTCGAGAATTATTTCTCGCGCAACAACGTCCAGATGGCCTCCAATGACAACGGCTATGCCGGCTTCGACGGCACCGAGCTGCTGGCCACCCAGCCCGAGCTGCTGGCTTTCTGGACCCGCGTGAAGGACTGGCACGACAAGGGCTGGTTCGGCTTTTACGGCGCGGGTTGGGCCGACAACCAGAAGCCCTTCGAGGAAGGCAAGGTCGCCTTCTGGATCGGGTCTTCGGGGTCTTTCGGCGGGCTCTCCAAAACCGCGACCATGCCCTTCTCGGCCGATTTCCTGCCCTATGACGAAACCGCCAAGGACGGCAACAAGTCGAGCTTCATCGGCGGCGCCTCGCTCTTCGCCTTTTCGGGCAAGCCGGAAGCGGAAAACAAATGCTCGGCGGATTTCTTCAACTTCCTGACCTCGACCGACGTTCAGGCCTTCTACCACCAGGCCACCGGTTATGTCGCCATCACCACCGCCGCCTATGAGAAATCCAAGGCCGACGGCTGGTATGAGCAGCACCCGCAAGCCGAGATCGGCATCAAGCAACTGATGCTGCCGCAGGGCGAATGGTCCAAGGGATACCGTCTGGGCTTCTACCCGCAGATCCGCGTGATCGAGGAACGCGAGTTCAACAAGATCTTCTCGGGCGAAACCACCGTCGAGGATGCGTTCAAGGCGATCCAGACTGAGGGCAACGAGCTGCTGGCGAAATTCGCCAAGACCTCGGGCTGATCCTTTCCTGTGACCTTGGCCGGGCCTGCCACTGCAGGCCCGGTCTTGGCATATCCCCCCGATACGTATCTCCGCGAAAGCCGCCATGACCGATAGCCTTCAGGCCATAGCCCCGGCCCGCCGATGGGGAAAGCGCAGCCCTACCCCGGTGGAACCTGCAAAGCGCGTGCAGTTCGACCGCCCGCTGCTGCCCTGGCTGTTCCTGTTGCCGCAGCTTGCGGTGATCTTTGTCTTTTTCTACTGGCCCTCGGCGCAGGCGATTTCCTCCTCCTTCTACCTTGAGGATCCCTTCGGCTTTGGCGCGAGCTTCGTGGGCTTCGACAATTACCGCGATGCGCTCGGCTCTGTCGAATATCGGCGGATCGCGGGTTTCACCGGCTTTTTCACCGTGGTCGTGACCGGCTTTTCTCTGGGCCTCGGGCTTCTCTTCGCGGTCAAGGCCGACAAGGTGATCCGGGGGCGGTCGAGCTACCGGACCGCGCTGATCTCGGTCTATGCGATCGCGCCGCCGGTGGCGGGGCTGATGGGGATGATGCTCTTCGACCAGCATATCGGCCCCTTCGTGAAGTTCGCCGGCTGGTTCGGCTGGAACATGCAGGTCGGGATCAACTACTGGGACACGGCCTTTGCCATGATCCTCGTCTCGGTCTGGAAGCAGGTGCCCTACAACTTCATCTTTTTCCTGTCGGGGCTTCAGGGCATTCCGGCGAGCGTGCGCGAGGCGGCGGTGATCGACTGCCGCAACGGCTTTACCCGGTTCCGCACCGCGATCCTGCCGCTGCTGGCGCCGACCGCGTTCTTCCTGCTGATCATCAACATCACCTATGCCCTGTTCGACACCTTCGCGGTGATCGACGTGATGGTGAAGGACAAGCCCGCCAACAATCCGATCACCCTTGTCTACAAGGTCTACAACGACGGGTTCCGCGGCAATGACATCGGCGGGTCCGCGGCTCAGTCGGTGATCCTGATGATCGTCGTGCTGGTGCTGACGCTCGTGCAGTTCCGCTGGCTCGAACGCCGCGTGCATTACGGATAAGGCCCATGAACCGCTCCACCCCCTTCGACCATCTGATCCTGATCCTCGCCACGCTGTTCATGGTGCTGCCCGTCGTGGTGGCGGTGATGACCTCTACCCATTCGGCGGTGGAGATCCACCAGAACGGCCTGTTCCTGACCCCCGGCAGCCATGGGGACGAGACCTATACGACCGTGCTGACCCGTCAGGGCGGCTTTACCGGGCAGGTGACAGGCACGCGGATGATGCTGAATTCGCTGATCCTTGGCATCGGCTTTGCCGTGGGCAAGATCGTGCTGTCGATGCTGGCGGCCTACGGGCTGGTCTATTTCCGCTTCCGCTTTGCGACGCTTCTGTTCTGGATGATCTTCACCACCCTCCTCCTGCCTTTGGAGGTGCGGATCATGCCCTCCTATCAGGTCATGTCCTCGCTGGGCCTCCTGAACAGCTACACCGGACTGATCGTACCGCTTCTGGCCTCGGCCACCGGGACCTTCTACTTCCGGCAGTTCTTCAAATCCGTCCCGGACGAGCTTCTGGAGGCCGCGCGGATCGATGGGGCCGGGCCGTTCAAGTTCCTCTGGGACGTGCTGATCCCGCTGTCGAAAACCATGATGGCCGCGATCTTCATCATCATGTTCGTCTATGGCTGGAACCAGTATCTCTGGCCGATGCTGATGACCACGGATGAGCGCTTCTTCACCCTGATGCGCGGCATCAAGCAGATCCTGCAGGTCTGGATCGGCAGCCAGATCCCCGACTACAACGAAGCCTTCGCCCTTGCCATTCTCGCGCTCGCGCCGCCCGTTCTCGTGGTGGTGGTGTTCCAGCGGTGGTTCATCAAGGGCCTTACGGAAAGCGACAAGTAATGGCCTCCATCGAGATCACCGATGTCTTCAAGACCTATCCGGGTGCTGCTGTGCCTTCGGTCTCGGATGTGACGCTCAGCATCAAGGACGGCGAGTTCATCGTGCTGGTCGGCCCCTCGGGCTGCGGGAAATCCACGCTTCTGCGGATGGTCGCGGGACTGGAGGAGATCTCCGGCGGCGAGGTGCGGATCGGCGAGCGCGTGGTCAACAAGGTCGATCCGGCGGACCGCGACATCGCCATGGTCTTCCAGAACTACGCTCTGTATCCGCATATGACGGTGCGGGAGAATATGGCCTACGGGCTGAAAAACCGCCGCACCCCGGCGGCGGAGATCGCGGCCCGCGTGGCCGAGGCCGCCCGGATGTTGGAGCTTGGCCCCTATCTTGACCGCAAACCGCGCGCCCTGTCGGGCGGGCAGCGCCAGCGGGTCGCCATGGGACGCGCCGTGGTGCGCCAGCCTGCGGCCTTTCTGTTCGACGAACCGTTGTCGAACCTTGACGCCAAGCTGCGCGTGTCGATGCGGGGCGAGATCCGCCGACTGCAAAAGCGGCTCGGCACCACCTCGATCTACGTCACCCATGACCAGCTTGAGGCGATGACACTGGCCGACCGTCTGGTCGTGCTGAACGGAGGCCGCATCGAGCAGGTCGGCGCGCCGATGGATATCTACCACCGCCCGGCGTCCACCTTCGTCGCCTCTTTCATCGGCTCTCCGGCGATGAACCTGATCGACGCCGAGGTGTCGGGGGCGGAGCTGCGCGTCGGCGATAGCGTCGTGACCCTTGCCACAGCGCCGGGGATTCAGGGTGCCGTCACCCTCGGCATCCGGGCCGAGGATCTGGCGCCATCCGCCCATGGCCTGCCCTTCCGGCTGGACTTCGTGGAGGAGCTCGGCGCACAAAAGCTGGTCCATGGCCATGTGGGCGGGCAGCCGATGACGATGATCGCCGGACCGAACGACGTCTGCGCCGAGGAAATGCGTGTGGCCCTGCCCGCAGGGGCGCTGCATTTCTTCGACACCGCGACCGGGCGGCGCCTCTTCGCACCGGGGCTGACGGCGGCGGCAAAGCGGGTTCCGGCATGATCACCGCAACCACCGGGGCGCTCGCCATCCTGTCGCAAGAGGACCGGGCAAAGATTGCCGCCCTGCCCCGCGATATGGAGACGCACGACGCCCATATGGCCGGCCTTGCAACCATGACCGAGGTGGAGCTTGGTGGTCAGGCCGGAGGCCCGCTGACCCTGCCGCTGACAATCGCCGCCTGGAACCTCGAACGGTGCCTCTTCCCCGAGGCGAGTGCCGCCAAACTCGCCGCTACCGGGGCCGGCCTCATCCTCCTGTCAGAGATGGACAAGGGCATGGCCCGCACCGCGCAGCGCCACCCGACCGCCGAGATCGCCGCGAGCCTTGGCATGGCCTATGCCTATGGGGTGGAGTTCGTGGAGCTCGGCCTCGGCTCGGAGACGGAACGTGGGTTCTGCACGGACAACTTCAACGCGCTTGGTCTGCATGGCAATGCGCTGATGGCCGGGACGGCGCTGCGGCGCCCCTTCCTGCTGCGCCTGCCGAGCGACGGCCATTGGTTCCTGAACGGCGGCGACCAGCCACGCCTTGGCGCGCGCATGGCCATCGGGGCCGTGGTGGAAACCACCGCCGGGCCACTCATCACGGTCTCGACCCATCTCGAAAGCGTCGCCCGCCCCGCCGGGCGTGCCGTCCAGATGGCCGCGATCCTCGATGCGATCGACAGCGCCTTTCCGGGCCTGCCGGTGGTGATCGGTGGCGATCTCAACACCGGCAACTTCCCCGGCGGAAGCTGGCGGGACGAAACGCTTTTTGACGAGGCCATGGCGCGCGGCTACAGCGTCCACGGCGGCCCGGAGGAGGCCGTGACCACCCGGCCCAGCCTGATCACCCGCTGGCCCGACCGCGCGATGAAACTCGACTGGTTCCTGACCCGTGGCCTGAGGACCGGCCTATCGAGGATCGAGCCGTCTCTCGATGCTGAAGGCAGGCCGCTGTCGGATCACGACATGGTCATTCTCTCCGTCGCGGGCATCGGCTGAAAGGCGTGGGATCAAGCGGTCGCGTCCGTGACACCCAGATCGAAGGTTTCGCCGGGGAAGAACTTCGCCAGCCGGATATCGGCCGAACGGGCGTGCCCTTCCATCCCCTCCAGCCGCGAGATCCGGGCGGTGGCCTCGGCCAGCGGGCGGGCGGCGGCACGGGTCGCGCGTTGCCAGGTGACGGTCTTCATGAACTTGTGGACGGAAAGCCCGCCAGTGTAGCGAGCCGCGCCTGACGTCGGAAGGACATGGTTCGGGCCCGAGGTCTTGTCGCCGAAGGCCACGGTCGTCTCTTCGCCCAGGAACAGCGAGCCATAGGCCCTGAGCCGCCCGAGCCACCAGTCCAGGTCGAGGGCCTGGACGTGCAGGTGTTCCGGCGCGTAGCGATCGGCGACCTGCGCCATTTCTTCCCGGTCGGAACAGAGGATGACCTCCGCCATGTTGTCCCAGGCGGCGCGGGCGCTTTCGCGGTTCACCTCGGGCAGGGAGGCGATCAGTTCGGGCACCCGGCGGATGACGCGCTGCGCCAGCGCCTCGTCCGAAGTGACCAGCCATACCGGCGAGTTGTATCCGTGCTCGGCCTGTCCGACGAGGTCATAGGCCACCATCTCGGCATCTGCACTGGCGTCGGCCAGGATCATGCTGTCGGTGGGACCGGCGAACATGTCGATGCCGACCTGGCCGAAGAGCATTCGCTTCGCCTCGGCGACATACTGGTTACCGGGGCCGACCAGGATATCCGCCTTGGGCAGTCCGAAATGGCCATGCGCCATTGCCGCCACGCCCTGAACGCCGCCAAGGTTCAGGATCACATCCGCGCCGCAGAGATCCATCGCGAAAAGGATCGCCGGCGGAATGCCGACGCCGGGGCGGGGCGGGGAGCAGGCGGCGATATGCGGGACGCCCGCGACCTTGGCGGTGGTGATCGTCATGATGGCGCTTGCCACATGGCTGTAACGACCGCCGGGCACGTAGCACCCTGCCGCCGATACCGGAATCTGCTTCTGCCCCGCCATCAGGCCCGGCAGGATTTCCACCGCACAGTCCGAGAGCGTTGCCTTCTGCGCCTCGGCGAAGAGGCGGATATTGGCATGGGCGAAGCGGATATCCTCTTTCAGCCGCTCGGGCACCTGGTCAGCGGCGGCCTTCAGGCTTTCGGGAGAGACGATGATGTCTCCCGTCCATTTGTCGAAGGTGCGGGAATAGTCGCGCACCGCCTCTTCGCCCGAGATCGCGATGCGGGCCAGCATGACCTGCACCAGGTCACGCACGTCCTGGTGGTCGGTCTCGGCCGTCGTCGCGGCTTGCTTGAGGTAGATCATCAACGGGTCTTTCCGCTACATCCGGCCCTTCCAGGGCACGAGGCGGCGCTCCAGAAAGCGCATCATCAGGTCGAAGGCAAAGGCGATGCTGGCGATCACGAAGATCCCCATGATCACGACCGAGGTTTGCAGGAACTGGCTGGCGGACAGCACCATGTAGCCGAGGCCGCTTGTCGCCGCGACCATCTCGGCGGCGACCAGGGTGGTCCAGCCGAAGCCGACGCCGACCCGCATCGCAGTCAGGATCTCGGGCATGGCCGAGGGCAGGATCACATGGCGCATCACCTGCCAGCGGGTCGCACCGAAGGAATAGGCGGCGTGGATCTGCTCGATGGCGGCCGACTTCACGCCGGACCGCGCGCCAAGCACGATGGGCGCGAAAATCGACAGGAAGATCAGCAGAACCTTTGACGTCTCGCCGATGCCGAACCAGATGATCATCAGCGGCAGATAGGCCAAGGGCGGGATCGGGCGGTAGAACTCGATCGGGGGGTCGAAGATGCCGCGCATCAGCGGGCTCATCCCCATGGCAAGCCCGAGCGGCAAGCCGATGGCGCAGGCAAGGATAAAGGCCCCGAACACCCGCGCGGTCGAGATCAGCACATGGTCCAGGAAGGAGGTGTTCGTGAAGCCCTCGCGCCAGACCTGGGCGAACTTGGCCAGCACCGACTGCGGCGAGGGCACGAAGAGCGGCTTCACCAGGCCAAGCGCCGTGACCAGCCACCAGAGGGCCAGAAGCGCCAGGACCGAGGCGACCGAAAGCCAGAAGGTATTGCCCTGACCCGGAACGCCGTAGATTTCGCCGGGCTTGGTGGGACGGGCGCGCGCAAGACGTGCCCAGAGGCCCGGGCTCTTGGCGGGGCGTGGATCGGTCATTCGACGGCCTCCTCATCGGCGAAGATGATGTTCAGCACCTTCTCGCGCAGTGCGATGAACTCGGGCGAGGCTTTGACCTGGCGGGCGAGCGTGCCGCTCTGGAACTGGCGCGAGAAGGGCAGATCGAAGACATGCGTGATGCGTCCCGGCCGCGGCGACATCACGATCAGCTTGGTGCCCATGAACAAGGCTTCTTCGACACTATGGGTGATGAAGAACACCGATTTCCCGGTCTCGCCCCAAATCCGCAGGATCAGTTCCTGCGCCTTCTCGCGCGTCAGCGCATCCAGCGCGCCCAGGGGTTCGTCCATCAGCAGGATCTTCGGGTCGCAGGTCAGGGCCCGGGCGATGCCCACCCGCTGCTGCATCCCGCCCGAAAGCTTGTAGACGGGCGAGCTTTGGAACCCGTCCAGGCCCAGGAGGCCGATGTATTCGTTGGCGGTGCGGTAGCGGTCCTGCTTGCCGATGCCCTGGATCTGCAGGCCGAAGGCCACATTGTCGATCACATTCAGCCAGGGCAGCAGCGCATGTTTCTGGAACACCACGGCGCGATCAGCCCCCGGGCCCATCACCATGCGGCCGTCCAGCGTCAGGCTGCCCGAGGTGGGCGACAGGAAGCCCGCGATCAGGTTAAGAAGCGTGGACTTGCCGCAGCCCGAGGCGCCGAGCGCCACGACGAACTCGCCCTCTCCGATGTCGAGGTTGATGTCGCTCAGCGCAGCAACGGGAGGCCGACCGTCGGCCGCCGGATAGATGACCGAGACATGATCTATTTTCAGGCTCAAGCTTCCGTCCTTCTGCAGTGGGGGTGGCGCCGCCCGGACCGATGCGTCCGGGCGGTCGCCTGTTTCCTCACTTGGCCGCGGCGGCGGCAGCGTAGGTCGGGTTCACGAAGCCGGAGTAGTCGTCCAGCGTCGCGTCGATCCGGCCCGCGCCCTTCAGGAATTCGGCCGTGGCCTTGATCTTCTCGGCCGCAGTGCCCAGCCAGGCATCCTCGACCTGCGTCGCCATCGGCAGATAGGTGAAGCCTGCGATGATCTCGGGCACCTGGGCCGGGTCCGCCCCGGTGGCGGCGGCAAGCGCCTTGACCTCGGCGCTGTCGGCGGTCCACGCGGCCGGATCGGCCAGATACATGCCGTTGACCTTGTCGAGCGCCTTCAGGAAGGCGACGATCTTGTCGCTGTTCGCCTCGGCGTAGGCCTTGTTCACGACCCAGCCGTCATAGGTCGGATAGCCCCATTCGGCGGTCTGGTCGGCGCCGATGATCAGGGTGCCGGTCTTCAGGATCTCGGACTGTACCGGCTGCCAGACCCAGGCCGCGTCGATGGTGCCCTGCCCCCAGGCCGCGGCGATGTCGTCGGGCTTCATGCCGACGATGTTGACGTCCGTCTCGCTCAGCCCCTCGTGCTGCAGGGCGCCCATCAGCGAATAATGCGCGGTCGAGCCCATCGGCACACCCACCGTCTTGCCCTTCAGGTCGGCGACGGAGGTGATGTTCGATCCGTTGCGCGCGATCAGCGATTCCGCTTTGCCAAGCACCCCGGCATAGGCGATCATCTCGATTTCCAGGCCCGAGCTTGCCGCGATGGCGATGGGCGAGGAGCCCAGCTCGGACAGCACCACGTCGCCCGAAGCCATGGCGGCGATCACGTCGGTTCCAGCGCCGAACTTGCGCCACTCGATCTCCCAACCCGTCGCCTTGGCCAGTTCGTCGGTGGTCGACAGCAGTTGCATGGGCGTCGGGTTGCCGAAATGGCCGATGATGATCTTCTCGGCCAGGGCCTGCCCGACAAGCAGGACCGACGCCGCGGCGCCGAGCAGAATATGTTTCAGTTTCAGGCTCATGGTCGTCTCCTCTGTTGGTTGTCTTCTTCTTGGTTCACTTTGCGCCGCCTGTCGACCGCCCCCTTGCGGTAGCGAAGTCCCTGATGGCCTCGACCAGCACGTCCAGCGTGTCGAAAGCTACCACTTCCTTTGCCGTGGCCTCGGTGACAAGCGAGAACTCGGTACAGGCGATCATCTGCACGAAAGCCCCGCGCCGCAAGAGCCCGTTGGAGGCGTCGCGCAGGACGGCCTGCGCTTCGGGACCCGGTCCGCCGGATTTGATCTGCCGGATCGCCCCCAGCATCGCGGCCTCGTCCTCGGGATAAAGCGCCCTGACCCCGAACCGCGCCAGCGCCGCGTCGAAGAGGCCGATCCTGCGCACGGCGGGCGATGCAAGGATGCCGACCTGGCCGTCGAGTCCCGCCAGCTTCGCGGCCTTCGTGACCGACAGGTCCACCATGTCGATGAACGGCACCTTCACCGCCGACCGGATCGCCGGGGCATAATGATGCGCCGTGTTGCAGGGCATCGCCAGCGCCTCGGCCCCGCCTGCAACCAGGCGTCGCGCCATGTCGGCAAGGACGGGGGCGGGGTCTTCGCCCGTGCCCTCGATCAGCCGACGGATTCGCGAGGGGACCTGGGGGTTCTGGTCGACCAGAAGCGGAATGTGGTCGGCGTCGTCGGTCGCGGGGACAGCGTCGATGATCTTCTGCATCAGCAGGAGGGTCGCCTGCGGACCCATGCCGCCCAGAATGCCGACACGCCGCATCTACAGGCCCCACCCGTGCTTCATGCCATCACATCTCCAGGGCTTTCCGCGACTCGGCGAAGGCTGCATCATAGCCGAACAGCCCCGCCGCCCCACCCGTGTGCAGGAAGACCACTCTCTGACCCTTGGTGAACCGGCCCTTGCGGATATGGTCGATCAACCCCGCCGCGCCCTTGCCGGAATAGACCGGGTCCAGCAGGAGGCCTTCCAGCTGCGCGAACATGCGGATCGCCTCCAGCGTATCCTCACGCGGGATGCCATAACCCGCGCCCACGTAGCTTGAATCGGCCACGACATCGCCGCGCGCGACGACGCCGGGGCAACCCAGCTTTTCGGCTGTCCGCTGCGCCAGGGCGTAGACGTTCTCCTCCTGCTTTTCCTTCGGCGCACGCACCCCGATACCCAGAAGCGGGATGCCCGCGTTCAGTGCCTTCAGCCCGGTGATCAGCCCGGCCTGCGTGCCCGCACTGCCGGTTGCCGTGACGATATGGTCGATCACCAGACCGCGGTCATTGGCCTGCGAGACCAGTTCGAAGGCGCAGTTGACATAGCCGAGCGCCCCAGTCGGGTTCGACCCGCCGCCGGGGATGATGTAGGGCTTCCGCCCCTCGCCCCGCAGGCGGTCTGCCAGCACCTCCATCTCGGCCGCCATGTCCACACCCCCGGCGCGGCGCGAGGTCGTGGCGCCGTGCAGATGGTCCAGAAGCACGTTGCCGTTGGTGTTGTAGTTGGCATCGTTCGAGCCTGTCCGGTCCTCCAGCAGGATGTGGCAGGCAAGCCCCAGCTTGGCGGAAAAGGCCGCCGTCTGCCGGGCGTGGTTCGACTGCGTCGCGCCCTGCGTGATCACCGTATCCGCGCCCTGGGCCAATGCCTCGGCCATCAGGAACTCCAGCTTCCGCGTCTTGTTGCCGCCCGTGGACAACCCGGTGCAATCGTCGCGCTTGATCCAGATCTCGGGTCCCCCGAGTTCTTTCGACAGCCGGTCCAGACGTTCCAGCGGAGTGGGAAGATGCGCGAGGAAGACGCGGGGGAAACGGGCCAGATGCATAGAAGTCGATCCTTGCGATAACTTGCATAGCTCAAGACTTGTCCAAGCCAAATGCAATTGCAAATGCGAAATATACTGGATATCTTGCAAATATTGCAAGATCGGAGGATCCGATGCGGCTGGAGTGGCTGGAAGACATCCTCACGATCAACCAGACGGGTTCTTTCAGCAGCGCGGCCGAGCGCCGGAACCTGACGCAATCGGCTTTCTCGCGCCGGATCCAGCAGATCGAGGATTATGTGGGGGTCCAGCTCTTCGACCGCAGCCGCAAGCCGGTGCAGCTGCGCCAGGTGACGCAGGCCCAGGTCGGCCAGATCGAAGAGATCGCAGGATTGCTGCGCCAGCTGGTCATCGATCTGCGGCGGGGCGACCGTGCGGCCTCGAACAGGATCGTGATCGCCAGCCAGCATTCGCTGACGACATCGCTGTCCCCCCGGATCATCCAGGGCATCCGGGACCGCGACGAAGATGTCTATGTCCGCCTTCGATCGGCCAACCTGGACGAATGCTTCGCGCTTCTGCTGTCGCGGAATGCCGATCTGGCCATCGTCTACGGCCTAGAGGACAGCGATCCCTTCGCCGGCGACTTTCTGGAAACGATCGACCTCTGGCCCGACCAGCTTGTCCCGGTCCTTCGTTCGGACCTGGCGCGGGAGGTAATGGCCGGGACGGTGTCGGAACTGCCCTTCGTTGCCTATCCGGACGACGTCTTTTTCGGCACCATCATGGCCGAGCGGGTCCTGCCGGCGCTGGCCGGGCGGGCGGTTGCGCAACCCAAGGCGGAAACCGCGCTTACCATCGCCGCGCTGGAACTGGCGGCTGCCGGGGTCGCGACGGCATGGGTCCCGCTGACCCTGGCCCGGCTGGCCCTTTCGCAGGGCCGGATCACCGACCTCTCGCCGGTCCTGCCGAGCTGCCCCCTGTCGATCCGCGCCGTTCGTCTGAAAGGCGCCCGCAGTCCGGCGGAAGAGGTGATCTGGAACCACATCTTTGAGATTCAAAGGGCTGGGGTCGTCACGCAATAGAATTGTGGCAATTGGCCTCGCGCCCTCGGCTTAGGTTGACGAGTAGCACGTGCAGAAGCAGCTCGGCCACGCCAGCGCCGACGGGACACGTTCCGGGTGACTGAGGCCCGCGGATCATTTCGGTATGGTCAAGCACCGTCATTCTTATAGCATGGGCAAGAAGCCCTGCATCGAGGTAGGAGTACCCAGATCTTGCAGCCACAATCCGTCGCAAGCGGGCTGACTCCCTCGGCCATCTTTCTGGTCGTCGTCCTGTCTGCAGAGGACCGGGCGGCCGAGGCGGCGCGTGGCGTGCTGGCGAACCTGCCTGGACTGGTCCGGGCCACCGGGTTTCGCAGCGCGACGGGCCAGCTGTCCTGCGTCGCGGGCATCGGGTCCGACGCATGGGACCGGCTGTTCGGCGCGCCCCGGCCCCGGGAACTGCACCCGTTCCAGGAAATTCGCGGTGTTCACCACGCGGTCGCGACGCCGGGCGACATGCTGTTCCACATCCGCGCGGCCGGCATGGACCTGTGCTTCGAGCTTGCGATGAACATCATGGACCAGTTCGGCGGCCTGGCGAGCGTGGTGGATGAGGTGCACGGGTTCAGCTATTTCGACCGCCGCGATCTGCTGGGCTTCGTCGACGGGACCGAGAATCCCACCGGCCAGGACGCGGCGGATGCCACGCTCATCGGGGCGGAGGACCCGGGCTTCGCCGGGGGCAGCTATGTGATCGTGCAGAAATACCTGCACGACCTGGCGGGCTGGAACGCCCTGCCGGTCGAGACGCAGGAAAAGATCATCGGGCGCCGGAAGCTTTCGGACATCGAGTTGAGCGACGCGGAGAAGCCCAGCTATGCCCACAATGCCCTGACCTCGATCACCGAGGACGGGCAGGAGGTGCAGATCCTGCGCGACAACATGCCCTTCGGCGACGTGCGGACAGGCGAGTTCGGCACCTATTTCATCGGCTATGCCCGCACCCCCCGCCATATCGAGCGGATGCTGCAGAACATGTTCATCGGCGATCCGCCGGGCAATCACGACCGCATCCTTGATTTCAGCCGGGCGGTGACGGGGACGCTGTTCTTCGTCCCTTCCGCCTCGCTGCTGGATCAGCTTGGCTCTGGCGGTACGGTTCCCGAACCGGAACCGGCGCCCCCTGCCGCGCATTCACCCCGAACGGAGGGATCGCTCGGGATCGGTTCACTCAGGACAGGAAAGACATCATGAACAATCTGCACAGGGATCTGGCCCCGATTTCAGATGCGGCCTGGGCCGAGATCGAGGAAGAGGCGGCGCGCACGCTGAAGCGGCACCTTGGCGGGCGCAAGGTGGTGGATGTGCTGGGGCCGAAGGGCGTGGACTATGCAGCGGTCGGCACCGGGCACACCGAGCGGATCGACGGCCCGGCCGAGGGTGTCTCGGCCCTGCGGCGCGAGGTGAAGCCGTTGGTCGAGTTCCGTATTCCGTTCACCCTGACGCGGGACGCGATCGACGATGTGGAGCGCGGATCGAAGGATTCCGACTGGGAGCCACTGAAGGAAGCCGCCCGCCGCATCGCTTTTGCCGAGGACCGGGCCATCTTCGACGGCTATGCCGCGGGCGGCGTCGAGGGCATCCGCGAGGAGGCCAGCAATGCCTCCGTCGCTCTGCCCAAGGCCGTGATGGACTACCCCGAGGCGGTGGCCAGGGCGGTGAGCCGCCTGCGGCTGGCCGGGGTCGAGGGGCCCTATGCGCTGGTCCTCGGGCAGGATGCCTATACCAAGGCCAGCGGCGGCAGCGAGGATGGCTATCCGATCTATGAGCATCTGGAACGGCTTGTCGACGGCGGCATCTTCTGGGCTCCCGGCATTGCGGGCGGTCTGGTCCTGTCGATGCGCGGCGGCGATTTCGAACTGGAGATCGGGCAGGACCTGTCGATCGGCTATCAGGGCCATACCGACACGACCGTCACGCTTTATCTTCAGGAAAGCATGACCTTCCGCGCCCTGACCGCCGAGGCCGCGGTGTCGCTGGATCCGACGGCGGAGTGAACGGGAGGACGCGATGGACGATCCCGAACCCCGGCTCACCTCGCTTTCCCATGGCGGTGGTTGCGGCTGCAAGATCGCGCCGGGCGTGCTTGAAAGCATCCTGCGCGGAATGGCGGCCTTGCCCGTTCCCCCCGCGCTGCTGGTCGGAACGGAGACTTCGGACGACGCGGCGGTCTATCAGCTGAACGCCCGGCAGGCTGTGGTGGCCACCACCGATTTCTTCATGCCCATCGTCGATGATCCCGGCGATTTCGGCCGTATCTCCGCGACCAATGCCCTGAGCGATGTCTATGCCATGGGGGGCACGCCGCTGTTCGCGCTGGCCATCGTCGGAATGCCGGTCAACCGGATTTCGACTGATACCATCGGCCGGATTCTCGATGGCGGCGCGCAGGCCTGCAAGGCGGCGGGCATTCCGGTCGCGGGCGGGCATACCATCGATTCGGTCGAGGCGATCTACGGGCTGGTCGCCATCGGGCTGGTCGATCCGGCCGATCTCAAGCGCAATTCCGGCGCATGTCCGGGCGACCGGCTGGTCCTGGGCAAGCCGCTTGGCGTCGGGGCCTATTCCGCCGCGCTGAAGAAAGGCGCGCTTTCGGCCGAGGCCTACGATGCGATGATCGCCACGACGACCCGGCTGAATACGCCGGGGCCGGAGCTGGCCCGTCTTTCCGGTGTCCATGCGATGACCGATGTGACGGGCTTCGGCCTTGCCGGGCACGCGCTGGAGATGGCCCGCGGCAGCGGCTGCGCCATCCGCATCGATCTTGCGGCATTGCCGGTGCTGACCGATGCCCGGCGGCTGATCGGCGAGGGCCATGTTACCGGCGCCTCCGCCCGGAACTGGGCGAGCTATGGCGAGCGGGTTGCGCTGGGAGGCGCGGGACCTGAAGAGCGGGCCCTGCTCACCGATCCGCAGACCAGCGGCGGCCTTCTGGTCGCCTGCACGCCCGAGGCCGTGGGAGCCGTGATCGACTGCTTCCACCGCCATGGCTTTGCCGAGGCGGTGATGGTCGGAACCGTGGTTGAAGGGGCGGGGACCCTGGAAATCCAGTAAGGCTGTCTGCGTCGTCCCCCGCCGATGTTCCGGGATGCCGCTTGATACTTCTTTTCTGTTCGGCGCGGTTGCGGGATACTTTTCCGACCTGAACCCGCTTCTGTCGCGCTGGCTTGGGAACTCCGGCTACCGACATGACGTTCGGGTGCAGTCTCGCCCGATGCCGAAGGCCAGAAGGAGAATGCCATGAGTGACGGTATTTGCGACATCTGCGGCCAGAATCCAGCGACGGTCCGCGTTCAGGCCAGCGTCAATGGCAAGCGGCGCACGCTGGAGCTTTGCGAGGAGGACTACGAAAGGCTGCGTGCGCAACAGCACGCCGCTGCCCCGCGCTCTCCCTTCGAATCCCTGTTCTCGAAAAGTCCGCTA
This sequence comes from Tabrizicola sp., assembly GCF_036781545.1. Classification (GTDB taxonomy): domain Bacteria; phylum Pseudomonadota; class Alphaproteobacteria; order Rhodobacterales; family Rhodobacteraceae; genus Tabrizicola. The sequence continues at coordinate 21,373 of NZ_DAIQAT010000001.1, forward strand.
ATGGGCGGGATGATGGGCGACCTTTGGCCCGGCGGCGGAGGCGACGACGATTTCCGCCTTGGCCCCCGCCGCCCGCGCGAGACGGTGAATGTCACCGACGCCCTGTCCGAACGCGCCAAGGAGATGTTGCAGTCGGCCGCCCGCCATGCCCAGGAACGCGGCCGCAGCGACGTGGATACCGAGAACCTGCTTTATGCGCTGGCCGATGCCGATGTGGTGCAGGCGATCCTTGAACAGGTGAAGGTCAACCCCGCCGACCTGAAGCGCTATATCGACGAGAACGCGCCCAAGGGCGAGACCTCCGGCAAGGCGCCGCAGGAGATGGGCGTGACGCCGCGGGTGAAGGATGCGCTCAGCCGGGCGCTGGCCGCAGCGCGGGACATGGGGCATTCCTATGTCGGGCCGGAACATCTGCTGGTGGGTCTGGCGGAGGAAGGCGAAGGCCTCGCCGCCGAAATCCTGAAGAAATACGGGCTGACGCCGCAGGCGCTGCGCCAGCAGATCACCAGGGTGGTCGGCAAGGGGGCTGAGTCGGGCGAGGTGGATCGTCCGACCGACACGCCCGAACTCGACAAGGTGGCGCGCGACCTGACCAAGCTTGCCCGTGACGGCAAGCTCGACCCGGTCATCGGCCGCGCGCGGGAGATCGAGACGACGATCGAGGTTCTGGCCCGGCGCAAGAAGAACAATCCCGTGCTGATCGGCGAGCCGGGGGTGGGCAAGACCGCCATCGTCGAGGGGCTGGCGCAGCGCATCGTCGCGGGCGAGGTGCCCGAGACGCTGCGCGACAAGCGGCTGGTGGAGCTGAACATCAACGCCCTTGTCGCCGGGGCCAAGTATCGTGGCGAGTTCGAGGAACGGGTGCAGAAGGTGCTGGAAGAGGTGAAGAGCGCCTCGGACAGCATGATCCTGTTCATCGACGAGGTGCATACCATCGTCGGCGCCGGGTCGAACGAAGGCGGGCTGGACGTGGCCAACACCTTCAAGCCGGCCATGGCGCGGGGCGAGCTGAACCTTATCGGGGCCACCACGCTGAACGAGTATCAGAAGTATATCGAGAAGGATGCGGCCCTCGAACGCCGCTTCCAGCCGGTGATGGTGCCCGAGCCCAGCGTGGAACAGACGATCATGATCCTGCGCGGCCTGCGCGACACGTTCGAGGCGCACCACAAGGTCGTCATCACCGACCAGGCGGTGACGGCGGCGGCCGAGCTGTCCGACCGCTACATCACCGGGCGTTTCCTGCCCGACAAGGCCATCGACCTTCTGGACCAGGCCGCCGCGCGGGTTCGCATGGCGACAACCTCGCGACCACCCGAGGTGCAGGAGGCCGAGGCCGAGGTGCGCCAGCTGGGCCGCGAGGCCGATTATGCGAAAACCCGCAAGGATGAGGCGCGACAGAAGGATATCGAGACCCGGCGCGAGGCTGCGCAGAAACGGCTCGACGCCGCCGAGGAGGCCTGGCGCAGCGACCGCCGGTCGCGGTCCGACGAGGTGCGGGTCGAGGATGTGGCGGGCGTCGTCGCCAAGCTGACCGGCATCCCGGTGGCCGACCTGACCTCTGAGGAGCGCACCAAGTTGATGCGGATGGAGGAAACCCTGCACAAGCGGGTGATCGGCCAGGACGAAGCGGTGCGCGCCGTCTCGGACGCCGTGCGCCTTGCCCGGGCGGGCCTGCGCGAGGGGTCGCGTCCCATCGCCTCTTTCCTGTTCCTCGGGCCGACCGGGGTGGGCAAGACGGAACTGGCCAAAGCCCTTGCCGCGACCGTCTTCGGCGACGAGGACGCGATCATCCGCATCGACATGTCGGAATACATGGAGAAACACACCGTCGCCCGGCTGATCGGCGCCCCGCCCGGCTATGTCGGCTATGACGAGGGCGGGCAGTTGACCGAGCGTGTCCGCCGCAAGCCCTATTCTGTAGTGCTGCTGGACGAGATCGAGAAGGCGCATGGCGACGTGGCCAACGTGCTGCTCCAGGTTTTCGACGACGGGCGGCTGACCGATGGCAAGGGCCGGGTGATCGACTTCACCAACACGATCATCATCGCCACCTCGAATCTGGGCGCCGACCTGATCCAGGCCGAGATGAAGCGGCGCGGCACCGTCGATGCCGATGAAGAGCGGCTGAAGCGCGACCTGATGGAGGTGCTGCGCGGCCATTTCCGGCCCGAGTTCATCAACCGGATCGACGAGATCATCGTCTTCCACGCGCTCGACCGGAAGCAGATCCGCCAGATCGTGGAACTACAGTTGAACCGGGTGAAGCGCATGGCGCTGGGGCAGGGTGTGACGCTCGACTTCGACGAGCGCGCGCTGGAGCGGCTGGCGAACGAGGGCTACAAGCCCGAATTCGGCGCTAGAGAGTTGCGTCGGCTGATCCGCACCTCGGTCGAGACGGCCTTGGCCAAGCAGATGCTTGGTGGCGAAGTCTCGGAGGGGGATCATGTCACCGTCATCATCGAGGACGGAAAACTCGCGCTGAAGAAGGGGGAGCCGACGAAACCGAAGGAGGCCCACGAAAGCAAGCCCCGCCCCGCGCCCGATGGTGCACCGGTCGCCGGCGATCCGGCCGTGCTTGATGCCGAGGCCGCAGCTGAGGAAGGCGCCGGGGAATCCGCCGCTGACGCTGCTGCGGCGCTGGCCGCGGCAAGGGCGATGAAAGCCGACAAGGCCAAGCCGGGCACGGATGGTAACTGATTGGAATTGCTGGTGAGAACGCAATGGCCGACCTCTTCGCGCTGAGCGCGCCCTGGTGGCATTTCATCCTGCGCGGGGCGGCGATCTATCTGCTGGTCACCGTCCTGATGCGCGCGTCCGGCAAGCGGGCGATGGGGCAGTTCACGCCCTTCGACCTGATCCTGCTGATCCTGGTCGGCAACACCGTCCAGAACGGCATCAACGGCGGCGACAATTCGCTGACCGGCGCGCTGATCATGGCCACGACGCTGATCGGCATCAACTGGGTCGTGGCCTGGCTGTCCGCGCGCTCGGTCTGGTTCCGCGGGCTGGCCGAGGGCCGGGCCGCTGTTCTGGCCGTCGACGGCAAGGTCGATCATGCGATGCTGCGCCGCCAGCTTGTCAGTGAGGAGGACTTTCTGACCGCCACCCGGCTGGCCGGTTGCAGCGGCCTGCACGATATCAGGCGCGCCACACTCGAGCCGAACGGCCATATCATGATCGAAAAAACCGACGGCAGCTGGAGCTGACGGGCAAGATGCTGGCGGAGGGGAGTGGGAGTCGAACCCACCCAGGACGGGCTCGCCGCCCCAACCGGATTTGAAGTCCGGCCGCCCCACCGGGGACGCTTCCCTTCCCTACTCCCCGAACAGGTCGAGGCGATGGGGATTTATCCGACGCAGATCGCCGCGGCGCAAGGTGAAGCCCAGGCGGTCGAAGAAATCGAGGATCTGGATCGCCACCTTGCGGCCGTTGTCCAGCCGATCCCGGAAGGCGGGGGCGGTGAACCAGTCGTCGGGGGCATCGGCGGCGACCTCGCGCAGGATCGCGGCCATCTCCCGCGTGACTTCGCGTGCGAAGAAATGATCCTGCGCGATCTGGTCGGTGCGACCCAGCTTCTGCGTCAGGCGCAGGATGCGGCGGATCTCGTGTTCGTCCAGGCTGAATTCCGTGGCAAAATCGCGCACGCGGGGCGGGCGGAAGCGGGCCTCGCCCAGAAGCTGCGCCAGGATGCGGGCGTAAAGCACCTCGTCCTCGGGCGAGAGTTTGACCTCATGGCCGGGCAGGCGCAGGAAGGCACCGTCCAGCACGACGCGGCCCGCCTCGGCCTCGGCGCGCAGGAACAGCAGGAACTCCGGCTTGGGCAGGCGCGGGCGCAGGGTCAGGCGCAGCTTCTCGCGCCCGAGGCCGGGAAGATCGGGGTTTTCGGCGTGGAAGGCGGCCAACGTCTCCGCCAGCCCGTCGCGCAGCGCCTGCAGGGTGGCAGGTGACAGCACCAGATCGCCCAGCCGCAGCAGCCCGACGCGTTCGGCCAACGCGGGATCGGGCTTCAGCCCGCGGTCGCGCAGGAAAGCGGGCAGGTCCACCGGGGCAACAGCGGCCTGCCCGGCCAGCGCGCGGGCGGGGTCGGTCTCGCGCATCGCTGCCAGAAGCGCCAACCGCTCGGGCGTGCCGCGTTTGCGGGCGGGCGGGCGCAGGTCGAGAAACCGCCCGCCGCCAAGCGTGCGGCTGGCCGAGGTATCGCGCAGAATGAAGCGGTCCCCCGCCAGCGCCGCCAGAGGCCGGTCCAGCACCAGTTGCGCCAGCCCGCTCTGGCCCGGCCCGATCGGGTTCTGCAAGGGAACCACCCGCGCGCCGGCCTCGGCGGCATGGCTGTGCAGGCGGGCGGGAAACCATGTATCCACCGGCTTCGGCGCCGAGGCCAGCACCGTCAGGAAGACATCGATCCGGTCGGAGGGCGCGTGCAGCGCCGGGTCCAGCGCCATGTCGCCGCGATGGATCGCCTCCTTGCCGATGCCGTCGCCCGCAAGGTTCAGCGCGCAACGCTGGCCTGCCAGCCCCTCGCTGGCCTTGCGGTTCTGCGCGTGGATGCCGCGCACCCGCGCCGTCAAGCCCGAGGGGCTGACCGTGACGATATCGTCCAGCGCCACCCGGCCGCCCAGCACCATGCCCGAAACCACGGTGCCCGTCCCCACCAGGGTGAAGCTGCGGTCCACGGCAAAGCGGAACCGCCCGGCGCTATCGCGCGAGGCGACCTCGGCCTCGGCCGCCGCAAGCCGGGCGCGCAGGTCGGCGATGCCCTCTCCGGTCAGCGACGAAACCGGCAGGACCGGCGCATCCGCCAAGCTGGTGCCCGCCAGCGCGGCGCGGATTTCCGCCGTCACCTCGGCCCGCCGCTCCGGCCCCGCCAGATCGGCCTTGGTCAGCGCGACCATGCCCCGCGTCAGGCCCAGCAGGTCGAGGATCGCCAGATGCTCGCGCGTCTGCGGCATCACCCCGTCATCCGCAGCGACCACCAGCAGCGCCATGTCGATCCCGCCCGCCCCGGCCAGCATGGTATGGATCAGCCGCTCATGCCCCGGCACATCGACAAAGCCCGTCACCCGGCCTCCGCCCAGATCGGCATAGGCGAAGCCGAGATCGATGGTGATGCCGCGTGCCTTTTCCTCGGCCAAGCGGTCGGCATCCACGCCGGTCAACGCCTTGACCAGCGCGGTCTTGCCATGGTCGATATGACCCGCCGTGCCGACGATCATGGCGCGGACAGGGCGTCCAGCAGCGCCTGATCCCGGTCGAGGCAGCGCAGGTCGAGGATCAGCGCGCCGTCGTGGATATGGCCGATCACCGGCACCGGCAGGGCGCGTAGCCGTGCCGACAGCCGGTCGGGGGCGTCTCCTCCGGCACCAGTCAGCCTGAGCCCCGCCGAGGGGATCGTATCGGTCGGCAACGCGCCGGAGCCGACCTGACTTTCGCAGTCGCAGGCCATGGCGGCAAAGCCGTGCGGGGCGAGCAGCGCGTCCACCTGTGGTGCCAGCCGGGCGGCCTGCGCGGCGATCTCGGCCTTTGGTCGGGACAGGTGGCGCAGGGTCGGCAGGCGCTCGGCCAGACGGTCGGGATCGCGGTAGAGCCGCAGCGTCGCCTCCAGCGCGACGATGCGGATCTTGTCCAGCCGCAGGGCGCGTTTCAGCGGGTTCCGGTTGATCGCCGCGATCAGGTCCTTGCGCCCGACGATGAACCCCGCCTGCGGCCCGCCCAGAAGCTTGTCGCCCGAGAAGGTGACCAGATCGGCGCCCTCAGCCACCGCCTCGGCCACCGTCGGCTCGCGCCGGAGGCCGAAGCGCGCCAGATCGACCAGCGAACCGGAGCCGAGGTCGTTCACCAGCGGCACCCCGGCCTTGCGGGCGATCCGCGACAGATCGGCGGCGGGCACCTCGGCGGTGAAGCCCTCGATCCGGTAGTTCGAGGTATGGACCTTCAGGATCAGCCCGGTCTCTGCCGTCAGCGCCCCTTCGTAGTCGCGCGGATGCGTACGGTTGGTGGTGCCTACCTCGACCAGCCGCGCGCCGGCGCGGGCCATGATGTCGGGCATCCGGAAGGCGCCGCCGATCTCGATCAGCTCGCCGCGCGACACCAAAGCCTCGCGCCCCTGCCCGAAAGTGTTCAGCGCGATCAGGACGGCGGCGGCATTGTTGTTCACGACCGTGGCATCCTCGGCCCCGGTCAGGTCGCAGAGCAGCCCGCGCAGATGGTCGTCGCGCTGGCCCCGCGCCCCGCCGCCAAGGTCGAATTCCAGCGCCAGCGGGTTCGCCATAGCAAGGGTCGCCGCCCGGATCGCCTCATCCGCAAGGATCGCGCGGCCAAGGTTGGTGTGCAACACGGTTCCGGTCAGGTTCAGCACCGGGAAGAGAGTGCTCCGGCTGGCCTCGACCAGATCGGCGGCCAGGGTGGGGATCAGCCCGGCGGCCTCGGCCGTTCCGCTGCCGCCGCCCCGGATCGCGGCCCGCGCTGCATCCAGCCGCGCCCGCAACGCCGCGACCACCGCCGTCCGGCCATGCTCCGCCACCAGCGCCTGCACCTGAGGCAGCAGCAGGCATTGGTCCACCGAGGGCAGGGCGCGGAACCCCTCCATCAGTAGCCCGCGAGATAGGGGTTGAACCCGGCACGGCGGAAGCGGGTTTCCCGCATCAGCATGTCGAGGCCAAGGCTGCCCACGTCATCGGCCACCGGGTCCAGCGTCGGGTTCTTCACCTGATACAAGATCTTCACCCAGGAGCCGCATTCCGCGCAACATTCCGCCTTGACCGAGGCGTCATGCGTCTCTGCCGAGCGATAGGTGATCCCCTTGGTCGATCCGCAGCACAGGCATTTCACCCGAACTTCGTTCCAGCGCGTCGCGCAGCAGGCACAGGTGGCATAGCGGACGTTCTCGACCCCCTGCTCGCCCCGGACCGAAGAGGTGACAGGCCGTCCGCCGCAGGCCGGGCAGAGGCCTGTGCCCACCGGCACCAGATTCTCGCCCGCCAGCGTTCCGGCCAGCCGCGCCAGATGCACCTGCACCGCGGCGGCGGCGAAGAGATGCGGGGCCACGCTGTCCTCGGGGATGGTGTCGGACAGGATGTTGCAAAGAAGCCAGCTCCGGTCGGCCCTGTCGGCTGCGCGCAGGGCGTCCAGCGCCAACCGCGCGGGCTGGGGCATCGCCAGTTCCGCCGCCCCTTCCACCAGCGCGGCCAGGATGTCGTGCAGCGCGGGGTCGTCGGCCAGCGCGGCGCGGTCGATGGGGGGCATTTTCGCCGCGCGGGCCTGCGCCAGCCGGGCCGGTGGCAGGGGTTGCACGGGGGGAAACTGCACCACCAGCCGGGCCTGCAGCCGGGTCAGGGCGGCGAGGAAGTCCAGGTAGGGCCTCAACTCGCTGGTTTCGGCAAGGAAGGCGAAGCGCTTGGCCCGCCCTTGGAACAGCACCAGCGGTGACGGGATCAAAGCGAAGGGCGCCTCGGCCACGCCGCCGATCATCGAGGGGTCGGGTTCCAGGGTCTCCGCCATCGCTCCACGGGCCGACCGGCCACGCCTCCCTGCAAAGGAAAGCCCTCCGCGAAGGGCAGCCCCGGATTACTCTGCCGGACCGGAGTCCTGCCGTCCAGCCAGTTCGCGCAGCCATTTGCGGTGATGGCGAAAGGCCCAGCCCCCGGTCACCGTGCCGCGGGTCATGGCGCGGATGGTGCCGCGGGTCCAGATCGCCGCATAGACGTGCAGGATGAACACCATGATGGTCAGGAACGCCGCCGAGGCATGGACCGCCACGGCAATGCGCCGCGCGGGGATCGAGGCAAGCACCGGCGCATAGTCGCGCCACAGCGGAATCTGCTGTTCCCAGATCATGATGCCGGTGACGATCAGCACCAGGATCAGCCCGGCCATCGACCAGAACACCAGCTTCTGCCCGGCGTTGTACTTGCCAAGTTCGGGCAGGTTTTCCTCGCGCCCGGCCAGCAGGTCGCCGGTCTTCATCGCCCATTCCACATCCTCGCGCCGGGGCAGGTTCAACCGCCACATCTGCACGAAAAGGCCCAGAAAGCTGAAGAACATCACGATGCCGATCACCGGATGCAGCCAGCGAGCGGTCGGCCCGCCACCGAAGAGCGCGGTCAGGAAATAGAGCCAGGGCGAAAAGAAGGCGAAGCCCGACAAGAGAAGCAGGATCATGCAAAGCGCGGTCAGCCAGTGGTTCGCCCGGGTGAAGCCCCGGTAGCGGCTGACCGTCACCGGGTGGCGGGTCTCGATCCCGTCGCCGGGGGCAGAGTAGATGCGCCTCATCTCACGCCTCCTTCTGCGGATCGGTTTCGTCGACCAGTTCCTCGGCCTCGTGCTCCTCATGCTCGGACACGGTGTTCGGCCGGGCGAACAGCCCGTGCAGGACCGACCCCACCGCCGCCAGCCCGATTGCCGCCAGCCCGACCGTCTTGGCCGGCCCCTTCCAGCCCTCGACCACCGGAGAGATCCGGGGTTCGTCCGGCAGGCCCGCATAAAGCGAGGGCTGGTCCGCATGATGCAGCACATACATCACATGGGTGCCGCCCACGCCCTGCGGATCGTAAAGCCCGGCGTTTTCGTAGCCGCGCGACTTCAGGTCCTCGATCCGCTCGTTTGCGAGTGCGATCCGGCTTTCCTTGGTGCCGAAGGTGATCGCCTGCGTCGGGCAGGCCTTGGCGCAGGCCGGGCCTTGCCCCACCGCCACGCGGTCGGAGCAGAGCGTGCATTTCTTCGACACATGGGCGGTCTTGGAAATCCGCGGGATGTTGAACGGACAGCCCGTCACGCAGTAGCCGCAGCCGATGCAGTTGTCGGAGATGAAATCGACGATGCCGTTGGAATACTGCACGATGGCGCCGGGTGCCGGGCAAGCCTTCAGGCAACCGGGATCCTCGCAATGCATGCAGCCGTCCTTGCGGATCAGCCATTCCAGATCGCCGCTGTCCGGGTTCTCGTATTCGGAGAACCGCATCAGGGTGAACATGTCGGGGGTCAGGTCATGGGGGTTCTCGTAGACCCCGACGTTTTCCTCGACATCCGGATGGGTGTCGTTCCATTCGATGCAGGCGGTCTGGCAGGCCTTGCAGCCGATGCATTTCGACACGTCGATCAGCTTGGCCACCTTGTCCAGCTGCCGGTCCGGCGCGGGCAGGTCCGGCGTGGCCGAAGCCCTGACCACATCCGAGGATAGGAGGTTCGAGGCCAGGGGCGAGATCGGGGGGTTCGCCGCTGCCGTGGTCGGTTGCGGGGCGCGTTCGGTGGTCATGCCATGCCCTCCGCTGGCTCGATATTGACGAGATAGGCCTTGAACTCCGGCGTCTCGATATTGGCATCGCCCACGAAGGGACCCAGCGAATTCGGGCCGAAACCCTTCCGCGCCGCGCCCTTGAAGCCCCAGTGGATCGGGATGCCGATGACATGGACGGGCTTGCCGTCGCAGATCAGCGGGCGAATCCGCTTGGTCACCACCGCCTTGGCCCAGACCTGGCCGCGCTTGGACCAGACCCGCACCCAGGCCCCCTTGGCGATGCCTTTTTCGGCGGCAAGTTCTTCGCTGATCTCGACGAAGAACTCGGGCTGGTTCACCGCATTCACCCGGTTGTGCTTTGTCCAGTAGTGGAAATGCTCGGTCAGGCGGTAGGAAGTGGCGACGAAGGGGAACTCCGCGCTGGTCGCCATGTTGGCCAGATCGTCGGCGAAGACCCGCGCGACCGGGTTGCCCCGCATCGCCGGGTTCAGCGGGTTGGCGACCGGGCTTTCGAACGGCTCCATATGGGTCGGGAAAGGCCCGTCCCGCATCAGCTTGCGGCTGAAGAAGCGGCCCGTGCCCTCCGGGTTCATGATGAACGGCCCGACCTCGCGCGGCTTGGCGGTGACGGCGATGTCTGGAATATCCGGACCGGCCCATTTCTCGCCGTTCCATTCGATCAGCATGCGGGACGGATCCCATGGCTTGCCGTCAAGGTCGCAGGAGGCGCGGTTGTAAAGCACCCTGCGGTTGGCGGGCCAGGCGAAGGACCAGTTCTGGAACACCCCCATCCCGGACGGGTCGCTGTTGTCGCGCCGCGCCATCATGTTGCCGTCCTCGGTCCAGCAGCCGGCATAGATCCAGCAGGCGCCCATGGTGCTGCCGTCGTCGCGCATCTGGCCGAAGCCGGACAGTTGCTTGCCCGCCTCGAGCACCACCTTGGCCGGGTCGGCCGGATCGTAGAGCGTCTTCAGCGCGCGACCGTTCAGCTCACGCGCCAGTTCGGCGGCAGTGGGCTCGCCCGGGTCTTCGTACTCCCAGGACAGGTTCAGGATCGGTTCGGGCGCGGGGCCGCCCTCCTCCTCGTAAAGCTTTCTCACCCGCAGATAGATCTGCGCCATGATCCAGGCGTCGGTCCTGGCCTCGCCCGGCGGGGTCGCCCCGGCCCAGTGCCATTGCAGCCAGCGGCCCGAGTTCACCGTGGCGCCCTCGTCCTCGGCGAAGCAGGTCGTCGGCAGCTCCAGCACCTCGGTCTGGATGGAGGCTGTGTCCACCTCGTTGTGGATGCCGTGGTTTTCCCAGAACGAGGCCGTCTCGGTCTCCAGCGGGTCCATCACCACCATCAGCTTCAGCTTCGAGAAGGCCTCGGTCATCTTGGCCCGGTTCGGGAAGCTGAGCAGCGCGTTGAAGCCCTGGAAGAAGTAGGTGTTGACCTTGCCGTTCTTCATCATGTCGAACATGCGCATGGCGTCGTATTGCACGATGTCCAGCTTGGGCAGCCAGTCGTAGCCCCAGCCGTTTTCGGCGGTGGCCTTGTCGCCCCACAACGCCTTGAGGAAGCTGACCATGAACCTGTTGTAGTTCTGCCAGTAACTCATCTGGTTCGGGCGCAGTGGCTTGTTGCCCCGCGTCGACATGTAGGTGGCGAAGTCCGGCTCGGTCTCGCGCGGCATCGCCAGATAGCCGGGCAGCAGGTTCGACATCAGGCCCACGTCGGTCAGGCCCTGAATGTTGGAATGCCCGCGCAGCGCATTCATGCCGCCGCCCGCGATCCCGATATTGCCCAAAAGAAGCTGAAGCATCGCCATGCCGCGGATGTTCTGCGCGCCCTTGGAATGCTGGGTCCAGCCGAGCGCATACATCGAGGTCATCGCCTTGTCGGGGGCCGATGTCTCGCCGATCATCTCGCAGATCTTCAGGAAGCGGTCCTTCGGCGTGCCGCAGAGGTTCTCCACGAATTCCGGCGTGTAGACCGCGACATGCTGCTTCAGAAGCTGCCAGACGGTGCGCGGATGCTGCAACGTCTCGTCCGTCAGGACGAAGCCGTCCTCGCCGATCTGGTATTCCCAGCTGGTCTGGTCGTAGCTGCGTTTCTCGGCGTCATAGCCGGTGAACATGCCGTCGGACCAGCCGAAATCCTCGCGCACCAGATAGGAGACGTTGGTGTAGTTGCGGACATAATCCCACTGCACCTTGTCGTTCTCGATGCACCAGCGGATCACCCCCATCAGGAAGGCGATGTCCGAGCCGGGGCGGATCGGGGCGTAATAGTCCGACACCGATGCCGAACGGTTGAACCGCGGATCGACGACGATCAGCTTGGCGCCGCGATGATGCTTGGCCTCGGTCACCCATTTGAAGCCGCAGGGATGCGCCTCGGCGGCATTGCCGCCCATGATGACGACAAGATCGGTATTCTTGATATCGGTCCAGGAGTTGGTCATCGCTCCACGGCCAAATGTCGGGCCCAAACTGGACACCGTGGGGCCGTGTCAGACGCGCGCCTGGTTGTCGAATCCTACAATCCCCAGCGAGCGCACCACTTTCCAGGTGGCCCATGAGGTTTCATTGGTGGTGGCCGAAGCGGCCAGAAAGCCGGTGGTGGTCAGCCGGTTGACCGTCACACCCTCGGCATTCTTCTCGATCAGGTTGGCGTCGCGGTCGTCCTTGACCGCGCGGGCGATCTTGTCCAGCGCCTCGTCCCAGGTGATCTCGGTGAACCTGTCCGCCCCGGGTGCGCGATGGCGCGGATGGGTCAGGCGGGTTTCGGCCTTGACGTAATCCTTCAGCGCCGCACCCTTCGGGCACAGCGTCCCGCGGTTCGTCGGATGGTCGGCGTCCCCCTCGATGTGCAGGAGATCCGCCTTCTCGCCCGCCGCGAGATCACCCCTGGAATACATGATGATTCCGCAGGCGACGGAGCAGTAGGTGCAGATGTTGCGTGTCTCGGTGGTGGTGGCCAGCTTGAAGTCGCGCACATGCGCCGCGATCGCTGCCTCTGCCTGCCCAAAGCCCATGGCCCCAAGCGACGTCGCCGCCACCCCCCCGCCTGCCAGCTTCAGGAAGCTGCGGCGCGAAAGGTCGATGTTCACGGGTGACCCTCCCTTCACTGCCTCGATAAATCTAGGTTGCTCGGATCGAGCGATGGTCTGGTCTCAGGCTACCGCCAATTCGCCATTCCGTCGATATATTCATTCAGATATAACGCATTGGCCTGTCCCCGGACGGGCGGACGGCCGGTCATATCAGGACCAGCGTCTCGATGAAGCAGGCATGCATCTGGGCCGGTCGCCGACGGCGAGGGCTCCCGCCGGCACCAAGCCGGCGGGGAACGAGGTCAGAACAGCGCGGCGGTCTTGACCAGCGTGTACCAGGCGCCCCAGAGCGCCGGGATGCCCACTGCGGCCCAGGCCAGCAGCGTGGTCAGATCGAAGCGGCCGCGGTCGATGCCGAAGGAGCCGTGTTCAAGGATCGCGTCGGCCGAGGCGGTCTTGGCCTGCAGGGCGGCAACCTCTTCCGGCTTCATGAACCACTTGTCGTCCAGCGGCTTCACCAGCGCATTGGCGATCAGGCCGATCACCAGCATCCCGCACAACACATAGATCGTCGCGGCATAGGCGTCCGCGCCGGTCAGGCCGCGATCCACCTGATACTGCCGGATGTAGTTGACGACGACCGGTCCCAGGATGCCCGCGGTGGCCCAGGCGGTCAGCAGCCTGCCGTGGATCGCGCCGACGAACTGGGTGCCGAAGATATCGGCCAGGTAGGCCGGCACGGTCGCGAAGCCACCGCCATACATCGACAGGATGATGCAGAAGGCCGCAACGAACATCAGCTGGTTGCCCATGTGCGCGAAGGTCGGTGCCGCGGCGTAAAGCAGGATGCCCAGCAGGAAGAACACATAGTAGGTGTTCTTCCGCCCCAGCTTGTCCGACATCGAGGCCCAGAAGAACCGCCCCGCAATGTTGAACAGCGACAGAAGCGAGGTGAAGCCCGCCGCGATCCCGGCGATCTGCAGCTTCTGATCGGCGTTCAGGTCGGCAAAGCTCAGCTCCGGCAGGCCGATCAGGCGACCGGCGAAGATTTCCTGCAGAAGCGGTGAGGCGGCGCCCAGGATGCCGATCCCGGCCGAGACGTTCATGCAGAGCACGATCCAAATCAGCCAGAACTGCGGGGTCTTGTGCGCATCGCGCAGGTGGACATGGTGTTCCGTGATCATCGCGCCGGCCTTCTTCGCCGGGGGCGTCCAGCCCTCGGGCCGCCAGCCGGCGGGCGGGATGCGATAGCCGAAGGCGCCCGACAGCATGAACACCAGATAGACCGCCGCCATGACCAGGAAGGTCTCCCACACGCCGGGGGAGGTGTCGGTCTTGAAGGCCTCCATCAACTTTTGCGCCAAGGGCGAGCCAACCATCGCGCCGCCGCCGAAACCCATGATCGCCATGCCGGTCGCCATGCCGCGCCGGTCGGGGAACCATTTGATCAGGGTCGAGACGGGGGAGATGTAGCCGAGACCCAGGCCGATGCCGCCGATGAAGCCCGCGCCGAGCCACATCAGCCAGAGCTGGTGGGTGAGGACGCCAAGGGCGGCGATGGCGATGCCGCCGCACCAGCAGAGTGCCGAGACGACACCGGCCTTGCGCGGGCCGACATGCTCCAGCCAGCCGCCCCAGATCGCGGCGGAAGAGCCGAGGAGCAGGAAGAACAGCGTGAACATCCAGCCGAGGTCGGCCATGCGCCAGTTGCATTCGGTGGTGAAGAGCGCGGTCATCAGGCCCATGTCGGCGCAGGCCGCGGGCGTCTCTCCCGGTATGGCGGTGGTCAGCGGCAGCCAGAAGACCGAGAAGCCATAGGCCATGCCGATGCAGAGATGGATCGCCAGCGCGGCGGGCGGCACCAGCCATCGGTTGAACCCCGGCTTCGCGATGATCCTTGCCTTGTCCAGGATGCCGGTCTGGCCGCCGGAATATCCTTCGGTGATTGCTGTCATTCCTTCCCTCCCTTTCCCTCGACGGGGCGATTGCGAAGGGCGTTTCCGGTGGCTCCATCGGCCGCGCCTGCGCGACCCTTCTCCTTCCGCCGGAGATGCTCCCTCAAGGGATATACATGCGCAATTCGTGCCAACCTGCGGGGGCATGTGCTTTCAACGGGTTGGCGGGATTATTCGGTCGGCGGACGGACAGATTGTCGCAGGGGGCCGGACAGAATGTCCGTCAGTCCGCCGCGGGCAGCCAGAGCGTGAAGGTGGTGCCCACGCCCTTCGTGCTGGCGGCGGCGATGCTGCCGCCCTGCCGGTCCACCAGCGTCCGGCAGATCGACAGGCCGAGGCCGGTGCCGCCGCCGTCCGCGCGGGTGGTGAAGAACGGCTCGAAGATGCGCGACAGGGTTTCCGCATCCATCCCCTTGCCGCTGTCCGCCACCGCGATCTCGACCCCCGGAACGCCGTTATTGTCAGCATCGCGCAGCATCACCACGATCTCGCCGCCACCGGGCATGGCATGGACGGCGTTGACGATCAGGTTGACCATGACCTGCTGCAACTCGGTGCGGTTCATCAGCACCTGCCGGTTGGACAGCCCGTCCTGCCGCAGGGTCACGTCGCTGCGCGTCAGCAGATGGCGGACCAGCGGCAGGCAATCGGCCACCGCGTCGCGCGGGTCGGTGCGGGTGGCCCATCCGGCATATTCCTCGGGCCGGGCGAATTGCAGCAGGCGGTTCACGATCTGGCTGATGCGCTGGATCTGTTCGTCCATCAGGCGGAACTCGGTCGCGGCCCCGGCAGCGCCGTCGCCCATGATCTCGCGCAAGAGGTCCAAGTTGCCCTGGATCACCGCCACCGGATTGTTGATCTCATGCGCCGCTGCCGCGGTGATCTCGCCGATGGTGGCGAGCTTTTCCGAGACGATCAGCTTGCGCGTGGTCTCCTCGACCCGTGCATTCAACTCCTCGTTCCACTGGCGCAGCTCGGCGTCGCGGTCCTGGATCAGGTCCAGCAGGTGGTCGAGGTGATCCGCCACCCGCCCCACCTCGTCGCCCCGGCTCTGCACGCCGGTCCGCGCGCCCAGATCGCCCGCCTCGACCTGAGCGATGGTGGCGCTCATCTTCTCCAGCGGCTGGAAGACACCCCTTGCCCACCGCAGGAAGACCGGGATGGAGACGGCCGTGACGGCCAGGAAGCCCAGGCCCACCAGCCACAAGGTCGTGCGCTTGGCCGCGGCGAAGGGGGCCTCCAGAAAGCCGACGTAAAGCATCCCAACCCGCTGCCCCGCGGTGTCGACGATGGGCTCGTAGGCCGAGATATAGCGGTCGTTCACCACAAAGGCGCTGTCGAGCCAGGTCTCGCCCCGACCCAGCACCTTCTCGCGCACCTCGGCCGAGACCCTTGTGCCGAGCGCCCGCTTGCCCTCGAACAACCGGACATTGGTCGAGATGCGCACGTCTTCCAGAAACAGCGTCGCCGTGCCCTCGCTGCCCTCGGGCAGGCTGCCCGCGCGGTAGACGAGGTCGTTGATCGTGTCGATGAAGATGAGGTTCTGGTTCAGCAGAAGCCCGCCCACCAGGATGCCAGGTCGCCCGTCGGGCAGCTTCACCGGCGCAGCGGAGAGCACGACCATGCCCCGGTCTTCCTCGCTCCGGTCGGTGGGAACGGCGTTCGGCGTCGGGACCAGCGGCACCCGCGCCCGTGCCGCGAGATCGGGGGACAGACGCGCCAGGTCGGTGTTGCCGAAGATCTCGATCCCCGTTCCCGCCTGACCCTGCAGCGCGGCCGCGATCAACGGACCCTTCGGCGCGGGCCGCGCTTCGGGCGGGCTGACAGCGACCGGCCGGACGGAGGTGTCGGCGACATAGAGGAAATCGAGACCCATCCCTTCCCGCTGTGCTTCCAGCAGCGGCGCAGGATCGGTGGTCTCGGCGAAGTCGACCGACCGGCCCAGGGCCTCGACGCGCTCGCCGGTGGTTTCCAGGATGCGCGCCAGATACTGCCGGGCGACGGTCAGGTCGCTGTTGACCTTGGTCGCCAGCAGATCATCGAACTTGCCCTGCCAGCGCAGCATCGTGCCCCCCAGCAGCAGGGGCAGGATCACCAGCGTCGGCAAAAGCGCGATGGCCAGAAGCCGGTGGCGGACCGAGCGTACGCGGGGCAGGGGGGTGGGCTCAGCCATTCCCGGCCTGAAGCCGCCGGTCGATGGTCTTGCGCGAGATGCCCAGCCGCGCGGCGGCAGCCTCACGGTCGCCATCGCAGGTGGCCAGCGCCGCAAGGATGGCGCGGCGCTCCATCTCCGCCAGCGTTTCGGGCTGGGTTGCAGAGGGTGCGGCCGGGGATTCAGCCGCAAACCCGCCGAGGATCAGCGCCCGCTCGATGGTGTTGCGCAGCTCGCGCACATTGCCCGGCCAGCGATAGGCGGCAAACCCGGCGCGGACCGCGGGCGGGATCGGCACTGCCGGCATCCCCAGCTGCCGCGACAGCTTTTCCATGAACAGCGTCGCAAGGTCCTGCACATCATCGCCCCTATCGCAGAGCGGGGGCATGTGGATCGACATCACGTTGATGCGGTAGAGGAGGTCGGCGCGGAACCGGCCGTCGGCCACCGCCCGATTCAGGTCGCTGTTGGTGGCAAAGACCAGACGCACGTCGACGGGCACCTCGCGCTCGGACCCGAGCGGGCGGATCCGCCGGTCCTCCAGCACCCGCAGCAGCTTGGCCTGGGCAGGCAGCGGCAGCTCGCCGATTTCGTCGAGGAACAAAGTGCCGCCGCGGGCGTGCAGGAACAGCCCCTCGCGGCTTTGATGCGCGCCGGTGAAAGCCCCTTTCATGTGGCCGAAAAGCTCGGTCTCCACCATGTCGGGCGGGATCGCGGCGCAGTTCACCGGTACGAAGGGCCGCGCGGCGCGGGGCGACAGCTCATGGATCATCCGGGCCGCCACTTCCTTGCCGGTGCCCGACTGCCCGGTCAGCAGCACCGAGGAGAGAAGCGGCGCCACCCGCCCGATCATGTCGCGGATCGTGCGGATCGCGGGGGATTCCCCGATCAACTGGTTGCGCAGGAGGATGTGGTCGGAATTGGTCCGCAGCTCGTGCCGCAGGACGTGGTTTTCCCGTTCCAGCCGGGCGCGCTCCAGGCAACGGGTGACGGCATTCAGGATCTGGTTCGACCGGAACGGCTTCAGGAGAAAGTCCGAGGCCCCCGCCTGCAGGGCCTGGATCGCGGTCTCCAGATCGGCATAGGCAGTGATCAGGATCGAGGGCGGGAAATAGCCCGAGGCCCGCTGCGCCGCCAGCCATTCCACCCCGCGCCGCCCGTCCATCACATTGTCGAGGATCACCACGTCATGATGGCCGGCGGCCAGCATCTCGGCGGCCTGCGCGGTATCCGGCGCGGTCTCAACCGAGCGGCAGCGGCTGGCGAGCGTGCGTTGCAGGAAATGGCGCATTCCCGGCTCGTCGTCCACGACCAGGACCGAAGCCTGGGCCAGCACCTCGCCGAAATCGGCGGCCGGGCCGCGCTCGACCGCCCTGGCTTGCGTGGTCATGGTTCCTCCCCCGGGGGCCGGACCGGCCTGCCCCTTGCGACCGGAGCCTTGCATCCCGCGCGCCTCCGGGCAAGCATTCTGTCGGGGGGCAAGGGATGCTGACGACCACACCCAGACTGGGGCCGAAGCTGACGGCAGGCCTTGCGCAGGCGATCTCGCTTCTGTCGCTGACGGCGGGCGAGCTGGCGGCGCGACTGGCGGTCGAGGCGACGGGGAATCCGGCACTGCGGCTGGTTCCGCCGGCGGAGGGATCCTGGCGGCCGCTGTTCGACCCCGAGGGCGTGGCGGCGCCCTCGGGCAGCCTGATCGCGCATGTGCTGGCGCAGATCGCGGCGATGCGCCTTGGTCCGCGACCACTTGCCATCGCGCTGGCGCTGGCCGAGGGGCTGGAACCGACCGGCTGGCTCGGCCCCACGCCCGCAGCAGTGACGCGCGCCTGCGGGGTGGCCGAGGCCGAGGTGCTGGCGGTTCTGGCGCGGTTGCAGCGGATCGAGCCCGCCGGGCTGTTCGCCCGCAGCCTTGCGGAATGTCTGCGCCTGCAAGTCGAGGCGGCGGGCGACCTGACCCCGGCGGTCGGTGCGGTGCTGGACCATCTGGCGCTGCTGGCCCATGGCGATCTGGCCGCCATCGCCCGCCAGACCGGACGGCCCGAGGCCGAGCTTACGCAGGCCGCCCGCCTGATCCGCGGGCTGAACCCCAAGCCGGGGCTGGTTTTCGAGGGACCGATGCCGCCGCCGCTGCCGGCCGACCTGCTGGCGCAGCGCGCCCCTGGCGGGTGGGAAGCGGTGGCCAATCCGGCGATGTTCTCGGTCGAGGTCGTGGCTGGCCGGGGCGACGCGACCGCGGCGGCGGGGATCGGGCGGGCGGTCGACCAGCGCCAGCGGATCGCCGCAATGGTCGGCACGCTTCTTGTGCGGCATCAGGCGGGATGGCTGGAAGATGGCGACCCGGCGCCGCTGACAACGCAGGCGCTGGCAGACATGGCGGGCCTGCATGTGGCCACCGTGAACCGCCTTTTGCGCGGGGTCAGTATCCGCACCCCGCGCGGCACACTGACCCTGCGCGCCCTTGCGACACGGCCCATCCGCTCCGATGGCCCCGCTGCCGAAACCGTGAAACAGCGTCTGGCCGAGTTGCTGCGCCGTGCCGGAGAGGCGAGGCCCAGCGATGCCCACCTTGCGGCGCAGCTGCAGGCCGAAGGGCTGCCCGTGGCCCGCCGGACGGTGGCGAAATACCGCGCGGCGCTCGGCTCGCGGATCTAGGGTCGCCACAACCCCGGAGCCTGCCGCTGTGTCAGGAGGCTGGTGGCAACGATTCCGCAGATCGAGGCGGGAGCTTGTCCTGATGTCCTGAAGCGAAGCTGCAACCGCGTGACAGGCCTGCGAGATATCGCTGACAGCGCTGTGCCGAGGTCCTCGCCAACTGGATGGCATCGACAGGCGAAACGACGGTGAACCTCAGCGGGTCGCGGGGTCGAAGTTGCGCCATGGCATCAAGGTCACAGTCGAGGACCGTCGCGATCTTCGGATAGCCGCCCGTCGTCTGGTGATCGGCCAGCAGGATCGAGGCCACCCCGTCGCCCGCCACCTGGACCGAGCCGCGCAGGACCGGTTCGGAGGGCATGTCGAGCGCCACCGCGGGCGCGATCCCCGGACCTTTCAGCCGGACGCCCATCCGGTCCCATGCATCCGTCATCTCCCAGGTTGCTGAGAGGAAGCGCTCCACGGTCTCCGGCGCGAAGAAGCGGTCCTGCGGGCCGAGGGTGACGCGGATCTCGTGCCTTGGACGCGCGAAGACCGGGCAGGGGATCGCGCCCTCGTCCGCCTCGCAGCGTGTCCCCGTGACGGTCCAACGCTGGCCGGTTGCAAGCCGACCGCCGCCAAGCCCCGAAAGGGAATGGGTTGCGGCATGGCCGAGCCAGGTTGGGCAGGCCAAGCGGCCTTCGATGGCCAGATAGCACCAGCTGCCCCAAGGCCCCGGTCGGATCGCCAGTGTCTCGCCTTGCCGCAGCCTGGCGACCGTCCATGATCCGCGCTTGACCCCGTCGTGTTCCAGGATGAACCCGCCCCCCGCCACGGCGAAGCCGACCTCTCCGGCGAGGCAGGCGAGGACAAGGCCACCACGAGAGACCTCGATTGCCGGGGCATCAGCCGGGTTGCCCAGGGCGAGATTGGCGGCCGCGAAGGCCAGGCGGTCCATGGGTCCCGAGGCGGGCACGCCAAAGCGCATCAATCCCGGGCGCCCGGTGTCCTGCACGGTCACATGCGGGCCGGCGAACGCCACGGAGAGGATCGCGTCGGTCATGCCGCGCCGAACTCGGCGCGCGAGATGCGGCGGAAGCGCACCGGGTCTCCAACGTCGAAGAGGAAGGGCCGGGCCGGATCTTCGGTCAGGATGCGGGTGGGCGAGCGGCCGATGATCCACCAGCCCGTCGGCATGGTCAGGGTCGAAACGAGGCATTGCGGACCGGCGATCAGGACGCTTCCCGCCGGGACGCCGCGCACGGCGGTAGGTTTGCGCGGCATCTGCAAGACGTCGGGCACACCGGCAAGGTAGGCATAGCCGGGTGCGAAGCCATACATGAAAACCTCGTAGCGGCCCGCGAGATGGGCGGCGATGACCTCTTCGGGTGAAAGGCCCGAGGCGCGGGCGACCTCGGCAAGGTCGGGGGCAAGGTCGGCGTCATAGCAGACCCGGACGTCCCGCGGGGTTGTCTGACGGGCAGCGAGAGGCCGGGTCAGAAGCCCCCGGGCATGGGTTTCGACGGCGGCATGATCGGTCGCGAGCGGGTCGAAGCGGATCATCAGGCTGGCAAAGGCTGGCACGGTCTCGGCCAGGCCGGGGCAGGGATCGGCGGCCAGACCCGCATCTAGCGCAAGGACGCGGTCGTGGATGGCGGCCTCGATCCTCTCGCCGAATTCGACGAGAAGGCCGTGTTCGGCGACGGGAGTGAAGCGGGGGAAGCCCTGCATCAGAGGAAGGATTCCAGCGTCACCCCCGCCGCCTGAAGGCGCGCGCGGATCACTGTGGCCATCTGCAGCGCGCCCGGGCTGTCGCCGTGGACGCAGATGGATTGGGCGGCGAGCGGAATCGGCGCCCCCTCGATCACCGGCATGAGCCCGGTCTTGAGGAAGGCGAGCAGCCGCACGGCTGCCGCCTCTGCATCGTGCAGCACGGCGCCGGGGCGCGAGCGCGGCACCAGCTTGCCGTTGGGCAGATAGGCGCGGTCGGCGAAGATTTCCGAGAAGACCCGGATTCCAGCGGCCCGTGCCGCAAGCTCCAGCTCGGTGCCGGAAATCGCCAGGACCGCCATCCCGTCGGGCAGGGCCGCGAGGATCGACTCGGCCACGGCCCGGTCATCGGCGGCGAGGTTGCCGAGGGCGCCATGCGGCTTGACGTAGCCCACCCTCGCCCCTGCCAGCCGCCCCACGCCCTCCAGCGCGCCGACCTGGGCTGCGACCATCCGCGTGATCTCTGCCCCGGACATCGGGATCACCCGGCGACCAAAGCCCATCGGGTCGGCATAGCCGGGATGGGCCCCGATGGTGACGCCCCGGTCGACCGCCAGCCGCAGGGTCTTGAACATCGTCTCGGGATCGCCGGCATGGCCGCCGCAGGCGATATTGGCCGAGGTGACGAGGTCCAGCATCGCCGCGTCATCGCCCATTTCCCAAGGACCAAAGCCCTCGCCCAGATCCGAGTTGAGGTCGATCCGCATCACGTCCCCGGCCTGTAGGTCGCGCGGGTCAGCAGGATGACGCCCGCCCCCTCGGCGGTGTCGTAGTAGGTGAACCCGGTGCGGTTGGCGCGGCGGCCCTTCATCTTGACCGGCAGCCCCGACGCGGCTTCGGCCGCATCGGCATCAGGCACTTCGAAACCCAGATGAAAGACACCTTCCCCTTTGGAATCCAGATGCAGGCGCTGGGGCGTGGGGTGGTGATCGGGCTGGCAAAGCTGGAGCTGGACATCGGGCAGATTGCAGATGCGATATTGCATCGCCATGAAGCCCTCGGAACTGGGCACCTGCAGGTCCTCGTATTCCGCCAGCGGGGGATAGGCGATCCAGGGGCCGATGCCGATGGATTCGTAGTAGGCCTGCGTCTTGTCGATGTCATGGACCACGATGCAGACATGGTGCAGCTTCTGGAAGATCGGGCTCATCGGGTCACTCCTTCACGGGCACGGTATAGTTCAGGATGCGGCGGCCCCCGTCGGGATAGATCGTCTCGCCGGTAATATAGGAGGCGTCCTCCGACGCGAGGAAGGCTACGACACCTGCGATTTCCTCGGGCTCGCCCAGACGGCCCATCGGGGTGCGGGCAAGGATCGCATGCATGCCCGCGCGCTCGGTGAAGGCGCCCTTGATGATCTCGGTCGCAATCGTGCCGGGGCCGACGCCACAGACCCGGATGCCATGGGGCGCAAAGGCCACGGCGGCGGTCGATGTCACCTGGTTCATGCCGCCCTTGGAAATCGCGTAGGTCGCCACGTTCGGATTGGCCAACCCAGAGTTGATCGAGGACATGTTGATGATGACCCCGCCCCCGCCTTGCGCGATCATCGCCCGCGCCGCCGCCTGGGTTCCGAGGAAGGCGCCCTTCAGGTTCACCCCGATCACGCGGTCGAAGGTATCGGGCGAGACGGACAGGAAATCCATGACCGGGGCGATGCCCGCGTTGTTCACCATTACGTCGATGCGGCCGAAGGCGGCGACGGCAGCTGCCACCAGTGCGTCGACCTGGTCCTTCTCGGCCACATCCGTCACGACGGCGAGAAGCGTTTCGGTCGAACCGATCTCGGCGGCGGTGGCTGCAAGCCTTTCCGCATTCACATCCGCGATCACCACGCGCGCACCCTCGTTCAGGAACCGCTCGGCGGTCGAGCGTCCGATACCCTGCGCGCCCCCGGTAATGACAACGACTTTACCTGCAAAGCGCATGGAAGGGACTCCTTCAATAGACGATGGATTCCGGCAGGGGCGTGCCGGAACGGATGCGATGATAGCCGAGGGGCGAGAGGTCGAGGGTGTCAAATCGCCCGAGGGTCACAAGTTCCGCCACGCCGCGCCCCGCGGCGGGGGCATGCATGACGCCGTGACCGGAAAAGCCGGTGCAGAGGACAAGGTTCTCGACCTCGTCATGGAAGCCCAGCACGCCGTTGGGTCCAGCGCATTGACCTCGTAATGCCCGGCCCAGGACCGCTCCAGCCGCAACTCCTCCATCGCCGGGATGCGGGTGGCGAGGGCGGGCCAGTAAGGGCCCTCGAGGAGATGGTGATCGGGCTCGAAATCGCCTGTGGCTTCGGGATCGTGGCTTGGCTGGATGCCGCCGATGTAGCCTTCGCCCTCAGGGCGGATCCAGATGCCGGATGTGTCGAAGAGCATCGGGAAATCGGCGTGCCTGACCGGCGCGCGGAAGTTGAAAACCGTGCGCTTGCGCGGCGAGACGGGCAGCGGCTGGTCAAGCCGCGCCATCAGTGCGCCCGAGGCGGCCCCGGCGGCAAGGATGCAGATGCTACATGACAGAGTCTGATCACCAATGCGCAGCCCGGTGATCCGTCCGCTGGAAAGGTCGAAGCCCGAGGCTTCGCCCGTCACATAGGTGACGCCCTGTGCCTTGGCCGCCGCGCGCACCAGCGACAACAGCGACCAGGCGTCGAACCAGCCTTCACCAGAGGCGCCGAAGGTGCCGATGCCGACGCCGTCCAGATCAAGGAAGGGGAAGCGGTCGGCGATTTCGTCCGGGGTCAGGGCCAGGATGTCGGCGCCGTGCGACCGCTGCATCCGGGCGGCGGCGCGACGGGCGTCGACCGTTTCGGGACCCCCGAGGATCAGGTAGCCCTTTTCCCTGTAGCCGATGTCTGCACCGGCCCCGAAGACCGCCTTGATCCGGCGGAAGAGATCGATGGCGTGCAGGCTCATCGCGATGTTGACCGGCGTGCCGAACTGGGTGCGGATCGCGGCGGCCGAAAGCGCGGTGGAGGAGAAGCGATAAGTCGGGTCCTTCTCGACCACGGTGATCTGGCCCGCAAACCCCGCCTGGCGCAGGGACCAGGCGCAGAAGCTGCCCATGATTGCGCCGCCGATGATGGCGACCCCTGCCGTCATCGGATCACGAAGGGGTTGGCGACGGTGCCCGCGGTGTCGATCCAGACGGTCTTGGTCTGCAGATATTCCCCGATCGCCTCTTGCCCGCTTTCCCGCCCGATCCCGCTGCGCTTGTAGCCGCCGAAGGGCGCCATGTAGCTGACGGCGCGGTAGGAATTGACCCAGACGGTGCCGGCTTCCAGTGCCGCGCTGCCCCGCAGTGCCCGGCCCATGTCGCCGGTCCAGAGACCCGCCGCCAACCCATAGGGGCTGTCGTTGGCGATGGCGAAGGCCTCGTCCTCGGTGTCGAAGGGGATGATCGAGAGGACGGGGCCAAAGACTTCTTCCCGCGCGATGCGCATCTGGTTGGTGACGCCGGTGAAGATCGTCGGCTCGACGAACCAGCCATCGCCCTCGGGCACCTTGCCGCCAAGTGCCACATTGGCCCCCTCGCCCCGTGCGATGTCGAGATAGGACAGCACCTTGGCCCGTTGCGCCTGCGTGGTGATGGGTCCGACCTGGGTCGAAAGGTCGGCAGGGTTTCCCATCCGCGCCGTCGCGGCCAGTTGGACCACGCCCTCGACCACCCGATCATGCACCGACCGCTGCACCAGAAGGCGCGAGCCCGCGATGCAGGTCTGGCCCGAGGCGGCGAAGATGCCGGAGATCGCACCCTTTACCGCATTCTCGATACTGGCGTCGTCGAAGACGATATTGGCGGACTTGCCGCCCAGCTCCAGCGTGACGGTCTTCAGGCCCTCGGCCGCAGCGCGATAGACGGCGATGCCGCCGGGTTCGCCGCCGGTGAAGGCGATCTTGGCAACGTCCGGATGGCTGACGAGGGGGGCGCCCACCTCGTGCGGCATTCCCGTCACGGTGTTGACGACACCCGGTGGGAAGCCGGCCTCGGCAAAGAGCTTCACGAATTCCAGCGTCGAGGCCGAGGTGTGCTCGGACGGCTTGATGACCACGGTGTTCCCCGCCGCCAGAAGCGGCGCGAGCTTCCAGGTCAGGAGCATCAGGGGAGAGTTCCAGGGCACGATGGCCGCGACCACGCCCAGGGGTTCGTGACGGGTGAACGCGAACATGCCCGGCTTGTCGATGGGCAGGACGGCGCCCTCGATCTTGTCGGCAAGGCCGCCGAAATAGCGATACCATTCCGGGATATAGCGGCACTGCGCCCCCATCTCGGCGATCAGTTTGCCATTGTCGCGGGTTTCCAGTGCAGCCAGCCTTTCGGCGTCGGCGGCGACAAGATCGGCCAGCCGGACCAGAAGCTTGCCCCGCGCCGTGGCGGTCATCCCGGCCCAACCGCGGAAGGCTGCCTTGGCCGAGGCCACCGCCGCATCGACCTGGTCCTTCCCGTCGGCCGGGATCAGCGCCCAGGGCTGGCCGGTATAGGGGTCGAAGCTTTCGAATGTCGCCTTGGCAGGGGCCTGCTGTCCGCCGACCGTGTTGAAGAAGCGCTCCATCATCCCTCCTCAGCAGGTGCCAAGCCCAAGATGGGCGCGGAAGCGGTTCTTGATCGCCACCGCGTCGCGGGGCGGCAGGGAGCGAGGCAGGTTCTCCGCCTCGATCTTCAGGACGAACAGGCGCGGGCCCTGGGCGGGCTGGTGCAGGCGCGTGGCCAGAGCCTCGACTTCGGCAAGCTCGCGCAACTCGCCCGTCTCGGCAAAGCCCGAGGCGGCGGCCACGCGGTCCAGCGCGATCCCCTGTCCGGTATGGCTCGCCTGCATCCCCGTCTCGCCGAAATGCTGGTTGTCGAGAACGATGATGTCGAGGTTCTTGGGCTTTGCCACCGAGATCGTGGCCAGCGCACCATAGGCCATCAGCATCTCGCCATCGCCGGTGATGACCATGACCCGCCTGTCGGGCTGCGCCTGCGCCAGGCCGAGGCCGGTCAGCGCCGCCCCGCCCATCGCCCCCCAAAGGTAGTAGTTGTCGGCGCTGTCACCCGCGGCGTGGACGTCATAGCTGGGCGATCCCAGCCCGGTGATAACCAGTGCCCCGTTTCGCGCCGCCAAGAGCTGCGCCACGGCGGCCCGTCGATCCATCACCATTTCTTCTTCCCCAAAAGCCGCTGCCCGATCAGCACCGCAATCTGCTGGTCGCCGTCAAAGGCCATGCCGGCCGCCTGTTCCACCGTCTCGACCAGATCGGCCCCGGTCTCGGCCCGAAGCACCGTGACCCCGATGGCCCGCAACGAGGCCTCGACCGCCCGGCCCATCGGCACCTGCCAGGGGTTGAACTCGGCCCATTCGCCGCGCATCGTGACCAGCATCAGAAGCGGTGTGCGGCTTTGCACCGGCAGCGATAGCATGTTGATGCAGTTCCCGACGCCCGAAGATTGCATCAGGACGACCGACCTTTGCCCCCCGAGCCAGGCCCCGGTGGCGATGGCGATGCCCTCTTCCTCGGTGGTCAGGACGTTGCACTTCACCTCGGGATCGGCGCCGAAGAGGCGGATCAGGGTGGAATGCCCGGCATCGGGGACATAGCACATCTGGCGGATTCCCGAGGCTTTCAGCACGTCGTAGACGGCCTCGGGCCAGTGCAAGGCCAGGTCACGGGCAATCGGGTCAGCGACCGTCATCAGCGTCTCCATCTCGTTGCCTGGACCATAGCCTTGCCGAAATGCGCTGACATCGACCCTTTTTCGTGAACAGATATAGCGGTATTCTATGGCATGGAATTTTCTCAACTCCGCACCCTGATCCATGTTGCCGAGTTGGGCAGCCTGTCGAAGGCTGCCGACCGGCTGCACATTGCCCAACCCGCCCTGTCGCGGCAGGTCCGCCTTCTGGAGGAGGAACTGGGTGTCCGGCTCTTTGACCGGCACGGGCGCGGGATGGTGGTGACGGACCAGGGCCAGGACGTATTGCGCCATGCGCTGCGCATCATGGCCGAGTTGGAAGAGATCCGGGCCACCGTCGCCGACGAGGATGCGCCGCTGCGCGGTCATGTCTCGATCGGCATGCCGCCGACGGTGGCAGACATCCTGTCCGAGCCCCTTGTCTCGGCCTTTCGCGAGACCCATCCCGACGCGACCCTGCGCATCGTCAGCGCCTATTCCGGTTATCTTCTGGACTGGATGCACCGGGGCGAGATCGATGCCTCGGTGCTTTACGACCCGAAATCCGCCCGGACCCTGCGCATCCAGCCGCTGCTGGCGGAGGTCCTGTTCCTTATCGGCCCGCCGGGCGCGGGCCTGTCCCAGGAGGTTCCCGTCGACTTCCTGGCGCTGGAGGGGCAGCGGCTTCTCCTGCCAAGTGCGGGGCATGGGCTGCGGGCGATCCTCGACAAATGCGCGGGCGAAAGGGGCTTTGCGCTTTCGGTGCCCGTCGAGGCCGACAGCTATTCGACGCTGAAGGGGCTGGTGCGGGGCGGCCACGGCATGACCATCCTGCCCCGGGCGCCGATCCACCGCGACCTTGCGCTCGGAGATCTCTGCGCCGCACCACTGCACAATCCCGTACCGATGCGGCGGCTGATCCTTTCTTTTCCGACCGACCGTCCGATCCCGCGTCTCGCTCGCTTTGCCGGGGGAGTCATCGCGCAGAACGTGCAGAAGATGGTGCAAGACGGCATCTGGCCCGGTCGTCTGCCAGAAGCCCCATAGAATCGCGCTATAGCTGATCTATCCCATCTCTCTTTGTCGGCATGGCTGATCTCTGTCATGCAGGGGTCAGACAAAGAGGACAACGATGCAGGAAACCTATCCCGAAATCCGCGAGGCCGTGGCCAGGCTATGCGCCCGCTTTCCGGGCGAATACTGGCGCAAGCTCGACCGGGAGATGGGCTATCCCCAGGCCTTTGTCGATGCGCTGACCGAGGCGGGCTGGCTCTCGGTGCTGATCCCCGAGGAGTACGGCGGCGCGGGCCTGCCCCTGTCGGCGGCGGCGGCGGTGCTGGAAGAGATGCAGCGTGCGGGCTGCAATGTCGGAGCCTGCCATGCGCAGATGTACACGATGGGCACGCTTCTGCGGCATGGCTCGGCGGCACAGAAGGCGGCCTATCTGCCCCGGATCGCCAGCGGCGAGTTGCGCCTGCAGGCCTTTGGCGTGACCGAGCCGACCTCGGGCACCGACACCGGCGCCCTCAAGACCACGGCCCGGCGCGAAGGCGACCACTTCGTCGTCAATGGCCAGAAAATCTGGACCAGCCGCGCCGAACATTCCGACCTGATGCTGCTTCTGGCCCGCACCACGCCCTTGGCCGAGGGGATGAAGAAGACCGACGGGCTGTCGGTGATCCTGGTCGACATGGCGGACGCCAAGGACAACGGCCTGACCATCCGCCCGATCCGCACCATGATGAACCATGCCACGACCGAGGTCTTCTTCGACAACCTCCGCGTGCCGGTGGAGAACCTGATCGGCGAAGAGGGCAAGGGCTTCCGCTATATCCTTTCGGGCATGAACGCCGAGCGCATCCTGATCGCGGCGGAATGCGTCGGCGATGCCAAGTGGTTCCTCGACAAGGCCACGGCCTATGCCAGGGACCGCCATGTATTCGGCCGCGCCATCGGCCAGAACCAGGGCATCCAGTTTCCGCTGGCCAGGGCTTACGCCAACATGCGCGCCGCCGAGCTGATGGTGCGCGAGGCGCTCAGCCTCTACGAGGCCGGGCAGAATCCGGGAGCCGAGGCGAACATGGCGAAGATGCTGGCGGCCGACGCCAGTTTCGAGGCGGCGAATGCCTGCATCCAGACCCATGGCGGCTTTGGCTTTGCCGAGGAGTTCGGCATCGAACGCAAGTTCCGCGAGACCCGCCTGTATCAGGTCGCGCCGATCTCGACCAACCTGATCCTCTCTTACCTGGCCGAGCATGTGCTGGGTCTGCCCCGTTCCTACTGAGGCGACACGATGAACGTGCTGATCGTCTATGCCCATCCAGAGCCCACCTCGTTCAACGGGGCGATGAAGGACCTGGCCGTCGCCACGCTGACCGAAGGCGGCCACCAGGTCGAGGTCTCGGACCTTTACGCCATGGGCTGGAACGCGGTCGCGGGGCCTGCCGATACGCCCGGGACTGATGCCCCGCGCTTCAGCCTTGCGCGCGAGCAGACCCTTGCGATGGAACAGGGCCGCATCGCCGCCGATATCGCGGCCGAGCAGGAAAAGCTGATCCGCGCCGACATGCTGATCCTGCAGTTCCCGATATGGTGGTTCGGCATGCCCGCGATCCTCAAGGGCTGGGCCGACCGCGTCCTCGCCCGGGGCTTCGCCTATCTGCCGGGACGGAAATACGACACCGGCATGTTCAAGGGAAAGCTTGCGATGGTGGCGACGACGACCGGCACCTCGGCCGACACCTATGCGCCCGATGGGATCGACGGCGATATCCTGACCGTGCTCTGGCCCGTCCACAACGGCCTCTTGCGCTATACCGGCTTCGATGTCCTGCCACCCCATGTGGCCTACATGCCGGGTCGCGAGGACGATGCCACCCGCGCCCGCCAGTTGCAGGCCTACAGAACTCGCCTCCAGACCATCGACCAGACGCCGCGCCTTTTCTTCCACCCGGCCGGGGATTACGGCCCGAACGAGCGTCTGAAGCCCGGCGTCCTCGCCCGGTCGGGACAGCAGCGCAATGTCTGAGGGTCCGCTCTCCGGCCTCCTCGTCGTCGCGCTGGAGCAGGCGGTGGCGGCACCCCTCTGCACCGTGCGACTGGCCGATGCCGGTGCCCGCGTCATCAAGATCGAGCGCGAGGGAGGCGAGACGGCGCGGGGTTATGACAGCACGGTCCACGGGTCCAGCGCCTATTTCGTCTGGCTGAACCGGGGCAAGGAAAGCGCGGTCCTTGACCTGAAGGGTGCCGATATCGCCCTGCTGTACTCCATGCTGGAGAAGGCCGATGTGCTGGTCCAGAACCTCGCCCCCGGCGCCTTGGCGCGTCTGGGCCTGACGGCAGAGGTGATAGCCACCCGGTTCCCCCGGCTGATCGCGGTGTCGATCAGCGGCTATGGCCAGGACACGGATTATGCGCCGATGCGGGCCTATGATATGCTGGTGCAGGCCGAGAGCGGCATCTGTTCGGTGACAGGCACACCAGAGACGCCCTGCAAGATCGGGGTCTCGGCTGCCGACATCGCCACGGGGACAAGCGCCCATGCCGCGATCCTGGAGGCGCTGATCGCCCGCGCGCGAACCGGACGCGGCCAGCAGATCGAAATCGCCATGTTCGATGCCATGGCCGACTGGATGGCCGTCCCGCTTCTGCACCATGAGCATTCCGGGCGCGACACGGGGCGGCATGGCCTGTCGCACGCCTCGATCTATCCCTATCGCCCCTTCCCCTGCGCGGATGGCACGCTGATCGTCGCCACGCAGAACAACGCGGAATGGCAAAGGTTCTGCGTTGCGCTGGGCCGTCCGGATATCGCCGCGCGTGCCGAGTTTGCAACCAATGCGCTGCGGGTCGCGAACCGCGAGGCGCTGGATGCCGAGCTTGAACCGCTCTTTGCCACCCTGACCGTGGCAGAGGTCATCGCCCGGATGGAAGCCGCCGCCATCGCCTGGGGCCGCCAGACCGAGGTGCGGGATCTGGGCCGCCACCCCGCCCTGCGCCGGGTCGAGGTGCAGACCGGCACGGCGACGGTCCTGCTGCCACGTCCGGCGGGCAGGGATGCCCGCTTCCGGCCCGGGCCCGTCCCCGCTCTCGGGGCCGAGACGGCGCGGATTCGCCGCGAGTTCGGGAAGGGCTGAATGAACCTTGATCATCTTCGCCAATGGATTGGCCGGGAAGAGGTCGTCGAGGATATCCTGACCCCCACCCTAGTCTCCCGGTTCAACGCGACTTTCGACCGACAAGACCCAGACCCGGTCCTGATCCACTTCTGCCTTGGCCTGCCGGCCGCCCCGACTTCCGCGCTGGGCCCCGATGGCCATCCGACGCGCGGCGGCTTCCTGCCCCCCGTGCCCCTGCAGCGGCGCATGTGGGCGGCGGGCAGCGTGACCTTTTTGGCCCCGATCCCGGTGAACCGCCCGGTCCAGCGCCGGTCCCGTATCAGCGATGTCACGGCCAAGACCGGACGCAGCGGGCCGCTGTGTTTCGTGACCGTCGAGCATCAGCTTCTCTCTGGCTCGGCCCCTCTGGTCGCCGAGCGTCAGGACATCGTCTATCGCGACCCAATGCCTGCGCTGGACTTGCCTCCTGCCCCTGCGGGGCAGGTGGTGCGCAAGGTTTCGCCCTCGGCGGTGCTGCTGTTTCGCTACTCGGCACTGACCTTCAACGCCCATCGCATCCATTACGACATGCCCTACGCCCAAGAGGACGAGGCCTATCCCGGCCTTGTCGTGCAGGGTCCGATGCAGGCGACGCTGCTCTGCCAGATGGCCCAGGATTTGAATGGCACGGCGCCGCGCCAGTTCGACTTCCGCAGCCTCGCGCCACTTTTCGCGTCCACGGACTTCACCCTGAACGCCGAAGAAACGCCCGAGGGCTTGCGTCTCTGGACCGCTGCCATCGGCGGCCCGATGGCAACGGAGGCGCGGGCGCGGTGGTGACGGCCCCTCTTCCGTCCCGACACGCGCCCACGCCCGGCGCGTTGGTGGGAGCAAGATAATGACCTTCTAGCGCCACAGAATGGTCATGAAGCAGAGATAATCGCGCTTTCAGCGGGTCTCTACAGTCGAGGTCAGACGGTATTCGGTTGGGTGTGTGCAAGGCAACGGATCAGGTGCCCGCAACAAGACACACATTCCTGCTGATGGGACCGAAATGCCTCGCACAATCTCCAACGCAATCCGCACCTGCGTCATTGCCCTGAGGGTATATCTGACTGCGGCACTGCTGGTTGCCATCGGGTTTTCGATCCCGACGCAAGCCCTGTCCCAAAGCGCGACCGTCTCGGCCAGCCCTTCCAGCTTCTCGTCGGTCGGCCAGCCGATCACGTTCACCTACACGATCAATCCCGGGTCCTACAACATGCTGTCGATCAGCGGGACCTCGCAGATCAAGGGTGTGCCGATCACCTGCCCCACCTTGCCCGCCGGCGGTACGATGTCTTCGTTCACTTGCAGCAGCACCTATACGGTCGATAGCCTTGACGACATGTCCGGCACGTTTGCGGATTTTGCGGTCTTCACCGGCACGCGAACGGGTGGCAACTTCAACATCACCAGCCCGACCCTGGCCGTTCCGAAATCCGGCGGCGGCCCCGTTGTGATGGATGTCAGCGCCTCGCCCAGCCCGGCAACCCCCGGCTCGACGGTCACCGTTTCTGCCACGATTTCCTCGATGGGTTGCAACGCAGGCCTCATGCCCCCCGGATCGCTGATCGTGGCGATCGGGTCGGACAGCCGGTCGTTGCCCCTGGTCGCGGATTTTCCCTACAGCACTGGCGACACCGTCAGCTTTACCAGCAACACGCTGGCTGCCGGGACCTATGCCCTGAGCGCAGCCTATGCAGGCGGCGCCGGATGTGCCGCGGGATCTGCCTCGGGAACCCTGGTGGTCGAGCCCCGTCCCACCGTCACCGTGGCCTCCCTTGGCCAGACGGGCAGCGCGCTGCACTTTTCCATCACCTTCAGTGCGCCCGTCACCGGCTTCACGCTGAGTGACATCATCCGCACCGCCTCGACCGGCACGCCGGGCTATTCGCTTGCAGGCTCCGGCGCGAGCTATACGCTGACCGCCAACGGCATGACCGCTCCCACCACCATCGGCGTTTCCGTCGCTGCAAATGTGGCCGGGACCGCTGCCGGCAGTCAGAACCTGTCGTCCGGCAGCCCCGTCTCTGCCACCTTCACCCCGCCGCCCAACCTGACTTCGGTGTCGCCCAGCACCGGTGCATCCGCGGGCGGAGACAGCGTGACCCTTACCGGACAATACTTCAGCGGGGCCACCGGCGTGACCTTCGGCGGCGCCTCCGCCACCGGCGTCACGGTGGTAAACGACAGCACCATCACTGCCACGACACCTGCGGGCGCTTCGGGGCCGGTCAGCGTGATCGTGACCACGCCATACGGCTCGAACACCGCCAACACGCTCTTTGCCTATCGAGATGCCCAGACGATCAGCTTTACCGATCCTGCAGACCGGACCTTCATCGCAAACGACTCCGTGCCGCTGGTGGCCACCGCCACCTCGGGCCTGACGGTCAGCTTCACCTCGGCCACGCCGACAGTCTGCTCGGTCACGGGTGCGACAGCCACGGTCCTGACCGGGGGCATCTGCACCATCAACGCCAACCAGGCCGGAGACGTGGCCTACAACCCCGCGCCCCAGGTCAGCCAGAGCTTCACCATCTCGCCCGCAAGCCAGACGATCAGCTTCACCGATCCTGCTGACATCTCTCCGTTCGTGCCGAACCAGGCCGTCGCTCTGACAGCCACGGCGACCTCGGGTCTTGCGGTCAGCTTCTCTTCGGCCACCCCTGCGGTCTGCTCGGTCTCGGGCACCACCGCCACGGTGCTGACCGCAGGCACCTGCTCCATCAACGCGGATCAGGCGGGAAGCATCAGCTACAGCGCCGCGCCCCAGGTCAGCCAGAGCTTTGATATCTCTCCGGCCGACCAGACGATCAGCTTCACCGATCCCGCGGATACCAGCTTTGTCGCCAACGGGGCCGTCCCGCTCAGCGCGACGGCCACTTCGGGTCTGGCCGTCAGCTTCAGCTCTTCGACGCCTGCGGTCTGCTCGGTCTCGGGCAGCGACGCGATCATGCTGGCCACCGGCACCTGCACAATCGCCGCCGATCAGGCCGGGGACATCAGCTACAACCCCGCACCCCAGGTCAGCCAGAGCTTCGTGATCAGCCAGGCGTCGCAGACGATCACCTTCACCGGCCCCGCCGATACCAGCTACGTTCCGAACGGGACCGTATCGCTCAGCGCAACGGCAACCTCGGGCCTGACCGTGACCTTCGCCTCGGATAGCCCCGCAATCTGCTCGGTCTCGGGCAATACGGCGACGATCCTTGCCGCAGGAACCTGCTCCATCGCTGCCGATCAGGCAGGGGATGCGAATTACAGCGCCGCGCCGCAGGTCGTTCGCACCTTCGCCATCACCCCGGCGGATCAGACCATCACCTTCACCTCGGCCCCGCCGAGCCCCGCTGTCTATGGCGGCCAGTACGCCGTTTCGGCCAGTGGCGGCGGTTCCAGCAATCCGGTGACGTTCAGTTCAACCAGCCTTGGCGTCTGCACAGTTTCTGGCAGCACGGTAGATTTTGTCGGCGTCGGCCTCTGCAGCCTCACGGCCTTCCAGGCTGGAGATGCGAACCATAACGACGGCTCGGCAGACCAGTCCTTCGCTGTCGATCCGCAGCCGCAGACGATCACCTTCGCACCATTGACGATCGCGCAGGGCTATCCCGGCGGTCCGACCTACGCGGTCTCGGCCACTGGTGGCGCCTCGGGTGAACCCGTCGTGCTGTCGGTCGATGCCGGTTCGGGCGCAAACTGCTCGCTGTCCGGCAATACCGTGACCTTCCTCGCCGCCGGGACATGCCGCATCAACGCCAACCAGGCCGGAACCGCGGTCTATGCGGCTGCCGACCAGGCAAGTCTCGACATTCCGGTCGCAAACAATACCGGCCCGACGGCCGATGCCGGGCCTGACCAGACCGGCATCAGCGAAGGCGCCACCGTCACGCTGGACGGAAGCGGATCCAGCGATCCAGACGCGGGGCAAACGCTGACGTTCAGCTGGGCTCAGGTCTCGGGACCGCCGGTAACGCTCTCCTCGATGACCGACGCCCAGCCCAGTTTTACCGCCCCGGCGCTGGTGAATGGCAATGCCTCCGAAACCATCGTCTTCGAGCTTACCGTCAGCGATGGCGTCGGCGGCACGGACACGGACCAGGTCTCGATCGGTATTGTCGATCTGACGAACCCAACGCTGGTGATCAGCGGGCTTCCTGATGCTGCGCGCATCGGCCAGCCCTTTACCGTCACGTTCACCTTCAGCGAGACCGTTACCGGTTTCGATGCCGTCGACGTTACCGTCAGCAATGCCAGCCTCGGCGGCTTTGCAGGCTCCGGCACGACCTACACCGCCACGATCACCCCGGATGGCAATGGCGACGTCAGCGTGACGGTCCCGGCAGGTGTCGCGGCGGACCTTGCCGGGAACCCGAACGAGGCGGCGGGTGCGACGGCCCCGTTCACCGCCAGCGCCGAGGCGGCTGAACTTGCGGCAAAAGAGGCGGTTGCCCGCAACCGGGCCCTCATCCAGTCGCAGCCCGATCTGACCCGCTTCCTCACCGGGGCGGGGCGCGGTGGCCTCACCTTCTCGGCCAAGGGCGCGACTGCCAGCTTCGATCTTGAAACCGACCCGGACAAACTGCTGTGGCTGCAGTTTTCCGGGCGCTGGGGAACAGGCGATCTTGCGGCGGATCAGTATCTGCACGGCGTTCTTGGTGCCCACCTGTACCGGACCGACACGTTCATCTTCGGCGCCATGCTGCAGGGTGACCACAGCAAGATGACGGACGGCATCGGCTCGGTCTCCGCGACGGGCTGGCTTGTCGGCCCCTATATTGTGGCAAGGCCGCAGGGCGGAAAGCTGATCTTCTCGGCTTCGTATCTTGCCGGACGTACCGACCTGTCGATCAGCCCGCTTGGCACCTATGTGGATAACGTGACCAGCGATCGTCAGTTGATGACCTTGTCGGTGGCGAACGAGATTCAGATGGGCAACACGCTGCTGCTCCCCCGCCTCGATATCGCCCGGGTGGTCGAGGATCGCCCCGCCTATATCGATGGCCTTGGCGCCCCCGTTCCGGCGGGCAGCCTGACCCTGACCGAGGCCAGTGCCGGGCTGGATTTCGAAACCTCACTCGTCGTGTCGGATGGAACCTCGCGCTTGACGGGCGGTCTGTCGGCGATCTATTCGCTGACCGACCAGGACGGCGCAAGCGACAACCGCACCCGTGGCCGGGTCAGCCTGGGCTGGCTAAGACAATACGACGACGGCCTGACAGTGAACTTCGATGCAAGCTATGACGGGATCGGGGCCTCGGACATCGGTTCGCTGGGCGTGGATTTCCGGGTATCGCTGGCCTTCTAGGCCCCAGCATCGAACGCCGCGTTTTTGGCCGGACCTCTGGCTGTTACCGGCTGCGCCGTGAGGAAACGCCCAGCGCTTTTGCCTCACGGTGGCAGCCTTAGCAGGAAGCCGCCTGTTCACGATCCCGTTCAGCGAGAAAATCTCGCAAATGGCGGCGAGCCACTTCTGTTGTTGTGCCCTTGACGCATCGCGCCAGTCTCTCAGGCCTTTCCTTCGGCCTTGAGCCCTGCCCAGGTCGGCCGCGCAAGCTCGAACCGGTCGTGGCTGCGGATATATTCCGACCCGAAGCTCCGGGCGACAAGATCCAGCGCATCGCTTTCGATATGGGCGCGCGCGGGGTCACGCAGGTAGCGATCCTCGATATGCACCGCCAGCACGCGCCCGATCACCACCGTCTGGCATGGCCCCGTGACAACAGACGAGAGCGCACGGCATTCGAAGGCGACCGGACTATCCGCAATCCGGGGCGGGGCGACGTGGTTGCTGGGCAGCGTCGCAAGGCCGGCCAACCGCAATTCATCCACTCCGCGGGGGGCGTCGGCCGCGGTCAGGTTCATCGCCTGAACCAGCCGCTCCGGCACCAGGTTCACCACGAACTCGCTAGTCTCGAGGATATTCAGCGCGGTATCCTTGAAGCCCCGGCCCGGTGCGGCCATCAGCCCAAGCGCTATGGTCGGCGGAGCCGAACCCATGACGTTGAAGAAGGAATAGGGCGCGGCGTTGATGCCTTCGCTGCCCTTTGTCACGACCCAGGCGATGGGCCGGGGGATCACCGTCGCAGCCAGAAGCTTGTAGGCGATGGGTTCGGGAACCTGGTCTAGATCGTAGCGCATCAGGCCCTTCGCACTGCCGGTTTCGCGCGGGTGTCCACGGTCAGCTGGAACACATCGGGCCTGGCGTAATGACCGGTCACATCGAAATCGAACTTGGCGCCCATCACCTCGTCCGGATTGATCTCCGCGTAAAGGATCGTCTCGCCGCTGAAGTCCGGGCCGGCCAGCACGCGCCCAAGCGGGGAAACGATGGCCGATCCGCCCCGCATCATCACGCGGTCGGGCTCATCCCCCAACGCGCTTTCATGGTCGGGTCCATAGGCCGCCCGGGTGATGTGCTGGCAGGCGGTCAGCACGAAGGTCCGTCCCTCCAGCGCGATGTGCTGCATTGTCGGAAGCCAGGTGTCGCGGTCATCGGCAGTTGGCGCGCAATAGAGGCTGACGCCCTGATGGTACATGTGCATCCGCAGGGCGGGCATGTAGTTCTCCCAGCAGATCACCGCGCCGATGGTGCCGAGATCGGTCTGGAAGACCGGCATGGTCGATCCATCGCCAAAGCCCCAGATCAGCCGTTCGCCTGCGGTCGGCATCAGCTTGCGGTGCTTGCCGACCAGCCCCTTGTCGCCGTCAAAGTAAAGAACCGTGCAATAGAGGGTCGCGCCCTCGCGTTCGATCACGCCGATGACAGCGAAGACCCCGGTCTCGGCGCAGGCCTCGCTCAGGCAGGCGAGCTCGGGGCCGTCGAGGTCGATGGCGGCGGCGTGGTAGCGGGCGAAGGCTTCGCGGCCCTCGGGTTTGCGCATCCCGATGGGCGCGCCAAAGCTTGCGCCCTTCGGATAGCCCCCGATCAGCGCCTCGGGGAAGACCACCAGCTTTGCGCCATTGGCGGCGGCCTCGCGCAGGCGGGCGGCGGCCTTTTCTGCGGTGGCCATCGGGTCGGCGGGAATCGAGGCGATCTGGACGACGGCGGCGGTGAAGGAGGCGGACATGGGAGACCTCGGCGCTTGGGGGAAGCCCCGGGGGTTTCACACCCCCGGGCCCCCGTGGGATACTGATGGACAGAAAATGCCGGGAGGGGCTTCCCGTCAATCCTCCGGCGTGGCGTCGACGACCGGGTGGCGGATCGTACCGATGCCCTCGACGGTGGCGACCACCACGTCGCCGGGTTTCAGCCATTCCTGCGGGGTGCGGCCGGCGCCGACGCCTTCGGGCGTGCCGCTGGCGATGATGTCGCCCGGCTCCAGCGTGATGCCCGTGGAAATGTCGGCGATCAGGTCATCCACCTTGAACAGCATGTGCCGGGTGTTCGACCGCTGCTTTTCCACCCCGTTGACCGTCAGCCACAGGTCCAGCACCTGCGGATCGGGAATCTCGTCCGCCGTGACGATCACCGGACCGAAGGGCGCATAGCTGTCCATGCCCTTCGAGAAGATCCACTGTCCCGCCCGCCTGTTGTCGCGGGCGGAAACGTCGATCATCACCGAATAGCCGAAGACATGCTCCAGCGCCTGCTCGCGTCGGATGCGCCGGGCGGTGGTACCGATGATCACGGCAAGCTCGACCTCCCAGTCCAGCTGTTTGGTGATCCGCACGTCGTGCTCGATCGCGTCGCCGGGGCCGATCACGGTGGTCGGCGGCTTCGAGAAAACGACCGGCTGCTTCGGCAGGTCCTTCGACGTATCCAGCGAGGCCGCGCTTTCCGCGACATGCTCGACATAGTTCAGGCCGATCCCGAAAATGTTCTTCCGGGGCCGGGGGATCGGGGCCAGGAGGCGCACATTGGCCAAAGCCGTCGCCGTGCCCGGCTTGTGGCGGCCCTGCGCCGCGTCAAGACAGGCGCGCAATGTCTCCAGCCCCGGGCGGCCGAGGTCTATCAGACCCAGCATGGTGGCCGGCAGGCTTTCGCCCTGCGACGCCGCCAGCCGTTCGACATCGACGACAAGGTCGCCGTCCAGCACACCAAGCCGCGCCGCTGCCTCGACCGAGGCGCGATAGGTCACAAGTTTCATGATCCGTCCCTACAGAAGCGGTTGCTGGCCGCCGTTTTCCCCGAAAGCCTCTTCCCGATACAGCCCGAGCGCCCGCATCACCGGCAGGTCGTTCAGGCAGAAGAGACAGGCATCCTCCCGGTCGGAAGCATTGACATGTTCGTGCCAGGCCCAGGAGGGCACACAGAAGATGTCGCGCTCGGCCCAGTCGAACCTCTTGCCATTGATGATCGAATGCCCTCGGCCCTTGGCGACATGGTACAGGTAGCTGCCGGTATGGCGGTGCGCCTTCGTATGCTCGCCCGGCCGCAGCATCTGCATGCTGGCACCCAGCGTCTGCATCACCGGCCCGTTCGTCACCGGGTTCACGTATTCCATCATGACGCCATCGAACGGGCTTCCCGCGGTGCAGCCTGCATATTTCGTCAGGGCATCGTAGGTCGGCGCCCATTCGTACTTGAACATCGGGCTGTAGCCCTTGCGCCAGCTTTCGCCATAGGGCGTCAGCCCCGGATTGCCCCAGGTTTTCGTCATGTCATCTACGGCATGGCCAACTGCCTGGTTCAGCTCGGGATGCACCTCGTAGAAATTCGCCTCCATCGCATTGACGAAGGGAATGTCCAGCCCGTCCTGCCAGAGGCAAAGCGAGCCATCTGCGCTCACCCCATGTTCATGCCAGGTGCCGTTCGGCGTTAGCACGAAGTCGTTCGCACCCAGCGTCATCTTGTGGCCGTCGACGACGGTGTAGGCCCCGCGCCCCTCCATGATGAAGCGGATCGCGCTGGCCGAATGGCGGTGCGCGCTTGCCACTTCGCCCGGGTTCATCACCTGCAGGCCCGCATAGATCCAGCCAACCGCCGCCGCCACATCCTGCCGCCCGGGGTTGTTCAGGTAGATGACCCGCCGGCCCGCCTTTTCCGGTGTCACCAGATCGACGCTGCGGATCACATGGTCGCGCAGGTCCCGGTAGCGCCAGACCACTGGCACCGACTGGCTTGCCGGCTGCCAGGGCTCAATCTTGTTCGCCACGGTCCATAGCGCGCCGGCATGAAACCCCTCCAGCTCGTCGTAATACGCCAGAAGTTCCGGCGTATCCTCGACATTGGCGCGTCCGATGACGTCTTCCCGATGGTTCTCGCGTCCGGTGGCCATGCTCTCTCCTTCCCGTGCAACGAGGCCCAACTATGCTTGGAAGAATTTTCGATGACAATATTTATTTTCGAAAATTATCGAATTGCGCGAACATATCAGGCTGGATAGACTTCCCGGACATTAAGGACGCGATCATGACCCTGGCGGAAAAAGCCTACGTTTCCCTGCGGAAAGACATCGTCGAGGGCTGTTTCGCGCCTCAAAGTCCGCTGCGCCTGGCCGACCTCAGCGAACGCTACGGCATGGGCTTCTCGCCCCTGCGCGAGGCGCTGAACCGCCTGCAGGCCGAACGTCTTGTCACCGCCGAATCCCTTCGCGGCTTCCGGGTCTCGGCGCGGTCGCTCGCCGAATTCGAGGACGCTCTTCAGGTCCGTCTCCTGATCGAGACCGAGGCCCTGCGCCTGTCGATCGCCAAGGGCGACGACGGATGGGCCGCTGCGGTCGTCGCTGCTCTCTACGCGCTTGGGCTGCAGACCCGGCGGCCTGACGGCGATGTCGGCGAGTTGAAGGCCCGCCACCATGCGTTCCACCGCGCGCTGCTGGCGGCCTGCGGATCGGACTGGCTGCTCGATTTCTTCGAAAGGCTGTATGCCGCGACCGAGCGCTACCGCATTCCCGCACTCACCGCCGCAGGTCCACAGAAGCGCGACATAGACGCCGAACACGGTGCCATCGCCGATGCCGTTCTTGCCCGGGACGCAGCTCTTGCCGAGCAACTCCTCCGCGACCACTATCTGCGGACCGCCGCGACGATCCGCTCCGGCATGTCGGGCACCTGACATCGCGCCGGTGTGCCACGCGGTGTGGAAAGCCTGATCCGCAGGGGGCATATCCCGCTACAGTAGCGGCCCGATCGTTGCGAAGGCGTTGTTCCAGATTCGCCGTGCGATGGACCAGCCACGCACTTCCTCGGGGGTCACCAGGACCGCGCTTGCCAGATACTCCATCTGGCGCCGACGAATGGCAGCGGTGAAATTCCTGTCGTGCAACAGGATATCGTTTTCGAAATTCAGGCCGAAGCTGCGGATGTCCATGTTGGAAGACCCCATGAAGGTGGTCTCGCCGTCCACGGTGATGATCTTGGAATGCAGCAGCCCGCCCTGATATTCCGCGATGGTCACGCCTGCCTCGGTCAGTTGCGGATAGAAGGACCGGCTGGCAGGCGCGACGAAGCCGGAATCGTTGCGGCGTGGCACGATCAGCGTAACCCGCGCCCCCGCGAAGGCAGCTGCGAGGATCGCCGAGCAGACCTCCTCGCCCGGAACGAAATAGGGGGTGGTGATGATCACCTCGCGCCGGGCCGTGCCGATGACGCGCGCGAACAGTTGTGCGGCCACATTGCGCCCGATGTTCGGCCCGGTGCCAACCGCCTGCGCCGGAAAGCCGTCCTCGAAACCAGCAACCGGACGGGTGAAATCCGCCAGTTCGCCGGGATCGTCGGCCAGCCAGTTCTGCGCGAAAAGCAGGTTCATCTGATGCGCCACGGGCCCCTCGTACCGCGCCATCACATCCACCCAGGGGGCGAATTTCGCCTTGGGCAGGAAGGCGGGATCGGCACAGTTCTGGCTGCCGCAATGGCAGATGCGGCCGTCGATCACCGTGATCTTCCGGTGGTTTCGCAGGTCGGGGCGGCGCTGGAAGATCGTGCGCAGCGGATTGCCCAGCGGCAGGGTGACCGAGGTGCCCACGCCTGCCTCCTTCATCCGCCGCCAGGTGTCCGAGGCGATGAACGAATGCGAGCCGATGGCGTCGATCATCGCCCGGCAGCGCACCCCGCGCCCGGCGGCGCGGATCATCGCTTCGGCCACGTTGCGCCCGGTCTGGTCTTCCAGCCAGATGTAATACAGGACACTGATCGACTCGGTTGCGGCATCCATGTCCTCGATCATGCGCGCCCGTGCGCCGTCGGGGCTGTCCAACAGTTCGGCGCGGTTGCCCTGCGTCATGCCGAAGCCATTGATCGAGGTGGCGAAGCCGCTGGCCGGTCCCCAGCGCGGAAGGTCCGGGGCGCTGCCGCTAGCCAGGACGGCGGGGCGGGTCGCGGCGACGGCGGCATCGATGCGTCGCCGGTCAGGACCGGAAAAATGGATCTCGCCAATCAGCAGGTACAGGATCAGGCCGAGGAAGGGCAGCGCCAGAAGCACGAGAATCCAGGCACTGCGCGTATGTGCGTCCAACTGGTTTCGCGAAAGGACGCGCAGGCTGACGAGGCAGAAGAGGGCCAGATGCAGGAGCGTGAGGAATGTCGTCATGCAGACGGAATACCATCCTTCCGATGGCGTCTCAAACCGTTAGGTTTGCCCGAAGCCTCGATGCCCGGGTCGGCTGGCGACAAGGTTGACCCGCGACATCGCCTCTGCCCATCCTGCGGGCCGTGGCGGCTCCCTTTCCTCGACGTGCCGGTACGAATCGCGCTTCGGGGGACGGGCTGATAGATTGTCTTTTCCGCGACTGCAGGAGAACAATGATGAGCGAGCACTTTGAAGTCGGCGATCACGT
Organism: Tabrizicola sp.; assembly: GCF_036781545.1. Classification (GTDB taxonomy): domain Bacteria; phylum Pseudomonadota; class Alphaproteobacteria; order Rhodobacterales; family Rhodobacteraceae; genus Tabrizicola. The sequence continues at coordinate 63,653 of NZ_DAIQAT010000001.1, forward strand.
CGCCTGGAATTCCGAGGCCGGCCATGTCAGCGGCCGCATCATCAAGGTCCACACGCAGGACACCGACTACAAGGGCTATACGCATCACGCGAGCCCGGATGATCCGCAGTACGAGATCAAGAGCGACAAGACCGATCATGTCGCGATGCACAAGGGATCGGCCCTGAGAAGGATCGCGGACTGATGCTTCCGGACGCGGTGTTTGGGCGGGCGCTGCCTTTATGTCCCCAGCGCTGGTTCCGGCGGCCGGCTAAAACAGGTCCGGCTGCTCGGGTGGGTAGGTGATCGACACCCCGTCAACATGTGCGAAGGGCGTCAGCTTGTGCGGCCGACAACTGGTTTCCGACAGAATCTCGATGACCGGTACGCCGCGCACCTCCAGCGCATCGGCAACGAGCGAGCGATGGCAGCGCCACGGCACGGCCTCCGCACACATTATGGCTGTGCGCTTCTGCCGGCTTCCCCGGATGAGCGCCTCCACCGCATGACCAAACTCCGCGGTTTGCATGTAGTCGGCGTAGCCGCGGAAGCTCTCGTTGCGCCAACCAGCATTGGGAGAGTCCTTGCGGGTGCGCCGCAGACCGCCCAATGCTGCCATATGCGAATATTCGATGTGAGCCGCCTCCAGGCTGCTGGCAAGAGCCTCGCTCCCGAACTGCGGATTGCGCCGCGAGCCCGGCACGGTGCGGATATCGACGAGTTGCGCGATACTGTAGGCTTTCAAGAGCTCGATGAAGCGCTCGATCGGCAAGGTCGAATGCCCGACGGTGAAGATTGCGCTTTCCGGCCACTGCGCATCCTGCGGCAGAGCCTTGTCATTCATGATATGAACCGCGACGTGAGTGTTCCATCGAATGGATCTGGCCCCCCGATCGAAATGACCCGGATCAAATACCTCGACGACATCGTCGAGCAGGACCGCCGCACGATCAAGCGATGCCTTTGACCGCTGCTTGGGTTCAAGCCCTTCCTCCACCCTTTCGTCGCAGTCCACCCATACCGGCCCGAGACCTTGGCCACCTCTCTGCCGCCCGGAGCAAGCTCCGCGTGCGACTTCGTCCTCTCGTCTCAAGGAGCGTCGGTCAGAAGTCGAAGAGATCGCTCAGGAAGCTTTCCTTGCGCTTCTTCTTGTAACCGTGACGGTAATCGTCGTCATCGTCCCGGCGGCGGCGGTCATCCTCGCGGTAGGCGGCGCGCGGCTCGGGCTGGTAGACCGGCTGGGCCGCTTGCTGCGGCGACGGCGAGGGTGCTGCGGCGGGACCGCCGAGGGAGCGGTCGATGATCTTGTCCAGCTCGCCCCGGTCCAGCCAGACGCCGCGGCATTTCGGGCAGTAGTCGATCTCGACCCCGCCACGGTCGGCCATCACCAGGGTTTCATTGTCGACCGGACAGCGCATGTGATTCTTCCTTCCATGTGACAGGTCGTTACATGGGGTCGCGAACCGGCCTCGCAAGGGTCGTTTCAAAGCTTGCGCGGATTGCCGCGAACGTGCAGGAAGGGGTGAGCCGTGGCGATGGCGTCGCCACAGGGGCTGGTTTCGAAAGAACGGTCGCCCCGACGCTTGCGGACCCGATGCGTTTCGGGGCGCTTCCGTCCTGTACGCCGGGACCTTTCGGGGTCTCAGGGCGTTGTGCCAGACCCCTGCACATGAGGTCTGGACATGTCCTTGAACCGTCCCGAGATGTATCGCTTCCACAATGGCGGCCAGAAGCACGCCCTGCCCTTCGCCGACCAGGAATACCATGACCGGCTGGAAGGCCTGCGCGAAATCATGGATCTGCACGGGCTGGATGCGGTGGTGCTGACCTCCATCCACAATGTCGCCTATTACTCGGGCTTCCTCTACTGCTCATTCGGGCGGCCCTATGCCTGCGTGGTGACGAAGACCGACTGCGTCACCATCAGCGCCGGGATCGACGCAGGCCAGCCCTGGCGGCGGTCGGTCGGGGACAACATCACCTATACCGACTGGGCGCGCGACAACATGTGGCGGGCGGTGGCTTCGGTCACCGGAACGGGCAAGGCGGTGGGATGCGAGGCGGACCATCTGACGATGGAACGGGCCGAGAAGTTCAACACCTTCCTGAAGCCGAAGCGGGGGATGGATATCGCGCCCGCGACGATGCACCAGCGGCTGATGAAGTCGCCAGCCGAGATCGCATTGATCAAGCATGGGGCGAACGTGGCGGACGTGGGCGGCTATGCGATCCGCGAGGCGATTGCGCTGGGGGCGACGGAGCTTGAGATCGCCATCGCCGGGCGGGACGCGATGGAGCGCGAGATCGCCAGACGCTTCCCGGATGCGGAATATCGCGACACCTGGGTCTGGTTCCAGTCGGGCATCAACACAGACGGGGCGCACAACCCGGTGACGAACCGGAAGCTGCAGCATGGCGATATCCTGAGCCTGAACTGCTTTCCGATGATCAGCGGCTACTACACCGCGCTGGAGCGGACGCTGTTCCTGGGCGAGGTGGACGATGCCAGCATGAAGGTCTGGCAGACCAACCTCGACAGCCATGAGTTCGGGATGACGCTTCTGAAGCCGGGGGCGAGCTGTGCCGAGATCACCATGAAGATCAACGAGTTCCTGGCCGACCGGCAGATGCTGCAATACCGGACCTTCGGCTATGGGCACAGTTTCGGGGTCCTGTCGCACTACTACGGTCGCGAGGCGGCGCTGGAGCTGCGCGAGGACATCGACACGGTGCTGGAACCAGGGATGGTGATCTCGATGGAACCGATGCTGACGATCCCCGAGGGGATGCCGGGGGCGGGCGGATACCGCGAGCACGACATCTTCGTCGTCACCGAGGACGAGCCCGAGGGCATCACGCATTATCCCTACGGGCCCGCGTTCAACGTGGTGGGGTAAGGCGTCGGGCCGGGGCTTCCCCCGGCCCGGCCGTTCAGGCCCGCTTGACCACGCGGATCAGCAGCAAGAGGATCACCGCGCCGATGGTGGCGTGGATGATCGCGCCCAGGATGCCGCTGCCGATGACGATACCGATCCGGGGCAGCAGGAAGGTCGCGATCAGGGCGCCGACGATGCCGATGACGATATTGCCGACAAGGCCGTAGCCGTAGCCCTCGACGATCAGACCGGCGAGCCATCCGGCCACGCCGCCGATGACGAGGGTAAGGATAAGTGCTGTGATGTCCATTCTGGTCCCTTTCCGCCCGTAACGGGCCGAGGCCAAGGGTAACGCAAAACGGCGCGAGGTGTGACTGGAAGTTGCATCCCGCCAACCGGCCGTGGAATCCCGTGCTTTGCGCTTTCCCGCCGGAATCGGCTCTCGGGACGGCAAGTATTGTAAAGATTCAGGAAAATTCGATCCGACAGGGGTTGACGGAAGCCGTCGGGCATGGCGCAAGGTGGCCTTAGCTGCCCTTCAGATGAGTCTGCCAACGTGACCCACTCCCTTGCCCGGATCCTCGCGATCCTTGCCCTTCCCTTGCTTGCCGCCTGTGCAGGCACCGCGAAACAGACCGCGCCCGAGGTCGTCCCCGGCTACGAGGGCGTCCAGGACGGGGAGTTCTTCATCGAAGCCGTCCCGGCGAAATACCTGCAGGACGGCAACATCCGGACCGAGGTTACCTACACCGGGCCGGAAGCACCCGGCACGGTGGTGGTCGATACCTTCGCGCGGAAGCTCTATCTGGTGAACGAGGGCGGGACGGCGACACGCTATCCCATCGCGGTGGGCCGGGAAGGCCTGTCGTTCCGGGGAACGGGCACGGTGGGGCGCAAGGCGGAATGGCCGTCGTGGCAGCCGACGGCAAACATGATCCGTACCCGGCCCGACCTTTATGCAGCCTACGCCGGCGGGTTGCCGGGCGGGCTGATGAACCCCCTGGGGGCGCGGGCGCTGTATCTTTATCGCGGGTCGCGGGACACGATGTTCCGCATCCACGGCACCTCGGACGCGGCTTCGGTCGGCCATGCAACCAGTGCAGGCTGCATTCGCCTGTTCAACCAGGACGCCATCGACCTTTACAACAAGGTGCCGAACGGAACCCGGGTGAAGGTGCGGACCGAGGCCGAGAGCATGGCGCTGGAAGGCCCGCAGATGCTGAACGCCTATGGCCACATGGTCCCGGAATCGCCGGAAAACCTGGCGAAGAAGGAAAAGGACGAAGCCGCGCTGGCCAGGCAGGAGGCCAAGGACCGGGCCGCTTTCGAGAAGGCCGAGAAGAAACGTCTGGCCGCCTGCGCGCGCCGCGGCATCCCGGATGCCGAATGCGCCCCGCCGGAAAGCGTGGCGACCGTCACCGTGGGCACCTCGGACGCTGGCTAAAGCCGGATGACGTAATCCTTCAGGGTGGTCTGCACGACCTCCCATGTACCCTCGAACCCCGGGCGGATGATCATGCTGTCGCCCGGGTGCAGCTGGGTGACGCTGCCATCGGCGGCGGTCAGCAGCGAATAGCCGCTAAGGATGCGGAAATATTCCCATTCGGAATAGCTGACCCGCCACTTGCCGGGGGTGGATTGCCACAGGCCCGCATAAAGCCCGTCGCTCTCTTCCAGGTTCCAGGTCGAGTGGACGGGATTGCCCGAGATAAGCCGGTCGGGCGCTGGCCCGCCGATCTCGGGGGCCGTTCCGTCGCGGCTGACGCGCTGGATCAGGGGCATGGGTGACTCCTTTTTCCGGCATTCAGGACGCGGGGGCGGCCGGGGTCAACCCTCTGGCGCGGAGGTCGGCGGTGCTGCGCTGCGGCGCAAATCTGTTGCGGCGGCGGTCCGCTTGTGCCCATATGACGGGCAGAAAGCGAAAGCGGAGCCCCAGAGATGAGCGCCACTTCCCCCGTCCGGCCCGTTCTTCCCCCCGACATCCGCGCCCGCAAGGGTGGTGCGCCGCTGGTGGTGCTGACCGCCTATTCCACCCCGGTCGCCCGGCTGGTGGATGCGCATTGCGACGTGGTGCTGGTGGGGGATTCGGTCGGGATGGTGATCCACGGCCTGCCCTCGACGCTGGGCGTGACGATGGAGATGATGATCCTGCACGGAAAGGCCGTGGTCCGCGGCGCTGAGAAGGCGATGCCGGTGATCGACATGCCCTTCGGATCCTACGAGGAGGGGCCGAAGCAGGCCTTCCGCAATGCCACGCGCCTGATGGCCGAGACCGGGGCCCCGGCGGTCAAGCTGGAAGGCGGGCAGCATATGGCCGAGACCATCGCCTTCCTGACCGCGCGGGGGGTCCCGGTAATGGCGCATGTCGGCCTCACGCCGCAAGCGGTGAACACTCTGGGCGGCTACAAGGTGGTGGGCCGGGCGGAAGAAGCCGAAAAGGTGATGGCCGACGCCCGCGCGGTCGAGGAGGCGGGGGCCTTCGCGGTGGTGCTGGAAAAGGTGCCCGAGGGGCTGGCGGCGCGGATCACGCAAGGGCTGGCGATCCCGACCATCGGGATCGGGGCCGGGGTGCGCTGCGACGGACAGGTGCTGGTGGTGGACGACATGCTGGGGCTTTTCACCGAGTTCCGGCCCAAGTTCGTCAAGCGCTATGCCGAACTTGGGAAAGCGGCGGACGAGGCGATTGCGGCCTATGCCGCCGAGGTGCGCGCCCGCGCCTTCCCGGCAGCGGAGCATTCCTTCCCAGATGTGGTTCCGGTGAAGCAATGATCCCGATCCTGCGGACGGTGGCCGACCTGCGCGCCCTGGCGCGGGGCTGGCGCGCGAAAGGCGAAACCATCGGCGTGGTCCCGACCATGGGGGCGCTGCATGACGGACATCTGTCGCTGGCGCGGCGGGCGCGCGAGGAATGCGACCGGGTGGTCACCACGATCTTCGTGAATCCCAAGCAGTTCAACAATCCGGACGACCTGAAGAAATATCCCCGCAGCGAAGAGGCGGACGCGAAGCTCTTGGGGACGGTCCCGGTGGATGCGATCTTCGTGCCCCCGGTGGAAGAGGTCTATCCCGAGGGGTTCATCACCACCGTGTCGATGCAGGGGGTGGCGCAGCCGCTGGAGGGGCACATGCGGCCCGGCCATTTCGACGGGGTGGCGACGGTGGTGACGAAGCTTTTCGGCATGAGCCTCGCAGACAGGGGCTATTTCGGCCAGAAGGACTGGCAGCAGCTGCAGGTGGTGCTGCGGCTGGTGCGCGACCTGAACGTGCCCGTAGAGGTGGTGGGCTGCGAGACGATCCGCGAGGCGGACGGGCTGGCGATGAGTTCCCGCAACGTGCGGCTGACGCCGGGCGGGCGGGCGAAGGCGCCGGTCCTTTACGCCGCGATCACCCGGGCCGCCGGGGACATTCGCTCGGGCCATGCCGACCGGATGGCGATCCGCGAGGCGGCCGAGGCGATGCGCGAAGCGGGGTTCGAGCGAGTGGAATATATCGAGCTGCGCGATGCCGAGACGCTGATGCCCTCGGACGACCCGCGCCGCCCGCGCCGGATGCTGGCGGCGGCCTGGGTCGATGGCGTGCGGCTGATCGACAACATCCCGGTGTGAGGGGCGGCTTTCAAGCGGAGCGCTGACGCGCGTACCCTTTGTCTCGTCGTCGGGCTGCGCCTCCTCCTCGGTCGCTGGGGGCGCTTCGCTCCCCAAACCCCCCGAGAGTATTTCTCAAGGAGCAAATGCGGGATTCCGCGCTTGGCGGATGGCGCCAGTTGCTGCAAGACTTGCGCCGTTCAGCGGCGTCCGAAAATCCGGCGCCGGGATGATGTAATTCACTGTTACATCGCTTAAGTTATTGAAACGGGTTCAACGGAGGGTCGGATGGCCGATTTCGAGACGCAGATCAAGGAAAGCCAGGCGCAGGTCGCCGAGGCACAGGCGAAGATTTCCGCCATCACCAGCCGGATCGAAGCGGCGCGGTCGAAGCTGGACCAGGGCGCCGAACTGGACGTGGAGAACGCCACGCTGGAGGAGGTGCACAAGCACACCGACCTGATGAACGCCAACATCGCCGAACTGATCATGGGGCTGGACGATGTGACGGCGGGCTTCTCGAAGGATTTCGACGAGATGCGGACCAAGACCGGGATGGAGAGCTTCATCGGCATCTTCTCCTCGGCCAAGGCGGAATCGATGCGGCAGGAGCGGATGCGGGCCGCCTCGATCGACGACAAGCTGCAGGACCTGATCTCGAAATCGGACGTGATCGTGAAGCTGTTGCAGGGGCAGCTCGACATCCTGAACGCGCAGAAGACCAAGGTCGAGGGCAACCTCGCCGGCACCCTGACCGAGCGGGAAGAGACCGTCGGCGCGCTGGAGGCCGTCAGGGCCGAGGTGGCGGCGATGGACCCGAGGATCATCGAGCTGGAGAACAAGATCAGCGTCGAGCAGGACGCGGCGGCGCGGACCAAGCTGGAGACGGAACTGGCGACGCTGAACGCGAAGTACAACGCGCTGGTGCAGGACGAGCAGGTGAAGCTGGCGAAGTCGCAGACGCTGGAGCGCTATATCGAGAAGGGCAAGACCTGGGTCGACTCGCTTCAGAACCAGGCGGCGACGCAGCTGGTGCTGATCAACAAGCTGCAGACGGACACCAAGCAGCGGGTGGTGCTGTATGACGCGCTGACCTCGTCCTTGAAGACGGCGCAGCAGCAGGACGTGGCGCACCGGATCAACGAGATCGGGGTGAAGACCGACCAGGAGGCGCAGACCGCGATGGCCGCGATCGGGGCCGCGACCAACGACAAGATGGCCGACATGCTGGAAGCGCATGAGGGCCACATGGTCTTTGCCCGGCAGATCCTGGAGCAGAAGGCGAAAGCGGACGAACGCTTCGCGCGCCGGTTCGCGGCGATTGTCGAGAAGCACGACAAGAATGCGTATGGTGGCTAAGTGGCCAACGAGGTCAAGGACCAGCTCACCTCGGACCATGCCGAGCTGTACGATACGCTGACCGCTCGCCGCTACTTCGCCAAGTTCGAGCGGATCGGCGGGCATCTCGCGCGGGTGGCGGCGGAGGTGGAAGCAGAGGGCAAGCTGAGCCGGACCGAGGCGCGGGTGCTGGGGGTCTATCTCAAGGCGGTGGCCGGGACCTTCCGGGCGCTGTCGAACAAATACCTGATGACCGGGCGGGGCGAGGGCGCGCCGAAGCTGACCATCGACCGGCACGAGAGCGGCTTCCCGGTCGCGCAGGAACTGATGACCATGGCGGTCGATGCCCAGCAGGCCGAGCGGCATCTGGCCGGGATGCCATCCGAGACCGAGCTGAAGGACCGGATGGTGCGGCAGATCGTGGGAGAGCTGACGATCCCCACCGCACTGCAATTCGCCCTGTCGCAGCGCTATTACTACGAGGCGCTGGCGGCGGGGGGCATCTTCTGGGCGCGGAACGACCCGGATGCGCAGTGGATCGCCAATGTGGGCGAGCGGCGGCAGTATCTGGTGCATTGGGCGGTCTGGGACACCCAGGTCAACCTGCCGGTGGTCTATCTGATGGACCTGGAGGATTCCGGGCGGAAGCCCCTGCCGAACGACGCCTACCGCTGGCCGCAGGTGCAGCACGCGCTGATGGCGCAGGCCATCGGCGGGTTGAAGCTTCTGACCATCGCCACCGGCTTCGACAAGGATTTCGCCGACCTGCACCCGAAGCGGCTGCGGCGGATCGTCCTCGGCCCGATGTATTCGGCAAGCTTCACCCTGCAATCGGGGCCGATTTCCCAGGTGCTGGAAGGGACGAAGGCGCCGGATGGCGAGGATTGGGCGCTGGTCTGGACGGTGGAAGATCTGGTGTCCGAGCGCGAGGAAGCGGTGAAGGAAGGCTGGTTCTCCTCTTCCGTCCGGCAAATCTACAAGCTCGACCCCGTGGCGGGGGCGGATCTGGGGGCCACGCGGCAGGAGCGGATGATCATCCTGCCCGAGAAACCCTATCAGGTGCTGGTGGAACAGAACCCGAGGGGCTTGCAGGGCCTTCGGAAGTTCGTGGTGGGGGCCGGGGGGCGGTTGATTCCGACGTTGTGATTGCTGAACACCCGGGGCGCCGCCCCGGACCCCGGGATATTTGAGCAAAGATGAAAGGGCTTGGCCGATGAGCACGCGCGACACGATGGAGCTGAAGGAAGAGGCGGTCCGGGCGCAGTATGAGGCGGCGCTGGGAATGGTCTTCGGCTTCGATCATGCGCCGCGGCTGGCGAAGCCCCTGGTCTCGGCGCCCGCGGCGGAGCGGTCTCCGGGCATCGGCGTGCGACCCACCTTCCGGTCCACCGTGCCGGGAATGGCGACGCGGTCGACGGCGCGGCCGGGGGGCGTGCGGCTCAGCGAGCGGGTGGAGGGGCTGTCGGACGGGCTGGTGTCCCCGGTGCAGGCGGCGGTGCTGAACGCGCTGCGGCGCAGCCTCGCGATTGCGCTGGCGATGGGCGAGACCTTCTCGGCGCAGTCGGGTCTGGCCGAGCTGAAGAAGGCCAACCTGGAGGGCCGGGTGCCGGACGCCCGCCGCGCGGAGTTCGGCGAGTTGTTGCAGGGCGAGGCGCTGGTGGTGCTTTTCACCTTCGGCAATGCGCTGGCCTATCTGATCGCTCCGCATGTCGGGCCGGGGACGGTGGAACTGGGCGAAGTCGAGGAGGTGCTGACCGACAACGCTCCGCTGGCCTTGCAGGGCGCGCTCTGGGAGCTGGACCAGGACATCGGCGCGCTGGCGACGGATGATGCGAAGCTGGTGGCGGTGGTCTCGGCCTTTGCCGAGGCGCTGATGAAGAAGGTGCAGATCAGGGCGGAGAACGGGGCGCGGGTGTCGGTCTTCACCGGCGGAAGCTGGAAGGTGGAGGCCGACGGGCTGACCATCGCCGGGTTCAAGCCGGCCAAGGCGGCGAAGGGCGGGTCCATCGTGATGGCCTTCAAAGCGCCGCACGAGGTGGTGGGGAACCATATCGCCAAATACCAGTCGATGCGGCTGGCCAAGATGCTGATGGCCTATGACTTCGACCGCCGCCTGAACCCGTTCGCGGAACTGGGCGGGTTCATCTTCACCTTCATGGGCGACGGGAAGCCCGGCACGGGCAAGACCACGCTGATCCAGATGATGGCGGGCCTTCTGGACGGCTATTGCAGGCAAGCGGGCTATCCGTTCCGCTACCAGAACTTCAGCATCGACCAGATCGACAGCTATCAGGGCAAGTCGGGGCAGAACGCCAAGGCCTTCATCGACGCGGTGCTGGACCCTTCGGTGATCGGCTTCGGCACCATCGACGACATCGACCAGGTGGCGGGCAAGCGCGGCGACCGGCAATCCAGTGCGGGCCAGCAGGAGGTGACGGCGGTCTTCATGCAGGCCTTCGCGGGCGCGGGCACGGTGGTGCGGGGGAACTGCACCTTCGGCATGTTCAGCAACTATCCGGAGAACGTGGACGACGCGCTCCGCCAGCGGGCCGGAGCGCGGTTCCTGGTCGACGGGCCGCAGAGCCGCGAGGATTACATCGACATCCTCTCGCTGCTTCTGGGGAAGAACCATTCCATTCCCGTGGGCCAGCATGATCTGTTCGCGGCGCAGGAGATCAGGCGCGCGGTGGCGGCGTCGTTCGAGGGCTATTCCCGACCGCATGAGGAAGGCTTGCTGAAGGTCTGGGACCGCGTGGCGGCGGAGACCGGGCCACTGGATACACTGGCCAAGATCGGCACCTATCTGAAGGCGATCCAGCAGGCGGACGAACGCTTCACCGGACGGGCGATCAAGAACATCACCGACGCGGTGAAGGTCCGCGCGATGGACTTCGAACTGCCCGATGAATGGATGGAGGAGCCGGACCTGTTCCTGTTCAAGCCCTATGACGAGAAGCTGGGCATGATCAAAGGGCTGATGACGCCGATCACGGTTGAGATGGTGATCCAGGAGGTGAACCGCTACGCCGACAGCGAATTCCGCTATGCCGACAAGTCGGACGAGGTCGCCATCGAGGCGATGGTGCGCGACTTCGGCCGGACGGAAGAGGCGAAGCGGCGCTATCTGGAGGGGAAGGGGTGAGCAACTCCCTCTCCCTCGATCTCTGGAACGCGATCCTGCCGCTGGCGGTGCTGTGCGGACTGGTGGCCTTTCTGCCGGGGTGGTTTGCGGGGCGGGGGTGCCTGTCGCAGCGGGTGCTGGCCTGGGCGGTGGTGAAGACGGCTTTCGCGGCACTGATGGTCGGGGCCGGATTGGCGGTGACCCTGTATGCGGCGATCAATAACGGGGTGCTGGCGGGGATCGCGGCGGCTCCGCTGGAGCGGATGGGGTTCTTCCTGGGCCGCTCGGCTTTGTTCGCGCTCCTGTGGGGGCCGGTGCTGGGCTTCGTGTGGCTGGTGAAGGCGCAGGAGATGAACCGGCGGATCGGGATGCGGATGATGGATGAGGGGGGGAAGGGGTGAAAGAATTCCTCTCAAATTGGAATCAGTGGATTACAGACCACCAAGCTCTTGTTGTTGCGGTTGGACTGCCTCTCTTGACCGCTTTAGCGTCAGCTATTGTCGCCTTCTTGACAAGCAAAGCTAGTCTCAAATCCCAGAATCGAGATCGTGCCTTCCAGCGAGAGGCAAAGATATTCGATTATGAGATGTCAAAGATCGCGCAATTGCGGACTGCGGCCCAAAGATATGAGACAACCGAATTCTTGCTCGGTTTTGATTTGAACTCCGGGCGTTTGGGCCAAGAAGTCAAAACGATACCCCGTGATCGTGCCAACAAGATGATCGACGATCTTGTCGCATTGATGATCGAGATTTCTCTTCTCGTCGACCCCGCAGATTCTGAAGCCGGTGTTCTAGACGCCGCCCTTCGGATCCAGGTGCGTGATTTTTCGGACGAATGTAACGCCGATTCGGGCGAAAAATCGAAGCGCTTCTTCCCTGTATGCAAGCGCATTATAGACAGGATGGAAGCAAAGGCGAAGGCGAGGTTAGCAACATGAAACGCCTCATCCAACGCGGCCTGATGTTCGGGAACCTGATCGAGGTCTCCTCCCCCGCCCTTGTGGAACGCTACAACCGCGCGCTCAAGCACCTCACCGGCAAGACCACCAAGCTCGACGATTTCCACATCGACCTCTCCGGCTATTCGCCCGAGATCGGGGACGAGCTTCAGGACGACCTCTACCTCAACCCCAACGGGGCCAACCGGCAGTTCATCCTGCTTACCACGGCGCAGAAGGATGCGCCGCTTCTGAACATCAAGTTCTCCACCTCGCGCGGGATCCTGACCCAGTTCATCGAGAAGAACGAGGCGCAGCTCTTTGCCTTGACCGCGCGGGATGCGGTGGCGGGGGAGCTGCAGAATTCGGTCTATGCGGTGGACACGCCCGCGCGGCTCTTCGACATCCGGCAGGTGACGGTCGAGGCCGACACGATCGGCGGGCATGTGGCGGATGCGGGCAGGCTTGCCAAGCTGATCGAACGCTTCCGGGCCGAGCCGGACGGCTGGCGCGATGACCTGCTGGTGGCCGAGATGATCACGCTGGCCAAGAAGACCGGCGACGTGACGCGGGTGCCGATCAGCCTGCCGGCGATGACCTTCAGCCAGGCCAACTTCTGGACCAGCCATTTCGGCGGGGTCTACATCTTCCGCGAGGTGAAATACCCGGCGGCGATCTCCAGCCTCGACTGGCACTCGCTGGGCGAGGTGCCGGTGCCGCAGGTGATGGACCTGACCCTTCGCAACCAGATCGCCGACTGGCTGGAGCGGAACGGGCTGACCGAACCCATCGTCCAGGCGCGCGGCATGGATGCGGCGGCGGTCCTGCGGCAGAAGATGGACTTCATCCTGGTCGACGCGGCGGACCGGCTGGGGATCGAGGTCGGCGACGCGCGGCGGACCGAGTTGCGCAAGGTCGCCTACAAGCTGGGCTCTGCTCTGCCGGAGGAGTTCCTGGGGCTGGCGGCCCTGCTGCGCTGGGTGGAGGCCGGGGGGGCCTGGCCGAAGATCACCTCGGAGCATCCGGCCTATTTCTACACGTTGCGCGGCAAGGCGGGGCCGGACCGCGATCTGGTGAACATGCTCTTGTCCGAGCTTTCGCCGATGGACATCCGGCAGATGTTCATCGTCCACAAAGAGCTGTTCTACGCTCAGTACAAAACCTGGTCCGACCGCAAGAAGACTTATGTCGCGGATTTCCTCGCGCGGGAGTATCAGGTGGACCGGGAAGGCGCGCGGACGGCGCTTTTCGGGCCGGAGCCGGCGATGGACGAATTGCACCGCCCGCAGATGGCCGAGGGGCCGAAGCCGGCGCGCGGGCCTGTAGTCGGCCCCTGGGGAGGGAGACGCTAGATGGGTTGGTTGCGGCTAGCATTCCTGATGTATGTGGCGCTGACGGTAATCTACTTCCTCACCGGCATCTACTCCCGCTCGGTCCGGCGCGAGAAGCTGGAGAAGGAATGGGACGCCGACCCCGCGCGCCAGGGCCTGTCCCAGCAGGAAAGATCGGCCTTCATCGAGGCCGGGATGGTGCATTACGACAAGGGGCTGAAAAAGCGCCTCTTGTGGCTTATCTATATCATTCCGACCATCGGCTTTCTGGTCACCATCTATCTCGTCAACTGGCACTGAAAGGACGCGTCCATGTGGACCAAGATCAAGTGGGGCATCCGCATCCTGCTGCTGCTGATCGTCGGCCTGTTCCTGCATTACACCATGCCGCAGCGCGATGTGGTGCAGATCATCAACACCTACAACAAGAACACCCCCATCGGCGCGAACTGGATGTTCTACTCCATCGAGGACACCGGAACCGGGGTGGAGACCACCTCGACGATCCGCGACATCCGCTACATCGACGCGGTCTTCCCCGACGGGAAAAGCGTGATGGTCTACCGCAACGAGGATACGGGCTGGTTCTGGCCGCCCTATTTCAAGTGGGATTCCAGCACGCTGCAGGCCGAGGCGACGAACCTGAAGTCCGACAAGGCCAACCCGCAATGGGTGGCGGTGACGCATTACGGCTGGCGTATGCCGATCTTCTCGATCTTCCCCAACGCGGTGAAGATCACCCCGGTCTCGGGGCCGGATGTGACGCTGATCCCCTGGGTCAACATCGTGATCCTGGCCTTCCTGGCCTTCGTGGTCCTGATGATCCGCAGGATGTGGATGCAGTTCCGCGAGCGGATGGTCGACCCGGCGCTGGCCGATGTGGGCGAGACCTTCGATGCGGCCGGAGAACGGGTGGAAGCCGCCCGGAAAGAGGCGCGCGGGTTCTTCGGGCGGATCGGGGCCTGGCTGAACACCTGGAAGGCGAAGAAGTAGGGTCATCCATCCTGCGCTCCTCGCGGAGATGGCGAAGAGCGCCGAAGACGCGATCAGCGGCCCGATGGGGACTGCAGCTTTGCCTCAGGCCGCGCGCGTTGTTGCGGTCACGACGCCTGCCCCGATCAGCAACGCCCCGCCCGTCCGGTTGAAGCCGCGCACCAAGCGTTCCGACCGCACCAGTCGCCGGGCGCGGCTGGCGAGCAGGCCATAGCCAAGCGCATTGGCGAAGGCGAGGGTCAGGAACGTGGCCTCGAACACGGCGATCTGCGTCAGCACGTCGCCGGAGCGGTCGAGGAACTGGGGCAGGAATGCCACGAAGAAGGTGATGCTTTTCGGGTTCAGGGCGGTGACCAGCCAGGCATGGGCGATCATCCGTCCGGCGCCCTTGCTTTCGGTCACGGGCTTGGCGTTCAGGGTGCCTCCCGCCCGCCAGAGGTTGATGCCAAGCCAGATCAGATAGGCCGCCCCGGCCAATTTGAGCAGGGTGAAAAGGCTGGCCGAGGTGGCGAGCAGCGCTCCGATCCCCAGCATCGACAGGGTCATCGCGGTGAAATCTCCCAGGGCGACGCCCACCGCTGTCGGAAAGGCGGCGCGCCAGCCCTGGCCCAGACCGTAAGAGATGACCAAAAGGATGGTCGGGCCCGGAATGATGAGCAACACCATCGTAGCGGCGGCGAATGCGGCCCAGTGTTCGAATGTCATGTGATCCTCCCTGCTTACGGCACCAGCAAAGACAGGGAGAATGACGGCTGTCCAGAGAGATGGACAGCCGCCGGATCAGCTTCGCAACGTGCCGCCCGTCGCTTTCGTGACCTTCTCGATGATCTTGGCGCTGACGGCCTCGATCTCGGCTTCGGTCAGGGTCGCGGTCACGGGTTGCAGGCGCACCGTCAGAGCGATGGACTTCTTGCCCACACCCATCTGCGCCTCGGCCTTGTCGCCGGTGAACTGGTCGAAGACGCGGACGCTGTCGATCAGCGCCTTGTCGGCGCCCTGAGCGGCGTTGACGGCGGTCAGGGCCTCGACCTGCTTGTCCACGACGAAGGCGAAGTCGCGTTCCACCGCCTGCAGATCGCTGATCGCCAGCGCCGGACGGGTCGGCGTCTTGACCTTCGGCGCCGGGACATTGGCGACGAGCACGGTGAAGGCCACGGCAGGGCCCTTCACGTCCATCGCCTGCAACACGCGGGGGTGAACCTCGCCGAAGGTCGCCATCGCGTTCGGTCCAAGGCCGATCACGCCCGACCGGCCGGGGTGCCACCAGCCTGCCACCTTGCGGCTGATCTGGACCCGGGCAGGCGCGCCGAGGGCGGCAAGCACCGCCTCGGCATCGGCCTTGGCGTCGAAGACATCGACCATCCGGCGCGATCCATGCGGATCACGCGGGGCCGCCGCGCCAACCAGCAGGCCCGCGGCTTGCAGATGCTGCTCGCCCGGCTCGCCGCCCTGGAAGGCCGGGCCGATCTCGAACAGCGCCAGGTCCATGAAGCCGCGCGCCTGATTCCGGGCCGCCGCGGCAAGAAGGCCGGGCAGCAGGTCGGGGCGGAGATGCGTCATCTCTGACGAGATCGGGTTCTCCACCCGCACCGCCTCGGTTCCGCCACCGAAGAGGGCAGCGGATTTGGCGTCGATGAAGCTGTAGGTCACGCATTCGTTGTAGCCGAGCGTGGCGATGGTCCGCCGCGCGCTGCGTTCGCGCACCTGCAGGGGCGTCAGGATCGGGCGCGGCACACCCGGTTGCGTCCGGGCCATCGGCGCGCCTTGCAGCTTGGTCAGGCTGGCGATGCGGGCGACCTCCTCGACCAGATCGGCGTCGCCCAGGATATCAGGGCGCCAGGTCGGCGGGGTCACGTCGTTCCCGTTCAGCCGGAAGCCCAGCGCCTCCAGCGTGGCGCGCTGGGTGGCTTCCGGAATCTCCATCCCCACCAGGCTGACCACCCGGGCGGGGTCCAGCCGGTAGCTGCGGGTCGCGTCGATAGGGGCCCCGTCCTGCACCACGGTCCCCGCCTCGCCGCCGCAGAGGTCGAGGATCATCCGGGTCGCAAGCTCCAGCCCCGGCAGTGTGAAGGCCGGATCCACGCCCCGCTCGAAGCGGTAGCGCGCGTCGGAGTTGGCCTTCAGCGCACGGCCCGTTGCGGCGACGGTGATCGGGTCCCACCAGGCACTTTCCAGGAACACGTCGGTCGTCTCCGGCGTGCAGCTCGACGCCTCGCCGCCCATGATCCCCGCCAGGGATTCCGGGCCGTGGTCGTCGGCGATGACCATCTGGCTCGGGTTCAGCGTATGGGTCTTGCCATCGAGCGTGAGCAGCGTCTCGCCGTCGCGGGCGGGGCGGATGTGCAGGTCGCCCTTCACTTTCGCCGCGTCGAAGACATGCAAAGGCCGGTTCAGGCCGAAGCAGAAGTAATTGGTGATGTCCACCAGCGCCGAGATCGGTCGCAGGCCGATGGCCTTGAGCCGCGCCTGCATCCAGTCGGGCGAGGGGCCGTTCTTCACGCCGCGGATCAGGCGACCGGCGAAATGGGGGCAGCCCTGGGCCTTCAGCGCCGGGTCGATGATCACGCCGATGGGCGTGGGGAAGGCGCCGGGTACGGGGGTGACGGCAACCGGCTTCAGCTTGCCCAGCCCCCGCGCGGCAAGGTCGCGGGCGATGCCGTGGATACCCAGCGCATCGGGGCGGTTGGGCGTGACCTTGATCTCGATCACCGGGTCGTTCAGGCCCTTCCAGTCGATGTAGCGGACCCCCATCGGCGCGTCGGCGGGCAATTCGATGATGCCGTCGTGATTGTCCGACAGCATCAGCTCGCGCTCGGAACAGAGCATCCCGTTGGAATCCACGCCCCGGATGTTGCCCGGCTTGAGGTCGACGCCCGTGCCGGGGACATGGGTGCCGGGGGGCGCAAAGACGCCGACAAGGCCGGTCTTCGCATTGGGTGCGCCGCAGACGACCTGGACTTCCTCGGTCCGCCCGCCCGGCCCGTCCGGCCAGGTCTCGACCCGGCAGACGCGCAGGCGGTCGGCGTTGGGGTGCTGGACGGCCTCGATCACCCGGCAGATGCGGAAGGGCCCCAGCTGCGCGGCGGGGTCCTCGATGCCTTCGACTTCCAACCCGAGGTCGGTCAGCGCCTCGGCGAGGACATCGACGGTCGCCTCGGTGTCGAGGTGATCTTTCAGCCAGGACAGGGTGAACTTCATCGGCGGGCCTCCAAACTGCGGCTTGGGACTTAGCGGAAAGCGGCGGGAAGGGGAAGCGTCAGGAGGTGGCCCAGGCCCAGGCGCTGAAGAGGCCGAAGAAAAGCGGCTGGTGGACAAGGTAGATGATCAGCGTATGGCGGCCGGGGAAGGTAAGGGCGCGGATCAGGGGCGAGGGAGGACTGCCGCGCCATTGGTCCATGCGAAGGGCCTTCGCGATGGCAAGCCCGGCCAGCGCGGGGGCGGCCCAGGGGATGAGGGGGACATAGTCGCCCATCATCGGTCGGGTTTCGGCCAGGCCGGTCCAGACCAGCCACAGCGGATCGAAGGCGGCAAAGCGCGGCCCCCAGCCTGCGGCGAAGATCAGGGCGGCGACGGCGAGGGTAAGAGGCCAAGGCAGGCGAAGGAAGACGAGGCAAAGAAGCGCCGTAACAGCGATGGCATGGAGGATGCCGAACCAGATCGGCCCGCCGGGGACCAGCCAGATGCTGGCGGTGGTGATGAGGGCGGCGGCGGCGGCGATCATCGCCCAGCGTTTCCAGAACGCAGGCCAGCGGATCCCGCGGCCATGCGCCAGCCAGAGGCCGATGCCCGAGAGGAAGAGGAAGCTGCCGGCGATGCTCCGCGCGAAGTAGTACCAGAAGGGCTGGGACATGGTGCCGGGGTCGATGTGCCGGAAGAGCGCGAGGTCGAAGGTGAAGTGGAAGACGACCATGCAGACCAGGGCCAGGGTCCGGGCGATGTCGAGGCTGGTGAGGCGTCCGGCGGGCAATGGGGCTTCGGTCATGGGCGGCACAGTTTCGCGGCTTGGCAGGGATGGCAAGAGCCCGGCCCTAAGCGATTTCTTTGAAGAAATCGGTTCGGAGCCTTCGAAGGCTCCGAACCGGAGTTTTCAAAAACTCCGGTGGACATGTGCCGCCTCTCAGAACATCTGCAGCAGGCGCTTGAGGTAATCCAGTTCCTCCAGCGGCCGGGTCAGTTCGCCCGAGCGGCGGCGGATTTCGTCGAGCAGTTCCTGCGCCCGCTTGTCGGGGTCGTTCTGCACCATGTTCTGGTCCGAGCCGATTCGGGCGGTTTCGCCCGGACGGCGGCCAAGCGGGTCGGTGCCGTTCGGATCGGCGCTGCCGAAGTCGCGTTCGCCGCCCTGGCCACCGCGGTTCTTCCGCTGTTCCTCGGCCAGCGCCTCGCCGAAGTTCTGCATTCCGTCGCGCAGCGCCTCCATCGCCTCGGCCTGGCGGTCGAGCGCGCCGCCGAGGTCGCCGTCACGCAACGCCTCCTCGGCGTCCTCCATCGCGCGCCCGGCGCGGTCGAGGTCGCGGCGGCCTTCCTCGCCCTGTTCGCTGCCGTCACCCGGAAGATCACCGTTCTGCAACTGGCTCAGCCGGTCGCGCAGCGCGCGCTGGCGGTCGGAGAGCGAGCCTTCGTCGTTGCCGCCCTGACCCTGGCCCTGCTGGTCCTGGCCAAGCTGGTCGCCATTCTGGCCGTCTTCCTGGCCTTCGCCCTCGCCGGATTTCTGCCCCGGACGCGGCACGCCCTGCAGGTCGCGGAAGGCGTCGTCCGAAAGATCCTGCTGGTCGCGCAGCGTCTCGCCCAGGCCCTGCATCCCCTTCTGGCCGGGACCGCCCTGACCCTGCTGGCCCTGCACCACCTGCATGTTCTGCATCAGCTGGCGCAGCTGCTCCATCAGCTCGGCAGCCTCGGCGGTCTTGCCCTGCTCCATCAGCTCCTGCAGCTTGTCCAGCATCTGCTGCAGCTGGTCGCCCGACATCATTTGGCCCTGCATCATGCTTTGCTGCTGCTGGTCGGGGTTGCGCTGCGCCTCTTCGGCCAGTTCGCGCATGTAGTCGTTCAGCGCCTGCTGCATTTCCTTCATCAGCTGGTCGATCTCTTCCGGCGAAGCGCCGTTCTTGATCGCCTCGTCCAGCCGGTCCTGCGCGCGTTGCAGCCGCTCGAAAGCGTCCTGAAGGTTGCCCTCCTCGACCATCAGCGCGATCTTCCACAGCTCTTCCGCCGCCTTGTCGCGCGCCTCGGTGGTCAAGGCGGCCTCTTGCGCTTCCAGCGACCGCATCAGCACGCGCAGATGCAGGAAGGCGCGGTCGTGGCGGATGAAGCCTTCGGGGCGATTGGTGACCGCTTTCAGAAGCTCCACCGCGCGGGGGGCGTTGACACGGTTCCACAGAAGGTCGCGCCGCATCTCGATCAGCGCCGCCGCCAGCGGGTCGAAGAAGCGCTTGCCGTGCAGGGTGACTTCATAGGGGGCGGAACTGCCTTCGTTGCCGGCGGCATCGGCGACAGTGAAGACCATGGTCACGGGCAGGTTGGCGAAGACATGTTTCGACAGGTCGTCGACCAGAGTGGTTGTCAGCTCGGTGCGCTTGCCCTTGCGGGGAAGCGGGATGTCGAGAACGACGGGCTCCAGGGCTTCGGGGTCGACCTTCAGCCCATGGCGGCGGTCGATCCTGGCGGTGTCGAGCGTGATGGTGACGCGGCCGCCGGTGACGCCGTAATCGTCGGTGGCCTTGATGGATTGCTTGAAACGACCGTCGGCTTCGCGGACCATGTCGCCCGAGACTTCGACGGTCGGGGCGGCGTCGGGCAGCGCGGTGATCTGCCAGTCGCGGCCCCCGGGACCGGTGATGGACAGGTCGCCCGAACGGGTGACGGTCAGGTCGAAGACGCCCTTCATCGCATTCGGAACGGCGGCGGCAGCGGTTTCGGTTTCCGGGGCGGGCGGCGCATCTGCGATGGTCTGGGTGACGGAAAGATCACCCTCCGGCCCGTAGAGACGGATCTGCAGGCGGGTGCCCGTGGGCAGGTCCAGCTTGGGGTCGGTGATGTCGTTCAGGTAGAGCGAGGGCTTGCCGGTATAGGCCGGGGGCTCGGCCCAGGCTTCCCAGCTCGGTCCGCCGGGCATGGCGACGGCGGCGCCGGGGGTGAGGCCCGCGACGGTTCCGGCCCGCCAGAACGAGCCGAAGAGCGCGGCCATGACGAAGGCGGTCAGCGCGACATAGCGCAACGAAAAGCGGTCGCGGGACGACAGCCGCAGGTCGGGCTGAACGGGCCTTGCCCCGGCGGCGCGGGCGGCCATGCGGTCCTGATGCGCGCGCCAGACAGCAAGCGAGGCAGGGTCATTGGTGCCGATGGCCTGGGTATCGCGCAGGGCGGCGATCGGGCGTCCCGGCATCGCGGCATCCAGCCGGTCCAGCGCGTCCATCGCGGTGGGTTTGCGGAAGCTTTTCAGCCCGAGGGCGAGGAGGCCGAGGGCCAGAAGCCCGACAACACCCCCCACGGCCTGCGCGTAATGCAGAGGGCCAAGGTCCTGCAAACCGAAGGCCAGCGCGGCCAGGATCACGAGCGCAAGCGACCAGAGCGGCCAGAAGGCGCGGGCCAGACGTTCCGCCCACAGCCCAGCCAGCGTCAGGCGCATCGGCCAGACGAGCGATTTCAGCGGCGGTTCAGGGGTTCGTCCGGTCATCTCACCTGCCTGGGACCGGACCAGAAGTCACAGCCATGGGGGAATGGTATCGCGGTTGAGGATTTCGTCAAAGCTCGGTCGCGCCCGGATGACAGCGAAGTGATCCCCGTTGACCAGAACCTCGGGGATCAGCGGCCGGCTGTTGTATTCCGAGGCCATCACCGCGCCATAGGCCCCCGCACTGCGGAAGGCGACCAGGTCGCCTTCGGCCATGAGCGGCAGATCGCGGCCCTTTGCAAAGGTGTCGCCGGTCTCGCAAACCGGACCGACCACGTCGAACTCCTGCGTCGGCGCCGCGACGGGGGGTTCGGCGACGGGCAGGATGTCGTGATGCGCGCCATACATCGAAGGGCGGACAAGGTCGTTCATCGCGGCGTCAAGGATCAGGAAGTCGCGCCCCTCGCCGTTCTTGACATAGATGATGCGCGCGATGAGCAGGCCGGCGTTGCCGCTGATCAGGCGGCCGGGCTCGATCTCGATCTCGCAGCCAAGGTCGCCGACCGTGCGTTTGATCAGCGCGCCATAGTCGGTGGGCAGGGGCGGCGCCTCGTTCGACCGGGTGTAGGGGATGCCAAGCCCACCGCCGAGGTCGAGCCTGGTGATCGTATGGCCCTCGGCCCGCAGGCGGTGGGTCAGGTCGGCGACCTTAAGATAGGCCTGTTCGAAGGGGGCGAGATCGGTCAGCTGGCTGCCGATATGGACATCGATGCCGACGACCTTCACGCCGGGCAGGCGGGCGGCCTCGGCATAGACCTCCGGGGCGCGGGCGATGGGAATGCCGAACTTGTCCTCCTTGCGGCCCGTCGCGATCTTCTCATGGGTCTTCGCGTCCACATCGGGATTGACCCGCAGGGCGATGGGGGCGGTCAGCCCGAGGGAGGTGGCCACTTCGGACAGCGCCCGCAGCTCGGGCTCGCTTTCCACGTTGAACTGCCGGATGCCGCCGGTCAGCGCCAGCCGCATCTCCTCGCGCGTCTTGCCGACACCGGAAAAGACGATGCGGTTGCCGGGCACCCCCGCGGCCTTCGCCCGCAGATACTCGCCGCCCGAGACCACATCCATCCCGGCGCCGAGGTTGCCGAGGGTCTTCAGGACCGCGACGTTGGACAGCGACTTGATCGCGAAGCAGACGAGATGCGGGAGGGGGGTGAGGGCCTCGGTGAACAGGCGGTAGTGCCGGGTCAGGGTGGCGGTGGAATAGACGTAGAACGGGGTGCCGACCTCGGCCGCGATGTCGGCGATGGCGACGTCTTCCGAGTGGAGCGTGCCGTTGCGGTAGAGGAAATGGTCCATGCGTCGGCCCCCGGTGCTTCCGCGCTGTCATATCCGGGCGCGGACCGGGTGCAAAGTGCCGATTTCCGTATGGAAAGCCGGAGAACGGACGCTCAGTCCGGGAACGTCACTTCACCACGACGCCGACCTGCGCCTCGCCCGAAAGGGTGATCCCGGTCGCCGCGGGTTTTTCCGGTTCGCCATCGGCACCGCAGCCGGCGAGGGCGAGACAGGCGAGAAGGAAGAGGCGGGGCATGGGCATCCTTTCGTCAGGGGTCGATACCGACCGTGGCACCGCCGATCCGGCCGGACAAGCGGGAGTCCGAGTCGTCCCCGTATCCGCCGAAGCCCAGCTTGGTGCCAAAACTGTGCGAGCAGGCGGAAAGGGCCAGAAGCGCGGCAAGAAGTAGGGCTTTCATCCGGGATTTCCTTGTGTTGTGGCGGCGACCATCATTGCAGCGCCGCCGTCCAGCGGGCGACCTGTTCGCGCACCCGATCCGGGGCGGTGCCACCGTAGGAGGTGCGGCTGCGGACGGAGTTGTCGACGCCCAGCACGGAGTAGATCTCCTGCGTGATGCCTTCGTGGACGCTGTTCATCTCTGTCAGCGACAGGTCCGGCAGGTCGCAGCCCTTCCCCTCCGCCATCGCCACCAGCGCGCCCGTCACATGGTGCGCCTCGCGGAACGGCAGGTTCAGCGTCTTCACCAGCCAGTCGGCGAGGTCGGTCGCGGTGGAAAAGCCGGAGGCAGCGGCGGCCTTCAGGGTCTCGCGGTTGGCAGTCATGTCCGAGACCATGCCGGTCATCGCGGCCAGTCCCAGCATAAGCGAATCCGCGGCGTCGAAGACCTGTTCCTTGTCCTCCTGCATGTCCTTGGAATAGGTCAACGCCAGCCCCTTCATCACCGTGAAAAGCGCCACCGTAGCCCCCAGGATGCGCCCCAGCTTGGCGCGCAGAAGCTCGGCCGCGTCGGGATTCTTCTTCTGCGGCATGATCGAGGATCCGGTGGTCCAGCGATCCGACAGCCGGACAAAGCGGAACTGTGCGCTGGACCAGATCACCAGTTCTTCGGCAAAGCGCGACAGATGCATGGCAGAGATCGAGGCGGCTGCCAGGAACTCCAGCGCAAAGTCGCGATCACTGACGGAATCGAGGCTGTTCGCGGTGGGCCGGTCAAAGCCCAGGGCCTGCGCCGTCATGTGCCGGTCGATGGGGAAGCTGGTCCCCGCCAACGCGGCGGCGCCAAGGGGGCATTCGTTCATCCGCTTGCGGGCATCCTCAAACCGGGAACGGTCACGGGCGAACATCTCGACATAGGCCAGCATGTGATGGCCCCAGGTGACAGGCTGCGCGGTCTGCAGATGGGTGAAGCCGGGCATCACCCAGTCGGCCCCGGCCTCGGCCTGCGCCACGAAGGCCTGCATCAGGCCGGTCAGCCCCGCGATGGCCTGATCGCACTGGTCGCGGACCCACAGACGGAAGTCCACCGCCACCTGGTCATTGCGGCTGCGCCCGGTGTGCAGGCGCTTGCCCGCCTCGCCGATGCGGTCGGTCAGCCGGGCCTCGATGTTCAGGTGGATGTCTTCTAGATCGGTGGTGAAGGGAAACGTCCCGGCCTCGATCTCTGACAAGATCGCGAGCAGGCCTTCCCCAATGGCCTCGGCGTCCTTAGAAGAGATGATGCCCTGCGCGGCCAGCATTGCCGCATGGGCCCGGCTGCCCGCGATGTCCTGGGCGTAGAGCCGCTGGTCGAAGCCGATCGAGGCGTTGATCGCCGTCATGATCGCGCTGGGGCCTTCGGCAAAGCGCCCGCCCCACATCGTGTTGGCGGATTTGGGATCGCGGGCGTTGGACATGGGCAGAACTTTCTGGGGCGGGACTTTCGGGGTGAGACAGGTGCGGAAACTGGTGGTGCTGCTCTACACGGCCTTCCTGATCGGTGCAAATCCGGCGGTGGCGGACGTGTCGGCCCTGCGCGAGGGCGACATGAAAAAGCTGGTGCTGCTGGGCGAGCCCGTCGCGGTGCCCGAGGCGGTGCTGCTGGATGCCGAGGATGGCGAGCACGCGCTGGCTGATTACAAGGGCAAATGGGTGGTACTGAACTTCTGGGCGACCTGGTGCGCACCCTGCCGCCGCGAGATGCCCTCGCTGCAAGGCCTGCAGGCGGCAATGCCAGGGATCGCGGTGGTGCCGGTGGCGACGGGACGCAACGCGGTGGAAGGGATCAGGCGCTTCTTCAAGGATGCGGGCGTGACGACCCTGCCGATCCTGCGCGACCCACAGTCGAAACTGGCCCATTCGATGGGCGTGATGGGCCTGCCGGTGACGGTGATCCTGAACCCCGAAGGGCAAGAGGTCGCCCGGCTGATCGGCGACGCGGACTGGAACAGCGACAGCGCCAAGGCGGTGCTGGGGGCGCTGGTGGCCGGTCAGTAGTTGAGGCGGTCGTCGAAGACGAAGGGCTCGGTCAGGGCGACCTGAACGTCCACCATCGCGGGGTGGCGGGGGTTCAGCATGACGTTGCGCTCCAGCGGGATCACACGGCTGGGGACGAGGAGGCCGAGGGAGGAGGCCGAGCGGAGCCAGGCATCGCCCAAGGCAACGCTTTCTTCGCTCGAGATGCCTGGGGGATGGCCGGGATCGCTGATCAGTTCATCCGGGACATCCAACCCAATGGCAAGATAGCGCGGCAACGTCTCTTTCTGCCGCTCGTTCCGGGGCAGATGGACCAGAACTTCCAGCGCCGCGAGGGCAAGTGAGTCGGACGTGTAGACCGTCGGCTGTCCGACACTGTTCCAGCGCCCGCCCCAGAGCCGCGCGCCTTCTCCGTCCAGTCCGGGCGAATGCCGTTCCTCGGTCAGCCGCCAGATGCGCACTCAGCTATAGACCCCATGCGCCAGCCTGCCGATGATCGTCTCCACCTCGCGCGCACCGATGTCGGTCTGGGCCATCTCGATCGGGATGCGTTCGCCCAGCGCAGGGTTCGGGCTGCGCATGAAGGTGTCTGCGTTCTTGTCGTTCTGGAACAGGTCGCGCGCAGCCTTGACCACCCGCAACAACCGCGCGAGGCCGTCGGCTTCCTCGATCTTCAGGTTCTCGCCATTGGCGATGCGGCGGTCGAGCGTGCGGTCGGGGATGATCCGGCGGATATCGTCCCGCGTCAGGCCCTGCGATTCGAGCGACCGGGCCCAGGCGGCGGGGATGCCCTTTTCCAGCGCCTTGAAGGATGTGAAGACGGCGGCCTGCTCGGCGCAGCCGGGGGCCGGGGTCGTCGGTTTGCGCTGTGTGTTGGCCATAGGTCGTCTCCGCCATTTGCCGAACCATAGCACGGCAAATGGCGAAAGTCACTCTATAGATCAAATGTCGCGAAAACCGGGACGTGATCCGAGGGCTGCTGCCACCCCCGCACCGGGCGCAGGATGCGGCTGCCCGAGGCGGCGCTGGAAATGTCCGGTGTCGCCCAGATATGGTCCAGCCTGCGGCCCTTGTCGGCGGCGTCCCAGTCAGGGCTGCGGTAGCTCCACCAACTGTAGAGCCGGCCTTGCGGAATGTCCTGCCGGGTGATGTCCTGCCAGCGGCCCGACTCCACCACCTCGCCCAGATGCTCGACCTCGATGGGCGTGTGGCTGACGATCTTCAGCAGGGCCTTGTGGTTCCACACGTCATCCTCGCGCGGGGCGATGTTCAGGTCGCCCACCAGGATCGCCTTGTGCGGACGGTCGGCGCGGAAATGGTCGCGCATGTGGGTCAGGAAGTCGAGCTTCTGGCCGAACTTCACGTTCTGCGCGCGGTCCGGGATGTCGCCGCCCGCCGGGACATAGAAGTTGTGGATGGTGACGCCATTCTCCAGCCGCGCCGCCACGTGGCGGGCGTGACCGAGGGTGGCGAAATCGTGCCCGCCCACATCCTCGATCGGCAGTTTCGACAGGATCGCCACGCCGTTGTAGCCCTTCTGCCCCCGCGCCACGACATGCGTGTAGCCCAGCGCGCCGAACCCCTCACGCGGGATCAGGTCCACCGGGCACTTGCATTCCTGCAGGCACAGGATGTCCGGCGTCTCCTCGGTCAAAAGCCGCGAGACCAGCGCCTCGCGCAGGCGGACCGAATTGATGTTCCAGGTGGCGAGGGTGAAGGTCATGGCTGTCTCCTGTTCGGAGGCGGAGCCTAGGGCGGGACGGGGCCAACCTCAACCGGGCAAAAAAAGGCCGGGCACGAAGCCCGGCCAGGTCCAACAGGGAGGATGCCGCGCCATAACCCCGACGCGACCAGGGGAACCTTCTGCACAACCGATGCATGTGAAAAAGGTAGCAAGCAAATCCGGCGACAATAAGCCCTAAGCGGCAAGATTTCGTGGTTGTTGCATGGCGGTCGCAATCGACCGTGGCTCAAACAGCACGAAACCGCTTCTGGTTCCCGTGCCTTTACGCCACCAGCCGGTATCCGCCGCTTTCCGTCACCAGCAGCCGCGCGTTCGAGGGATCGGGCTCGATCTTCTGGCGCAGGCGGTAGATATGGGTCTCCAGCGTGTGCGTGGTCACGCCCGCGTTGTAGCCCCAGACCTCATGCAAAAGCACGTCCCGCGCCACGACCCCCGAGGTCGAGCGGTAGAGATACTTGAGGATGTTGGTTTCCTTCTCGGTCAGGCGGATTTTCTTGTCCTTCTCGTCGACCAGCATCTTCTGGGCGGGCTTGAAGGTATAGGGGCCAAGCTGGAACACCGCGTCTTCCGACTGTTCATGCGTCCGAAGCTGCGCGCGGATGCGGGCCAGAAGGACCGGGAACTTGAACGGCTTGGTCACATAGTCGTTCGCGCCCGCATCCAGCCCCAGGATCGTGTCGCTGTCGGTGTCGTGCCCGGTCAGCATCAGGATCGGGCATTTCACACCCTGCTTGCGCATCCGGCGGCACAGCTCGCGTCCGTCAGTATCGGGCAAGCCCACGTCAAGGATCACCAGATCGTAAAGCGCGGCCTTGACCTTCTCCATGCCCTCGGCGCCGTTGCGCGCCTCGAACACGTCGAAATCCTCGGTCATCACCAGTTGCTCGCTGAGTGCTTCGCGCAGGTCGTCGTCGTCGTCGACGAGCAGGATTTTCCGCAGTCCGGCCATGGGTGCCTCCCTTGCTGATGCGGCTGAGATGCGCCGTGATCACGAAACCCGCAAGCATTGCTACGAAATGCTCACGTGGACGTGTCGGTTCCGTGGGCAATGTTTCAATTCCGTCATCCGTTGGATATGCAGGGGGCATGGTATTGCGCCTTTCCATCCCCGAACGCCTGACCCGCGCCCGCGCCGACCTGCGCATGGGGGTGCCGGTCGTGCTGTGCGGCGCGGAAGGCGCGGCGCTGGTGGCGGCGGTCGAGACGCTGGACGCCGCCCGGCTGGCCGACCTGCGCGGCTTCGGCGCGCCAGTGCTGGCGATCACCGCACGGCGGGCCGAGACGCTGAAGGCCCGCGCCTATGACGGTGACCTGGCGCGGATCGTGCCGCCGTCCGACACCGGGCTGGACTGGCTGCGCTCGGTCGCCGACCCGGCGGATGACC
Organism: Tabrizicola sp.; assembly: GCF_036781545.1. Classification (GTDB taxonomy): domain Bacteria; phylum Pseudomonadota; class Alphaproteobacteria; order Rhodobacterales; family Rhodobacteraceae; genus Tabrizicola. Next base: position 91,298 of record NZ_DAIQAT010000001.1, read on the forward strand.
TGCGCTCGCCGATGAAGGGCCCGCTGCAATCGCTGCGGGAAGGCCCGGCAGGCCTGGCCCGCGCCGCTTTGGCGCTGGCGAAGTCGGCGCATCTTCTGCCCGCCGCGCTGCTGGTGCCGGTGCAGGACGCGCTGGCCTTGGCAGGGGCGAACGGGCTGACCCTGCTGACACTGGACGAGATTGCCCCGGCCCTGCTGGCCCTGTCGCCGCTGGATGAGGTGGTCTCGGCCCGCGTGCCGCTGGTCGCCTCCTCTGCGGGCCGGGTGCATGTCTTCCGCCCCGACGACGGCGGCGAGGAGCATTATGCCATCGAGATCGGCCGCCCCGACCGCGCGCAGCCCGTGCTGGCCCGGCTGCATTCGGCCTGTTTCACCGGCGATGTGCTGGGATCGCTGAAATGCGACTGCGGCCCGCAACTGCGCGCCGCGCTGACGCAGATGGGCGAGGAGGGGGCGGGGGTGCTCCTTTACCTCAACCAGGAAGGCCGGGGGATCGGGCTGGCCAACAAGATGCGGGCCTATTCCTTGCAGGATCAGGGCTTCGACACGGTCGAGGCCAACCATCGCCTCGGCTTCGAGGATGACGAGCGCGACTTCCGCATCGGCGCGGAAATCCTGCGCAAGCTGGGGTTTTCCTCGGTGCGACTGCTGACCAACAATCCGAAGAAGCTGGCGATGATGGAGGGCTGCGGCCTGCATGTGACCGAACGCGTGCCGCTGAAGGTGGGCGAGACGGCCGAGAACCGGGCCTATCTGGCGACCAAGGCGGCGAAGTCGGGGCATCTGCTTTGATGCGGCACGATCTGGTCGTCACCCCCATGGGCCTGCGCTTCCGGGGCCGCCGCTTTCCCTGCACGGTCGGGCGCGGGGGCATCGTTCCGGGCGCCGCCAAGCGCGAGGGCGACGGGGCGACGCCTGCCGGCGCGCACCGGATCGTCGGGATGCTCTATCGGCCCGACCGGCTGCTGCAGCCCGCCGAAGGGGCGCGGCCCATCGGGCCGCCGGACCTGTGGTCGGACGACCCCCGCGACGAGAACTACAACCATCTGGTCCGCGCCCCGCACGGGTTCGGCCACGAATGCCTGCGCCGGGCCGATCCGATGTATGACCTGATCCTGATCACCGACTGGAACTGGCCCGACGCCGAACCGGGGCGCGGCTCGGCGATCTTCATCCACCAGTGGCGCAGGCCGGGTGCCCCCACAGAGGGCTGCGTGGCGCTTTCCCGCCGCGACCTGCACTGGATCGCCCCGCGCATCACCCCCCGGACGCGGCTGATCGTGCCCTCCCGGACTTGACCCGGGACCTCCCCTGCGCCCGATCAAGTCCAGCGTGGCCTCTCTTTTCAAATCGCTTTGGATTGCATAATCTGCCGCGACAGGGGGGAACTGCCATGGCGAAACCACCGTCCGCGGATGACGAGATTTTCGACCTGCGGCTCGCCCGGTCCGCCCCCGACCTGTTCCCGATGCTGGAGGCGCTCTACGGCGCGCGGCCCGACTATCCCGCCTTCCGTGACCGGCTGGTCAAGGCGCTGCGCAAGGGCTGGGCCGACCGGCCGCAGGGCCTGAAGCGGCTGGACCTCCTCCGCGACCTCGAACCCGACTGGTTCCAGCGCCCCGGCATGACGGGCTATGTCTTCTACATCGACCGCTTCAACGGCTCGCTTCGCGGCATCCTCGACAAGCTGGACTACCTGCAGGATCTCGGCATCACCTATGTCCACCTGATGCCCTGCCTGAAGCCCCGCCCCGGAGACAGTGACGGCGGCTATTCGGTGATGGACTACCGCCGCATCAACCCCGCCTTCGGGACGATGGAAGATTTCGAGACGGTCGCCCAGGCGCTCCGGGAAAGGGGCATGTCGCTCTGCGTCGATCTGGTGCTGAACCATACCGCCAAGGAACACGCCTGGGCGCGGAAGGCGGCGCAGGGCGACCCGAAATATCAGGACTACTACCTGATGTTCGACACGCCGGACACGCCGCGTCTTTACGAACAGACGCTGGTCGAGGTCTTCCCCGACAACGCCCCCGGCAACTTCACCCATTACCCCGAGATCGGCAAATGGGTCTGGACCACCTTCAACGAACACCAATGGGACCTGAACTGGGCCAATCCGGCGGTCTTCCTGGAGATCGTCGAAGTCATGCTGTTCCTCGCCAACAAGGGCGTCGATGTGCTGCGGCTGGATGCGGTGGCCTTCATGTGGAAGCGGCTGGGCACCCGCTGCCAGTCCGAGCCGGAGGTTCACATGCTCCTCCAGGCGCTGCGGGCCTGTTCGCGGATCGCCAGCGCGGCGGTGATCCATCTGGAAGAGGCCATCGTCGCCCCCGCCGAGATGCTGCCCTACCTCGGCCGCGGGCGGCATGACGGGAAAGAGGGCAACCTCGCCTATCACAACTCGCTGATGGTGCAGTTCTGGTCGGCGCTGGCCACCCGCGACACGCGGCTGATGACGCATGTGCTGGCCACCCATTTCCCCGACCGGCTGACCAACGCCACCTATGCGACCTACATCCGCTGCCACGACGATATCGGCTGGGCGGTGACGGATCAGGACGCGGCGGCGGTGGGCGTATCGGGGCATGGGCACCGCGGCTTCCTGTCGGAGTTTTACGAGGGCAGCTTCCCCGGCACTTTCGCCAAGGGGGCGCTGTTCCAGGTCAACCCGCTGACCGGCGACAAGCGGATTTCCGGATCCTGCGCCAGCCTCGCCGGGCTGGAGCGGGCACTGGCCGAAGGCGACGCCGCGGGGGCCGAGATGGCGGTGCAGCGCATCCTGATGGGCCACGCGCTGATCGCCGCCTTCGGGGGCATCCCGCTGATCTATATGGGCGACGAACTGGCGCTGCCGAACGACCACGGCTACCTTGACGACCCGCACCACGCCCACGACAGCCGCTGGGTTCACCGGCCCCGGATGGACTGGGCGCTGGCCGAGGCGCGACATGCGGCGGATACCCCCTCGGCCCGGGTGTTCCGCGGGGTGAAAGAGATTCTCGCCCAGAGGGCGGCGACCCCGGCCTTGCATGGGGCGGTGCCGCTGCGGGTGGTTTCGGCGGGCAACGACGCGGTCTTCGCCTTCCAGCGGCTCGCGCCGACCGGGGGGCTGCTGGGGCTCTTCAACTTCACCGAACACTGGCAGGAGGTGGGGGAGGCCTGGGTCCGTGCACTGGGGGCGACGGCCCTGCACGACGCGCTGTCCGACGCCCGGGTCGATCCGCACCAAGGCCAGATCGTCCTGCCGCCCTATGCAAGGGTCTGGCTAACCTGACCCTGTTCCCGCCCCGGACGTGATCCGGGGCCTCGCGGGTAAAGGAGAGGCTCTGGGTCAGACCCGTGGCGATCCCTGCGTCACCCCCGCACCCGTGCCAGGACCTGGCTCAGCGCCATCCGCAAGGCCTCGGCCCCACCCGCCGTATCGAAGACGCGGAACATCTGCTCGTTCAGCCCGCCGCGTGTCGAATGCTCCTCCCGCAAGGCGGCAAAGCTCTTCGGGCTGGCTTCGGCCACGGTGCCGAGATTGGCGAAGAGCCCGGCCAGATAGCTGCGGGCCGCCGCTTCGGGCAGGCCCTGTTCCTCCAGCCAGCCCTGCGCCACCTCCAGCAGGCCGAAATAGCTGCCCATCAGGGCAGAGCCCACCGCCAGCAGGTCGAACTCCGCAATCGTCCGGCATTCGACCGCCTGGCCCAGCCGGTCGAACAGCGCCGCGACCTCGGGGTCTGGCGGAAAGATCGGCGTCACGCAACGCCGTTGCGCCACGAAGGGCAAGGGAACCGCGCGGGTGACGGGCACATCCAGCCCGACCCAGTCGCGGATCGTCTCGACTTGCGTCGCAGCCACCAGGCTCAGCACCTTCTGCCCGGGCCGGACGCGCAGGGCGCGGACGACCTCCTCGGCAACCTGCGGGCGGATCGTCAGCACCACCATGTCGCACTGGTCGACCACGGCCTGGTTGCTTGCCGCCACCGTCACGCCGGGGAAACGCCGGGCCAGGTCCGCCGCGACCGCCGCCCCGCGCGGGGACAGGACCACGCCGCCGCCCAGCCCCTCGACCATCGCCGCCGCCATCGTGCCCGTCCCGATGAATCCCAGCCGCATGTGGCCCCCTTTCGTCTGTCCTCGCGGCACAGCGTCGTGGAAAGGATGCGGGGCTTCAATCCCGAAAGGCGCTCCGGGTCCGATAAGGCCGCCCGACGCCCGCGTGTCACCATCGGGAAAGCGTTAAGCTTTCCTGAACGCCCGAGCGCAACCCGTTGAAATCGCTGTATCCGAATCCCTGCCCGCGCGCGGGCAGCTCAGGCCGCCGCCTCTGCCGCAGGCCGCCGGATCGCCGCCGCGGCCTCCAGCACCAGGGGCCGGAACCCCGCCCCGCCCGCGTCCAGAAGCGCGAACAGCTCCCGCCGCATCCGCGGGTCCCAGAAGTCGTTGATATGCGAGGCGAGCATCGCCACCCCCTCGGCATGGGGCTTCGATTCCATGAACTGCGCGATCTGGTTCGCCATCCGCGTGATCTTTTCAGCCGACATGGGCCCCCTCCGTCATCAAACGATCCGTATGCGAGAAGACTTCGAACCTCTCGCCCTTCGCCAGCGCGACCAGCATGATCCCCGCCCGCTCGGCCAGTTCCACCGCCGCCACCGTGGGCGCCGAGACCGCGATGATCACCGGCGCGCCCAGCATGGCGACCTTCTGGACCATGTCGGTGGACACGCGAGAGGTGAGGACAACAGCTCCCTCCGGCCCGATACCCTGCCGGACCATCCCGCCGACCAGCTTGTCCAGCGCATTGTGCCGCCCCACGTCTTCCCGCGCCAGAAGCACCCGCCCGTTCCAGAACGCCGCGCCATGCACCGCCCGGGTCGCATCGTGCAGCCGCTGCTCGCCCGGCAGGGCCGCCACCGCCGCCAGCACCTGCGCCGGGGTCACCCGGAAGGCCGAAGGCGCCACCACCGGCACCTCGCGCAAAGCCTGGTCGATGCTGTCGATCCCGCACAACCCGCAGCCCACCGGCCCGGCCATCACCCGCCGCCGCGCCGCCAGACGCGCCTCGGCCTCGGGTTTCAGCCAGACCTGCACGTCACGGCCGCGGGGGATCTCCTCGACGTCGACCGAGAGGATATCCTCCGGCCCGGCGATCCCCTCGGTCAGCGCGAAGCCCAGCCCGAAATCCTCCAGATCCGCCGGGGTGGCCATCATCACCGCCTGCGTCGTCCCGTTGAACGACAGCGCGACCGCCACCTCCTCGGGCAGCACCCGCTGGCCGGGATGGGCCCCCGGCGCGACCGAGGGACCGAACACCAGCCGGGGCGTGGCGCGTGCTCCGGTCGGGGCGCCGTTCATTCCGCCGCCAGAATCCGGCGCGAAAGGGCGGCCTGGGCGTTGTATTCCTCCTGCCACTCGGACGGACCGTTGGAAGGAGCGACCTGCACCGCCGTCACCTTGTATTCCGGGCAGTTGGTCGCCCAGTCCGAGAAATCGGTGGTGATGACGTTGGCCTGCGTGTCCGGGTGGTGGAAGGTTGTGTAGACCACGCCGGGCGAAACCTTGTCGGTGATCGTCGCCCGCAGCGTCGTCTCGCCCGACCGGCTGGCCAGACGAACCCAGTCGCCCTCGCGCACGCCCCGGTTCTCGGCGTCGTGCGGGTTGATCTCCAGAAGATCCTGATCATGCCAGACAACGTTCTCGGTCCGCCGCGTCTGCGCACCGACGTTGTACTGCGACAGGATCCGCCCGGTGGTCAGCAGCAGCGGGAAGCGCGGCCCGGTCTTCTCGTCCGTCGCCACATATTCGGTGCGGATGAACTTGCCCTTGCCGCGCACGAAGCCGTCGATGTGCATCAGGGGCGTGCCTTCCGGCGCCTTGTCGTTGCAGGGCCACTGCACCGAACCCATGGTCTCGATCTTTTCATAGGTCACGCCCGCAAAGCTGGGCGTGGTCATGGCGATCTCTTCCATGATCTGGCTGGGATGCGTGTAGCCCCAATTGGCGCCCATCGCATTGGCGAACATCTGGGTCACTTCCCAGTCGGCATAGCCCTGTTTCGGCGCCATCACCTTGCGGACCATGTTGATCCGCCGCTCGGCGTTGGTGAAGGTGCCGTCCTTTTCCAGGAAGGACGAGCCGGGGAAGAACACATGTGCGTAGTTTGCCGTCTCGTTCAGGAACAGGTCGTGGACGATGACACATTCCATCGCCGCCAGCCCGGCCGCGACGTGGTGGGTGTCGGGGTCGGATTGCAGGATGTCCTCGCCCTGGCAGTAGAGGCCCTTGAAGCTGCCCTCGACCGCCGCGTCCAGCATGTTCGGGATGCGCAGGCCGGGTTCCGGGTCGATGGTCACACCCCAGGCCGCCTCATAGATCGCGCGGACTTCCGGGTTCTTCACATGACGGTAGCCCGGCAGCTCATGCGGGAAGGACCCCATGTCGCAGGAGCCCTGCACGTTGTTCTGGCCGCGCAGCGGGTTCACCCCCACGCCGCGCCGGCCGATGTTGCCGGTCAGCATGGCGAGGTTGGCAATGCCGATCACGGTGGTCGACCCCTGGCTGTGTTCCGTCACGCCCAGCCCGTAGTAGATCGCCGCATTGCCGCCGGTCGCGTAAAGCCGCGCCGCCTTGCGCAGCTCTTCGGGCGGGACACCCGTCACCATCTGCACCGCTTCGGGCGAGTGGTTGGGTTGGCTGATGAACTCGGCGTAATCCTGGAATTCATCCCAGTCGCAGCGGGTGCGGATGAAGTCTTCGTCGTAGAGCTTCTCGGTCACGATGACATGCGCCAGCGCCGAAACCACCGCCACGTTGGTGCCGGGCGTCAGCGCCAGGTGATGCGCCGCCTTGTAATGCGGCCCCTCCACCGTTTCCGTCCGGCGCGGGTCGACGACGATCAGCTTCGCACCCTTGCGCAGCCGCTTCTTCATCCGGCTGGCGAAGACCGGGTGGGCGGCGGACGGGTTGGCGCCGATCACCATGATCACGTCCGCATCCTCGACCGAATCGAAGTCCTGCGTCCCCGCCGAGGTGCCGAAGGTCTGGCCCAGACCATAGCCGGTGGGCGAATGGCAGACCCGGGCGCAAGTATCGGTGTTGTTGTTCATGAACACGGCGCGGGTCAGCTTCTGGACGAGGTAGGTCTCCTCGTTCGTGCAGCGGCTGGAGGTGATCACCCCCACCGAATTCCGCCCGTATTTCGCCTGGATGCCCTTCATCCGGTTGGCGGCGAATTCCATCGCCTCGGCCCAGCTGACCTCCTGCCAGGGATCGTCGATGCTGTCGCGGATCATCGGCTTCAGGATGCGCTCCTTGTGCGTGGCATAGCCATAGGCGAAGCGGCCCTTCACGCAGCTGTGGCCGCGGTTGGCCTTGCCGTGCTTGTAGGGCGTCATCCGCACCAGCTCGTCGCCGCGCATCTCGGCCTTGAAGCTGCAGCCCACGCCGCAATAGGCGCAGGTGGTGATGATGGAACGGTCGGGCGTCCCGATCTCGATCACCGACTTCTCGCTCAGCGTCGCCGTCGGGCAGGCCTGCACGCAGGCGCCGCAGCTGACGCAGTCCGAGGCCAGCGCATTGTCGGTCTTCGCCCCAAAGGACACGCGGCTGTCGAAGCCCCGGCCCTCGATGGTCAGCGCGAAGGTGCCCTGCACTTCCTCGCAAGCCCGGACGCAGCGCGAGCAGACGATGCATTTCGCCGGGTCATACGTGAAATAGGGGTTCGAATCGTCCTTCGGCAGCCATTGCAGGTTGGCCTCGCCGCTGGTGTCCCGGGCGCGGAAATGGGTGTCCACCGCATCATAGCGTACATCGCGCAGGCCCACGGCCCCCGCCATGTCCTGCAGCTCGCAATCGCCGTTCGCGGCGCAGGTCAGGCAGTCCAGCGGGTGGTCGGAGATATAAAGCTCCATCACCCCGCGGCGCAGCTGCTTCAGCTTGCCGGTCTGGGTATGGACCTTGATCCCCGGCGCGACCGGCGTGGTGCAGGAGGCAGGGGTGCCGTTCCGCCCCTCGATCTCGACCAGGCACAGCCGGCACGAGCCGAAGGCATCGACCGAATCGGTCGCGCAGAGCTTCGGCACCGAAATCCCGATCTCGTTCGCGGCCCGCATGATACTGGTGCCTTCGGGCACCGTCACTTCGAAGCCGTCGATCTCCAGCGTGACCATCGCCTTGGACTTCGCGGCAGGGGTGCCGAAATCGCGGTCGGGGATGATGAAGTCTTTCATTCGGCGGCCTCCTTCGCATGGACGAAGTCATCGGGGAAATGGGTGAGTGCGCTCAGCACCGGATATGGGGTGAAGCCACCGAGCGCGCAAAGCGACCCGGCCTTCATCGTGTTGCAAAGATCGGTGATCAGCGGAATCGCGCTGGTATCGCCGCGCGCCAGCCGGTCCAGCGTCTCGACCCCGCGGGTCGATCCGATCCGGCAGGGGGTGCATTTGCCGCAGCTTTCGATGGCGCAGAACTCCATCGCGAAACGGGCCATGGCCAGCATGTCCACCGTATCGTCGGCGATGGTCAGGCCGGCGTGGCCGATGAGGCCGTCCTTGCCCGCGAATTCCTCGTAGCCGAAGGGCGTGTCGAACAGCGACACCGGGAACCAGGCGCCCAGCGGCCCGCCGACCTGCACCGCCTTGACCGGGCGGCCCGTCGCCGTGCCGCCGCCGATCTCGTTGACGATCTGGCCCAGGGTCAGGCCGAAGGCGACCTCGTAGAGCCCGCCATGCTTCACGTTCCCGGCAATCTGCAGCGGGATCGTGCCGCGCGACCGGCCAAGGCCGAAGTCCTTGTAGTAGGCCGCGCCCCTGGCCATGATCACCGGCACCGAGGCCAGCGAGATGACGTTGTTCACCACGGTCGGACGGCCCAGGAAGCCCTGCAGGGCAGGCAGCGGCGGCTTGGCACGGACCACGCCGCGCTTGCCTTCCAGCGAGTTCAGAAGCGACGTCTCCTCGCCGCAGACATAGGCCCCGGCGCCGGTGCGGATTTCCATGTCGAAGACCGGGCCAAGGACGCCAGCCTCGCGCCCGATGCGGACGGCGGCTTCCATCACCCGGATCGCCACTGGGTATTCGCTGCGGATATAGACATAGCCCTTGGTCGCCCCGCAGGCCAGCCCGGCGATCGCCATGCCCTCGATCAGGGTGAAGGGGTCGCCCTCCATCAGCATCCGGTCGGCGAAGGTGGCACTGTCGCCCTCATCCGCGTTGCAGACGATGTATTTCTGCTCGCCCGGCGCTTCGGAAACTGTCTTCCACTTGATCCCCGTCGGGAAGCCCGCGCCGCCGCGGCCGCGCAGGCCCGACTCCGTCACCTCGGCGACGATCTCGGCCTTGGTCATGCCCTTCGCGCGCTCCAGCCCGGCAAGGCCGCCATGCGCGCGGTACTCTTCCAGCGACAGCGGGTCGATCACGCCGACGCGGGCGAAGGTCAGACGGGTCTGGCCCTTCATCCAGGGCAGTTCCTCGACCAGCCCCAGCGCCTTGGGATGCGCGAAGAGATCGCCGAAGAGGCCCGGCACGTCCGCCACCGTCATCGGCCCGAAGCCCAGACGGCCCTCGGATCCCACCACCTCGACCAGCGGCTCCAGCCAGATCATCCCGCGGCTGCCGTTGCGGACAACGTCCACCGTCACGCCGCGCCGTGCGCCCTCGGCCTGGATCGCGGAAACCAGCTTGTCGGCGCCAAGCGCCACCGCGGCGGAATCGAGAGGAACGTAGATCTTCATTGCGCCACCTCCGCGACGATCCCCTCGTCACAGCGACCGACCAGCCGCCCGTCCACCATCGCCGCCGGTCCGCAGGCGCACAGGCCCAGGCAGAACACCGGCTCCAGCGTCACGCGGCCATCGGCCGTCGTCTCGTGCCAGTCGATCCCCAGCGCCCGCTTGATCCGGTCCGCCACCGCATCCGCGCCCATGGTCTGGCAGGACTCGGCCCGGCACAGTTTCAGCACATGGCGCCCTGCCGGTTTCGCCCGGAAATCGTGGTAGAAGCTGATCACCCCATGCACTTCCGCCTTCGACAGCGTCAAGGCCGCCGCGATCTGCGGCACGGCACTGTCAGGGACATAGCCGAACGCCTCCTGAATCGCGTGCAGGATGGGCAGCAGGGGACCTTCAAGCCCGAGATGGGCTTCGAGGATTTCAGCAATCCGGTCGGATTGATCGGCAGAATCAAGCATTGCGGGCGGACCTGTGGCTGGCGTCTATACAGTCATAGGCAGATTGATAGCATTTTCAATACAGATGTGTCGTCAAACGATAGGCATAAACTATCGAAACAACCGGACCGCTTCATCGACCAACGCCTGCAGGACCGGGGTCTGCGGATCGCGCCGCGCGGCGATCAGGCCCACCGAATGCTCTGCCTCGGGCTCGACGATGGGAATCGAATGCAACCGCCCGTCGGCCACGAACATGTCGGCCAGCTTCTTCGGCACCACGGAAGCCCAGCGCCCGGTCAGCACATGCGCCATCAGCGCCATGGTCGAGTTCGACTCGATCATCGGCACCGCATCCACCCCCGCCTCGCCCAGATGCTGGTTGACGATCCGCCGGTTCTGCATGTCCGAGGTCAGAAGACACAGCGGTATCACCGAAAGGTCGTTCCAGCTGACCTGGCGCCGTCCCGCCAACTCCGACCCCGGCGCGATCAGCAGGCGATAGAACTCGGTATAAAGCGGCACCTGCGACACCCGGCCCAGCGGCTCGTTGTCCAGATAGGTGATCCCCGCCTCCAGATCCAAGGCCTCGATCCCGGTCAGGATCTCCACGCTGGTCCGCGACAGGATCGACACCCGCACGTTCGGATGCTTCTGGGTGAAGGGGCCGGTCAGGTCTGCCACCATCGGCAGGGCGGTGGGGATCACCCCGATCCGCAGATTGCCCGAGAGGCCCGTGCGCACCACCCGCATTTCGTCCTTCAGCGCACGGACGTCGCCGACGATGCCCAGCGCCCGGTCCAGCACCCGCTGGCCTTCGGGCGTCAGGCCCTGGAAGCGGCTGCCACGGAACACCAGCTGCACGCCCAGCTGGTCCTCCAGCTGCCGGATCGCCGACGACAGCGAGGGCTGCGTCACCCCGCAGGCCTCGGCCGCGCGGCCGAAATGCCGCTCCTTCGCCAGCGCGATGAACATTTCCAGCTTGTCGATCATCCCCGAACCCTGCCGCGCCGCGCCCTTGCCCGCAAGCCCCATAGGCCTTACCTCTGGCCCATGCGCCGCTTCATCCCCTTCCTGCCGAAACCCGCCCTCGTCCCGGTGATCCGCCTTTCGGGCACCATCGGCACCGGCACCCGGTCGCTGAACGACGAGGCGCTGGCCCCGCTTATCGACAAGGCGTTCAAGTCGAAGCCGGTGGCTGTGGCGCTCGCCATCAACTCGCCCGGAGGCTCGGCGGTGCAATCGTCCCTGATCGCCGCCCGCATCCGGCGTCTGGCAGACGAAAAGAACATCCCCGTCCATGCCTTCGTCGAGGATGTCGCGGCCTCGGGCGGCTACTGGCTGGCCTGCGCGGCGGATGAGATCTGGGTCGACCCCAGCAGCATCGTCGGCTCCATCGGCGTGATCTTCGCCAGCTTCGGCTTCCCCGAACTGATGGCCCGGCAAGGGGTCGAGCGTCGCGTGGTCACGGCGGGCCGGTCGAAAAGCTTTGCCGACCCGTTCCTGCCGCAGAAAGCCGAAGACATCGAACGCCTCAAGGCCTTGCAGACCCCGATCCACCAAGCCTTCATCGACCATGTCCGGCGCAGTCGGGGCATCCGGCTGAACGATACCGCCGACCTCTTCAACGCCGACATCTGGGTCGGGCAGCAATCGGTCGACCTTGGCCTGACCGACGGTGTCGCCCATATGGTGCCGAAGCTGAAGGACCTCTACGGTGAAAAGGTGAAGCTCCTCCCCCTCGGCCGCAAGCGCAGCCTGTTCCAGCGCCTTGGCCTCTCTTTCCTCGACGAAACCCTCGGCGCGGTCGAGGATCGGGCGCTCTGGGCGCGATACGGTCTCTAGATGCTGGTCAAGGTCATCATCGTCTTCCTCGGATTCATGGCGCTGATCGCCTTCATCGGCCGCGCGCTCTTTCCCTCCGCCCTCCCCCGCGTGCTGCGGAAACGTCCGGGGGCGCCGCGCTGCGGCAGATGCGGGCGCTACCTGATCGGGGAAAAGACCTGCAGCTGCGGGGGACGCGCGAAATGACGGCGCTGGTGACGGGCGGGGCCAGGCGGCTGGGCCGGGCGATGGCGCTGTATCTGGCGGGTCGGGGCCATGACGTGGCGATCCACTATGCCTCCTCGGCAGAAGAGGCCGAGGCCACGGTCGCCGAGATCCGCGCCCTGGGCCGCAAGGCGCAGGCCTTCCACGCCGACCTGTTGCAGGAAGCGCAAGTCCAGGCGCTGATCCCCGCCGCGACCGCCGCGCTCGGCCCGCTTGCCGTGCTGGTCAACAGCGCCTCGATCTTTGAGTATGACCGGATCGACACCTCTACCCGCCAGGGCTGGGACCGGCACATCGAATCGAACCTGCGCGCTCCTTACGTCCTGACCCAAGCCTTCGCGCGCCAGTGCCCCGCGGCCACCACGGACGAAAACGGCGAACCCCTCGCCCAGGGCCTGATCGTCAACATGATCGACCAGCGCATCCTGAAGCTGACGCCCGAATTCTCCACCTATACCATCGCCAAGATGGGCCTCTGGGCCCTGACGCAGACCGCCGCCCAGGGCCTTGCACCGAACATCCGCGTCAACGCCATCGGCCCGGGCCCAACCCTGAGGGGTTCCCGCCAGAGCGAAACCCACTTCGCCCGCCAGCGCGCCGCAACCGTTCTGGGCCGGGGCGCGAACCCGCAGGACATCACCGCCGCGCTGGGGTTCTTCCTCGACAGCCCGGGCGTCACAGGCCAGTTCGTCGCGGTGGATGGCGGCCAGCATCTGGGCTGGAAAACCCCCGACGTTCTGGGCGTGGAATAGGCTTTCCAAAGCAACCCCGCGTCAACTTGTCCACTTCTCACGCCGCCGTCACAAGATCGTCATGATTCACTTGAGATTTCAGGGATTTGCGTCGGCCAAGAAAATCTTTCCAGTAAAATCAATGACTTCCTAAATTGCCTAAAAAATAGGCAACTTCACGAACCGGGCCGAAAACAAGGGAAAATCCGCACTCCTGAAATCTTCTCCGCAGAGTTATCCCCAGATTCCGTGGACAGCTTTGCTCTTGCCACCGCCCCCCTTCGGTGGCAGCCCACCCAAGAATCGACAGACCGCAGACCATGCCCGAACTCACGGATCCAAAACCCCGCACCGGACATGAGGTGATCCAGGATTACCTCCGCACTCTCGACGGTTCGCCGGGGGTTTACCGGATGCTGAACGCGGCCTCCGAGGTGCTGTATGTCGGCAAGGCGCGCAACCTGAAGGCGCGCGTCACCAATTATGCCCGCCCGTCCGGCCACTCCGGTCGGATCGCCCGGATGATCCACGAAACCGCCTCGATGATGTTCCTGACCACGCGGACGGAACTTGAGGCGCTGCTGCTGGAACAGAACCTCATCAAGCAGCTGAAGCCGCGCTACAATGTGCTCCTGCGCGACGACAAGAGCTTCCCGAACATCCTGATCTCGGCCGAGCATCCCTATCCGCAGATCAAGAAGCACCGCGGCAAGAAGTCCGAGAAGGGCGCCTATTTCGGCCCCTTCGCCAGCGCGGGCGCGGTGAACCGCACGCTGAACCAGTTGCAGAAGGTCTTCCTCTTGCGGAACTGCTCGGACAGCATGTTTGAGTCCCGCACCCGCCCCTGCCTGCAATACCAGATCAAGCGCTGCTCCGCCCCCTGCGTCGGCAAGATCAGCGAAGAAGGCTATGCCGACCTCGTCGCCGACGCCGAGCGGTTCCTCGAAGGCAAGACCACCTCGGTCCAGGCCAACCTCGCCCGCGACATGGCGCAGGCCTCGGAAGCGATGGAGTTCGAACGCGCCGCCGCACTGCGCGACCGGATCAAGGCGCTGACCCAGATCCAGCAGAGCCAGGGCATCAACCCGCAAGGTGTGACCGAGGCCGATGTGGTCGCGCTTCACCTCGAACAGGGGCAGGCCTGCGTGCAGGTCTTCTTCATCCGCGCCAACCAAAGCTGGGGCAACCGCGACTTCTACCCCAAGACCGGGGCCGGGGCCGAAGCGCCCGAGATCATGGAGGCCTTCCTCACCCAGTTCTACGACGACAAGGAGCCGCCCCGCCTGATCCTGCTGTCCCACCCCGTCGACAACCCCGACCTGGTGGCCGAAGCGCTTGCGGTGCGGGCGGGCCGCAAGGTGGAGCTTGCCGTGCCCCAGCGCGGCGAGAAGGCCGAGCTTGTGGAAAACGCGGTGCGGAACGCCCGCGAAAGCCTCGCCCGCCGGATGGCCGAGTCGACCACCCAGAACAAGCTGCTGGCGGGCCTGGCCGAAGCCTTCGACCTCGACGCCCCGCCGCAGCGGATCGAGGTCTACGACAACTCCCATATCCAGGGCGCCCATGCCGTCGGGGGAATGATCGTCGCCGGGCCGGATGGCTTCCTGAAGTCGCAATACCGCAAGTTCAACATCAAATCCGAGGCCGGGGCGAACTCCGACGACTTTGGCATGATGAGGGAAGTCCTGACCCGCCGCTTCGAGCGTCTCCTCAAGGAAGACCCCGAGCGGAAGACCGAGATGTGGCCCGACCTCCTGCTGATCGACGGCGGCGCCGGGCAGGTCTCCGCCGTGGCCGGGATCATGGCCGAGCTTGGGGTGGACGACATCGCCATGGTCGGCGTGGCGAAAGGCATTGACCGCGACGCCGGGAAAGAGGAATTCCACCGCCCCGGCGAACGCCCCTTCGCCTTGCAACGGAACGACCCCGTACTCTACTTCATCCAGCGCCTGCGGGATGAGGCGCACCGCTGGGCCATCGGCGCCCACCGCGCCAAACGCGCGAAGGCGGTCAGCCTGACGCCGCTGGACGACATTCCCGGCATCGGCGCCACCCGCAAACGCGCGCTCCTGCAACATTTCGGCAGCGCCAAGGCGGTCGCCCGGGCCGGGGTGGCAGATTTGCAGGCGGTGGACGGGATTTCCGAGGCCATGGCCAAGACCATCGCGGATTACTTCTCGGCGAAAGGGTAGGTTTTCGCAGGGTGGGGGCCAACCGACCATCCGCGCGGGGAGAGCGGAGAAGGGGGGACAGCCCCCGATTCGCCCGGAGTGGTTAACACCAAAACCGCCAGACGCGCGTATGGACGGAATCCAGACGCGATCCATACGGTTTCCAGACGCATCGCGCCCCGCCAACCCGTTGACCTAACACACAGAACGCCCGGCCAGCGGCTATTTCACCACGAACCCATGCGCGAACGGGTCCCGGTCGTCGATGAAGATCGTGTTGATCCCCGTCTGCCGCGCCCAGCCGGCGATGGAGGGCACGATCGCCTCTCGCCCCGCCACCGTCGCGGACGCCTCGACCCGCCCCTTGAAGATCGAGCCGATGATGCTTTCGTGGTGGAACTCGTCCCCCACCGCCAGCTTCCCCTTCGCCGCCAGCTGCGCCATCCGGGCCGAGGTTCCGGTCCCGCAGGGGCTCCGGTCGATGGCTTTTTCCCCATAAAACACGGCGTTGCGGGCATGGGCGCCCGGAACCGTCGGCTTGCCGGTCCAAAGGATATGGCTCAACCCTTTGATCGCCGGATGCTCGGGATGCACGAATTCATACTTCGCATTCAGCGCCGCCCGCAGCTTCGGCGACCAGCCCACCAGCTCACCCGCCGTATGGTCCGCCATATCGCGGAAGGCCTTCTGCGGCTCGACGATGGCATAGAAGTTGCCGCCATAGGCCACGTCCACCACCACCTCGCCCAGACCCTCGACTTCTGCCGTAAGCCCTTCTGCATAAAGGAATCCCGGCACGTTGGTCAGCCGAACCTCCTCGACGAACCGGTCCTCCTGTATATACGAAACCTCGACCCGCCCGGCAGGAGCATCCACCGCCAGCCGCCCCGGCTCGCGCGGGGTGATGAGGCCATTTTCGATCCCCATGGTCACCGTCCCGATCAGGCCGTGGCCACACATCGGCAGGCAGCCGGAGGTCTCGATGAACAGCACGCCAACGTCGCAATCCTCGCGGGTCGGCGGGTAGAGGATGGAGCCGGACATCATGTCATGCCCCCTCGGCTCGAACATGAGGCCGGTCCGTATCCAGTCGTAATCCTTCAGGAAATGCGCCCGCCGCTCCAGCATGGTCGCCCCCTGCAGGCGCGGTCCGCCGCCCGAGACCAGCCGCACCGGGTTGCCGCAGGTGTGTCCGTCGAGGCAGGAGAATGTATATACGGCCATGTCAAAACCTTTGCGGCGAGAAAGGGGTCAGGTCCAGCGCGGGCGGCGCCCCGGTCAGAAGGTCGGCCACCAGCCGCGCCGTCCCCGCGCTTTGGGTCAGGCCGAGGTGGCCGTGGCCGAAGGCATGGATCACATTCGGCGTGGCTTTCGACCGGCCAATCGCGGGCAGGCTGTCGGGCAGCGAGGGACGGAAGCCCATCCATTGCGTGCCGCCTTCGGTCTTCAGGCCTGGCAGAAAAGCCTTCGCTTTCCGGAGCATGGCTTCGGACCTCTTGTAGTTCGGCGGCAGCGACAGGCCCCCAAGCTCCACCGCACCGCCCACCCGGATACCGGTCGACAGGCGCGAGACCACGAAGCCGTGGCCGCCGAACGTCACCTGACAGCGCAGGTCCAGCGCGTCGGGCGGCAGGGTGGTATTGTAGCCGCGCTCGGTTTCCAGCGGGATGCGTTCGCCCAACGTCGCCGCGATCCGGTGCGAGAACGCCCCGGCGGCCAGTACGACCTTGTCGGCGGCCAAGGGCTCACCTTTGGTGCGTATATACACGCCACTCTCCCGCGGCTCCAGCCCCGTCACCTCGGCGCGCCGGATCGTCCCGCCCTGGGCCTGGAATCGCTCCGCCAGTGCCAGCACATAGTTCTTTGGATCGGCGATGGAATACCAGCCGGGGGTGAAGGTGCCATGGGTGAAGCGGGGCGAGAGACCCGGTTGCACCCCTGCCATCTCGGCCGCCGTCATATGGCGGAATTCGATCCCATGTGCCTCCCGGGCCTGCCAGCCCGGAAGCGACGCCTGTAACTCGGCCTCGCCCTCATAGACCTGAAGGTTGCCGTCCTTGCGCAGCATCGGAAGCGTGCCGGTCACGGCGAGAAACGGCTCTAACTCGGCCCGGGACAGGTCCATCAGCGCCGTCTGGGCCGTGGTAGAGGCCGCGACGGCGCGGGGCGAACAAGCGCGCCAGAAGCGGTAGAGCCAGGGCGCGATCTGCAGCGCATAGGCGGGCGGAATGGTCAGCGGGCCCAGCGGGTCCAGCAGCCATTTCGGCGCCTTGCGCAGGATACCGGGCGAGGCCAGTGGCAGGATGTCGGTGAAGGCGAAAGCCCCGGCATTCCCCGCCGAGGCCCCTGCCGCGGGACCTTCGCGGTCCACCACCGTGACGGAAAGCCCCCGCGCCTGCGCCATCAGGGCGGCAGACAGCCCGATGACCCCGGCGCCGATGACGGTGACCCGCGTCATATCAGGCGGCGTATTTCCGTGCCTCCGGCTGCTTCGCCCAATCCGCATACCAGGCGTCGAACATGCGAAGCTGCGCCTCGATGAAGCCCTTCTGGCTGGCCGACAGCGCATCGCCTTCGTTGAAGTGATGGGTGTAGGCTGTCTCGCCCCGCACGACCATCATATGCTTGAAGAACAAGACCAGATCCGGCCCGGCGTCGACTTCCGACAGAACCTGCATCGCCTGGTCCAGCTCATAAGCCAGCCGCCGCGCCTCGGCGTCACCCTTCTGCGCGGCGCGGCAGAGCGAGACCAGATGCAGCACCTCACGCGGGAGGATGTTGCCGATCCCGG
The DNA here is from genome assembly GCF_036781545.1 of Tabrizicola sp. GTDB lineage: Bacteria > Pseudomonadota > Alphaproteobacteria > Rhodobacterales > Rhodobacteraceae > Tabrizicola. Next base: position 109,191 of record NZ_DAIQAT010000001.1, read on the forward strand.
TGATCGCGCCATCGGCGTTGCAGTTGACATAGCCGTGGTAGACCGCCGTATCGACGCCGATCATCAGCTTCAGGTCCGCGCCGGCCCCGGTGATCGCCTCGGCGGCATAGGACAGGTCGGCATAGCCGCCGAATTCCTTGAAGCCGACCAGATTCGGGTGCTCGGCCCTGATCTGGAAGAACAGGTCGGCCTTGGTGGAATAGCCGTAATAGGGACTGTTGTAGATCACCGCAGGCAGCTTCGGCGCGGCGGACAGCACCGCCTTGAAATGCGCCCGCTGCGCCGCGACCACCGTGCCGCGCGACAGAAGGCGGGGGATCACCATCAGCCCATGCGCGCCCACCTTCTGGGCATGCGCGGCGATGGCGGCGGCAGTGGCGGTGTTCACCGCGCCGGTGCCGACGACCACCTTGATCCCGGCTTTCACCAGCCGCTCCACGCCTTCCATGCGCTGTTCGGTGGTCAAAAGCGGCCAGTCGCCCATCGACCCGCAGTAAACCACGGCGGACATGCCGAGGCCGACGAGCTGCTTCGCCTTGGCGACCAGCGTGTCGAAGTCCGGGCTGCGGTCTGCCTTGCAAGGGGTCATCAGGGCCGGGATCGTTCCCGAGAAGATGTCCGACGTCATGATTGCAATCCTCCTATGGCGGCCGAATCCGCATCCTCGGCACAGGATATAGATTGCATTTTATTTGTCGACAAGATTTTTGCCCATGGTTTCAATGCGCAAGACCAGAAGTTGGTTCAGAGCTCGATATCCTGCCGCAGGTCGCGGGCCATCATGTCCTGGATCTGCCGGACGATCTTGTCGGCGTGATCCTTCGCCAGCCGGTCGCATGTATCTACATCCCGCGCCGCCACGGCCGCGATGATCGCCTCGTGCTCCTGTATATACGGATGCGGCAGGCGCGCCTCGAAGGTGGGGTAGTAATACAGCCGCATGATGCGCCGCCCTTCGTCCAGGAGGCGCGAGAAGAGTTGCAGGTAATAGGGGTTCCGCCCGGCTTCGGCGATGGCGACATGGAAGTCGCGGTTCAACTGGATCATCCCCGCCGTATCCCCAGCGAGGACCACCTTGGCGAAAGCCTCCTGCCGGGCGCGAATTTCGGCAAGGTCCGCCGCATCGTGGAACTGCGCCGCCAGCCTTGTGGTCACGCGATACATCAGCGTCAGGGCGTCGAAGAAATGATGCAGATTGGGAAAGTCGATCTGCGAGACCACGGTGGAGCGGTTCGGCAAGAGCGTCACCAGCCCATCGCCCGCCAGCCGCACCAGTGCCTCGCGGATCGGGGTGCGCGACATGCTCAGCCGGTCCGCCAGGCCGATTTCGTCAATCGGTTCACCGGGTTGCAGCACCAGGTTCAGGATCTCGTCCCGCAAGGTGTCATAGACGAAGCGCGCGCCAGTGCCGCGCTTGCGTTCACCTGCTTCCTCTATATCGGACATGCTTCCCCCTGTATATACGGGCTTCGCCCGCCTAGGGGTCAACGCCACCCAGCCGACAGATGATCTCCCATTCCTCGGCGCTGACCGGCTGCACCGACAGGCGAGAGTTGTTGACCAGCACCATCTTCTCGAGCCCCGGCGTGACCTTGCACTCCTCCAGGCCGATCACCCGCTTCAGGGGCTTCACCGCCTTGATCCAGACGCAGTCCCAGCGCGGGTCGTCGGTGGTGCTGTCGGGGCTGCTTTCCCGGCAGACCTCGACGATCCCGACCACTTCCTTGCCGATGTTCGAATGGTAGAAGAACCCCCGGTCCCCGATCTTCATCGCCCGCATGTTGTTGCGCGCCTGATAGTTGCGCACGCCGTGCCATTCCTCGCCCTCATCGCCCTTGGCGACCTGGTGGTCCCAGCCCCAGACATCGGGCTCCGACTTGAAAAGCCAATGGTTCATCCGATCACCCGCTTCCATTCCTGGATCATCACCGACTGGAACAGCCCGGCCTTCGCGTAGGGGTCATCCGCCGCCCAGGCCTCAGCCTCCGTCTTCGAGCCGACGCCCAACACCAGAAGGCTGCCGCACATCTGGCCCGCCGCATCGATGAAGGGACCCGCCTGCTCCACCACGCCGGTCTCCTGTATATACGCGAGATGCGCGGCCCGGTTTTCTACCCGTGTTTGCAGGGCGTTGGGTTTGTCGAGGCAGATCAAGGCGTAACGCATGGTCATTCCTGTTTCAGGGGCCGGCTCATCAGCAGCCCGATGGCATCATTCAACGCGATCCGGCCAAGGGCAAGCGCATTGACCATCGCCGTCACCGGCATGTCGATTCCCTTTCCCTCGGCCAGCCTGACGACGGCTCGGGCGGTGGCCACGCCCTCGACCGTGACCCTGGGGTCGAAAGCCTCGCCCTTGCCCAGGGCGCAGCCAAAGCGGAAGTTGCGCGACTGGGTGGAGGTGCAGGTGAGCACGAGATCGCCAAAGCCGGAGAGGCCCGACAAGGTTTCGGCCCTTGCGCCCAGAGCTTCCGCCAGCCGCACCATCTCGGCATAGCCGCGCGTCATCAGTGCCGCCCGGGCGCTGTCGCCAAGTCCCGCGCCGATCACCGTGCCGGCGGCGATGGCGATGACGTTCTTCAGCGCGCCGCCAAGCTCTGCGCCGATCACGTCATCGGTCCGGTAAAGCCGCAGCGTGGGGGTGGAGAGCAGCTCCTGCAAGGCCTCGCCCTCGCCCGTGGTGGCCAGCGTCAGCGCCGTCGGCAGACCGTGCGCGATATCCGCCGCGAAGCTGGGTCCGGTCAGGATCGCCGCCGGCGCCCCCGGGCGACGCGTCTCGATCACCGCGACCGGCCCGCGCAGGGTGGTCAGATCCACGCCCTTGCAGCAGGCGACCAGCGGCTGCCGTTCGTCTATCTCGGGCCAGGCGTCCAGCGCAGCACCCAGGGCCTGCATCGGCATCGCCAGAAGCAGCGCCTCTCCAGTGCAGATTTCCCCGATTTCAGCATGAACAGAGACGTTTTCCGGCAGCTCCACCCCCGGCAGCGCGTGGTCGTTCCGCCTTGTCTCGTGCATCAGCCGCACCTGATCCGGGTCGCGCGCCCAGAGCCTTACCTCGCGCCCGCCCTTCGCCAGAGCCACCGCCAAAGCCGTTCCGAACGCCCCCGCTCCCGCGATCCCGATCATGCCTTGGCCCCCTTCTTGCCCGACCCGAGCAAGGCCGGAGCTCGGTCATCCAGCGGCCAGCGCGGCCGGGCGATGAAATTGGTCGTGTGCGACAGACCAGCGCGCAACCGCTCGATTCCCGCCCAGGCGATCATTGCCGCGTTGTCGGTGCAAAGCCGCAGCGGGGGAGCGAGGAAGGGCACACCGGCACGGGCTGAAACCGTCTCTAACATGGCCCGAATCGTGCTATTCGCGGCCACACCCCCCGCCACCGCAAGGGCAGTGGGCCGCTCGCCCGCCATTTCCATCGCGCGCGATGTTTTCTTTGCCAGCACCTCCGCCACCGCCGCCTGGAACCCTGCACAGAGGTCGCGACGATCCTGCACCGTGATCCCGCCCTTCTCTGCCACCAGCGCATCCCGCGCCCGGAGGAGCGCGGTCTTCAGGCCGGAGAAGGACATGTCGCATCCCTCGCGGTCCAGCAGGGGCCGGGGAAACCGGAACCGCCCGGCATCGCCCAAAGCCGCCTCGGCCTCGACCGAAGGCCCCCCCGGCTGCGGCAGGCCCAGCAGCTTCGCCGTCTTGTCGAACGCCTCACCCGGCGCATCGTCGATGGTTCCGCCAAGGCGGGTAAAGCGGTCCACCCCCTGAACCAGCAGGAACTGGCAGTGCCCGCCAGAGACCAGCAACATCAGGTAGGGAAAGGCAATTCCGTCCGTCAGCCGCGGCGTCAGGGCATGACCGGCAAGGTGGTTCACCGGCACCAGCGGCAGGCCCTTCGCCGCCGCCAGCCCCCGCGCCAGCATCACGCCCGACAACACCCCGCCGATCAGCCCCGGCCCCGCCGTCACGGCAATCCCGTCGATCTGGTCCAGCGAGACCCCGGCCACCGTCAGCGCCTCTTCCACCACCCCGTCCAGCCGCTCGGCATGGGCGCGGGCCGCGATCTCGGGCACCACGCCACCAAAGGCCTCGTGCAGCGCGGTCTGGCCCAGCACCTGCGACGACAGGATCTCCGCTCCCCCCGCACCCGCGCGCACCACCGCCGCCGCCGTATCGTCGCAGCTCGATTCGATGCCGAGAAGGGTCAGGGTCCGGTCCATGGCCGCCGTTGCACGATGGGTCATCGGCAGGTAACACCTTGCTCATGGTGAAACAATCCGCAGCGGTCATTCCCGTCCTCGTGACCCGCCCCCGGGCCGAGGGCGAGGCCTTCGCCGCCGCGCTGAACGATCGCTTCGGTGCAAGGCTGCGGCCCCTCGTCGCCCCCCTGATCGCCCCGCGCTTCCTGAGCCCGTCGATCCCGGCCCGCGACTATGCCGCCATCGTCTTCACCTCGGCCCGCGCGGTCGAGGGCGCCCGTCGATTGGGCGTTCATCTGCCCAGCCTCGCCTGGTGCGTCGGACACAAGACCGCCAAGGTCGCCGCCGCCGCCGGATTCCAGGCAAAGTCGGCTGACGGGGATGCCGAAACCCTGGCGAAAGCCATCGGCAACGACCCACCAGATGGCAGGATTCTGTATTTACGTGGTGTAGATACACATGGTAATCTACTGGAATTGCTTGAATCTTTCGGTATCAATACGGATGTTGCAATAGTATATACCCAGGAGGCACAGCCCATAGCCCCCGAGGCGCTGGCGCTGCTCCGCTCGCCCGGTCCGGTCCTCATTCCGCTCTTTTCCCCGCGCAGCGCAGCGCTTTTCCGTGCCGCCCTGCCGCCGGACACCCGCGCCGAGCTTCACATTGCGGCGATGAGCAACACCGTCGCCGAGGCGCTAGGCGATCTTCCTCGCGCGGCGCTTGTCACGGCGCGCCATCCCGATGCAGGGGCAATGCTCGATGCCGTCGAAAGCTTGCTTGCCGACCTGCCTGCGCCTTGAACCCTTGGCGGGCCAGTGCTTAGGTTAGGGTCAGGGACGGAAAGGGCCGCAGCATGACCAGACGCAAGGACCCTCAGCCGGAAAGCTTTTCGCCTGAGACCCCCGAGACCGTTACGCCCGAGCCCCTCACGGCCGACCCCGTCCAGGCGGTCCCTTTCGTGGCCGAGGTCCCGCCCGAACCCGTGGCCGCGCCCGAACTGCCGCCCGAACCGGCTTTACCATCCGCGCCCCGCCGCGCCGGTATCCTTGGCCCGCTGCTTGGCGGGGCGCTTGCGGCCATCGGCGGCTTTGCCCTGTCGCATTTCAATGTGCTTGGCCTTGCCGCTGATTCGGCCAACCTCGCGACGTTGACCGCACAGCTGGATGAGGCAACGAAACAGCTGGGCGCCGCGGACCAGAAACTCTCCGCCGACCTTTCAGCGTTGACCGAACGGATCACCGCGCTGGAGTCAGCACCGGCCCCGGCGGCACCGGACCTCTCGCGCCTCGATGCCCTTGACCAGCGCCTTGCCGCGATCGAGGCGATCCCGGCCGATGGCAGCGCCTCGACCGCCGCACTGACCGCAAAGGTCACCGAGCTGGAACAGCGCGTCGCCAGCCTGCCCGCCCAAGGCTCCGATCCGGCCCTGCAACAGAAGCTGGATGACGCCCTCGCACGGTTGAGCGCGGCAGAAGCCGATGCCACCACCCGCGCCAGCGAAGCCGAAGCGGCAGCCCAGGCCGCAGCCCGCTCAAAGGCGCTCGACACCCTGGCTGCCGCCGTTGCGACCGGCCAGCCCTTCACCGATGAACTTCAGGGCGCGAACGATTCCACGCTGACACAGGCCCTGTCCCCTCTCGCGGAAACCGGCTCTCCTACGCTGGCGCAGCTCCAGTCCGCCTTTCCAGAGGCCGCTCGCGCGGCCCTGCGTGCCGCCCGTGACCTTAGCACCGAGGGCGGCTGGGGCGATCGCATGGTCGATTTCCTGGCCGCGCAGACCGGCGCCCGGCCCCTGACCCCGTTGGAGGGCAACACGCCCGACGCCGTGCTGTCCCGCGCCGAATTCGCCCTGTCGGAAGGTCGCGTCGCCGATGCGCTGGCCGAGCTTGACCCGCTCGATCCCGCCGTGAAAGCCCCGCTCGGCCCCTGGATTGCCCAGGCGAAAGCCCATCTGGCGGCCAATGCGGCCCTGCAAGCCGCACGGGGGGAATGATGCTCTGGTCGCTGACAAAGGTCATTCTCTTCGTCGTCGTCATCGGCGCGCTGGCCCTCGGTGCCGGGCTGCTCTCGGAATCGGGCGAGGCGATGCGAATCGTGGTCGCGGGGTGGGAGTTCACCATCGGCCCGGTCCAGGCCGTCGTCCTAGGCGTCGTCCTGTTCCTCGCCATCTGGCTGGCATTGAAGATCCTGGGCTTGCTCGCCGCCACCTTCCGCTTCCTGAACGGGGATGAGACCGCGATCTCGCGCTATTTCGACCGCAATCGCGAACGCAAGGGCTACCGCGCGCTGTCCGAAGGGATGATGGCGCTGGCTTCCGGCGAACCCCGGCTGGCCCTGACCCGCGCGCAGAATGCCGAGCGGTTGCTGGGCAAGCCCGAGCTCACCACGCTCCTCGTCGCCCAGGCCGCCGAGGCCGCGGGGGACCGCAAGCGCGCGACCGAGGCCTACAAGACCCTGCTTAAGGACGACGCCACCCGTTTCGTCGGCGTGCGCGGCCTGCTCCAGCAGAAACTGGCCGAGGGCGACCGCGAGGTCGCGCTGAAGCTGGCAGAGAAAGCCTTCGAGTTGCGGCCCCGGCATGCAGAGACGCAGGACATCCTGTTGCAGCTGCAATCCGACGCGGGCGACTGGTCAGGCGCGCGGACCACTCTGGGCGCAAAGCTCAAGGCCGGGACCCTGCCGAAGGACGTCTACCGCCGCCGCGACGCCGTGCTGGCGCTGCAACAGGCGCGCACGGTCATCGAAGACGATGCCAGCATCGAAACGCGCGAGGCGGCGATCGAGGCGAACCGGCTGTCGCCCGACCTGATCCCGGCAGCGGCGATGGCTGCGCGCGGCTATCTGGCGAAGGGGGACCCCAAGAACGCGACCCGTGTGCTGAAGAAGGCCTGGGAGGTCCTGCCCCACCCCGACCTCGCCGCCGCCTTCGCCGAGATCGAGCCTGACGAGACGCCGCAGGACCGCCTGAAGCGCTTCCGCATCCTGACCAATGCCCGGCCCGACAGTGACGAATCGAAGATGCTCCTCGCGGAACTCCTTGTCGCGGCGGAAGATTTTCCCGCCGCCCGCCGCGCTCTCGGCGATGTCGCCACCCGCGCGCCGACGCAACGCTCGCTGGCCATACTTGCCGCCATCGCGCGGGGCGAGGGGGCTGAGGATTCCATCGTGCGCGATATTGTCGCGCGCGCCATCGCGGCGCCGCGTGGCCCGCAATGGGTTTGCGACAAGTGCCACGCGATCCACGATGGCTGGCAGCCGGTCTGCGAGAACTGCGGCAGCTTCGACACCCTGTCCTGGAAGACGCCCCCCGCCACCAGCAGCTCGCCCGCCCTGGCCGAGCTTTTGCCACTGATGGAAGCCCGCCCCGAACCGGAGCCCGCCCCCCCGCCGCCAGAGGAGGAACCCCTCCCGCTAGACGAGATCGCCCGGCGCGCAAATTAGGGCTACACAGTCCGGATGGGCGGTGCTAAAGCCCGCGCAGGGAAGAATGCCGGTGTAGCTCAGCTGGTAGAGCACGTCATTCGTAATGATGGGGTCGGGGGTTCGAGTCCCTTCACCGGCACCATTCTTCCCTGAAACCCCTGACATGCAGAAGCCGCCAGACCCCAAGGGTCGGCGGCTTTGCTGTCTCGGGGATCTGAAGCGGAAGGTCTTTCCTACCGCGCTTCCCTCCCCCTCATGGGGAGAGGGAGAGGGGCACCCCGCCCGTCAAGAACTCAGCGCTTCGGCCCTTTCGGCGGCACGAACCGCTTCGAGGTGTCCCGCGCGTCCGCCTTGGGCTTTGCCGGGCGATCCGCACCTGCCCGGTCGAAGGGCTTCTTCCCACCCGCCGCATGGCTCTTGAACCCGCCCGCCTTGCCCGCGCCTTCGCGCTTTACGAAGGGGCGCGCCTCGTCGCCCTTCCCGGCATAGGTTTTCTTCGGACGGTCGCCATCCTCGCGCGGGCGGAAACCTTCGCCCTTCGGCGCATAGGGTTTCCGGGGGCGGTCGCCGTCTTCCCTGGGCTTGAACCCCTCGCCGCGCGGCTTGTAGCCGTCGGATTTCCCGGCATAGGGCTTCCGCGCCGGGCGCTCGCCATCCTCGGCCCGCTCCCTCGGCTTGTAGCCCTCGGTCTTTCCTGCATAGGGCTTCCGAGCCGGGCGGTCGCCGTCCTCGCGCGGTTTCCAGCCCTCGGACTTGCCCTTGGCGGCTCCTTCCGACCCATGGCTCTTGTAGCCCGCCGCCCGGCCCGGCCGATCCGCCGGCCCGCCGTGGCTCTTGAACCCTGCCGAACGCGGCGCAGATTTCTGGTCCGGCGACCAGCGCGGCTTGCGCGGGCGGTCGTCGTCGCCCTCGGCACGCGGCGCACGCTCCTCATAGGGTTTCCGCGCCGGACGCTCGGCCTTCCAATCGTCCTTGCGTTCGGGCCGCGTCTCGGACGGGGCCGCCTTTGGCCGATCCTCATACTTGGCCTTCGGCTTCGGCGCAGGTTCGGCCTCTTCCTCCTCGACCACACGCGGCGGCTTCGGCGTATAGGCGGGTTTCTCGGCCCGCGCGGGGCGTTCGGCGCGGTCCGGCCGCGCCGGACGCTCGAAGCGCGGCTTGTCGAACCGGGGCTTGTCGAAGTCGGGCTCGCCCTCCAGCCGCTCCATCAGCAGGCCTTTGTCCAGGTCGATCTGCTGCCGGAACCTGTCCGCCACCGCCTCGGCGATCTGCACGAAGGTCTCGTCCTCGCGCACCCGGATCGCACCGATGCTGTCCTTGCCGATGCTGCCCGCATCGCAGATCTTCGGCAGAAGCCAGCGCGCCTCGGCCCGGCCGGACCGGCCCACGCCGATGCGGAACCAGACCGAAGGCCCGAACTCCCCCCGTTCGCGCGGGGCGGCAGGCGCAGGCATCGCGGCATCGGTCGACAGCACTTCCGGCGCCGACCGCCCCTCGCGCCACAGCCGCACGAAGGCGGCCGCCAGTGCCTCGGGCCCGAACTGTTCCAGCAGGTCCCCGGCAATCCCGGCCTCTTCGCCGACCGGAGAGGTCAGCGCCGGATGTTCCAGGATGCGCAGGTCGTCCTTGGCCTGCACGTCATCCGCGCCCGGAGGCGGGCCCCATTCCGCCACCACCTTCGCGCTGGACAGGATGCGCTGCGCCTTCTTGAACTCGGCCGGGGTGACGATCACCGCCGAGACGCCCTTCTTCCCCGCCCGCCCGGTCCGGCCCGAGCGGTGCAGCAGCGTGTCCGGGTTCGAGGGCAGGTCGGCATGGACCACCAGCTCCAGCCCCGGCAGGTCGATCCCCCGCGCCGCCACGTCGGTGGCGATGCAGACGCGCGCCCGCCCGTCGCGCAGCGCCTGCAGCGCATGGGTCCGTTCCTGCTGCGACAGCTCGCCCGACAGCGCCACGACCTGGAACCCCCGGTTCCCCATCCGCGCCAGCAGGTGGTTCACGTTGACCCGCGTCTTGCAGAAGACGATGGCCGTCCGCGCCTCGTAGTAGCGCAGCACGTTGAAGATCGCATGTTCGCGGTCGCGCACCGCCACCGAATAGGCCTTGTATTCGATGTCGACATGCTGCTTCGCCTCGCCCTGGGCGACGATGCGCAGCGCGTCCTTCTGGAACTCTCCGGCAAGCTTCTCGATCTCCTTCGGCACGGTGGCCGAGAACATCAGCGTCCGGCGCTCGGGCGGGGCGGCGGCCAGGATGAACTCCAGATCCTCGGCGAAGCCCAGGTCCAGCATCTCGTCGGCCTCGTCCAGCACCACGGCGCGGAGGCCGGACAGGTCCAGCGAGCCGCGCTCGATATGGTCGCGCAGGCGGCCCGGTGTGCCGACGACGATATGCGCGCCCCGCTCCAGCGCCCGGCGTTCGGTGCGATAGTCCATGCCGCCGACGCAGGTTGCCAGCTTGGCCTGCGCCCCGGCATACAGCCACTCCAGCTCGCGCGCGACCTGCAGCGCAAGCTCCCGCGTCGGGGCAATCGCCAGCGCGATGGGCTTGTCGGCGTAAAGAAGCACGTCCTGCCCGTTCAGGATCTCCGGCGCGACGGCAAGGCCGAAGGCCACCGTCTTGCCCGATCCGGTCTGCGCCGAGACCAGCGCATCGCGGCCCGCGACGCCTTCGGCCAGCACGGCCTCCTGCACGGAAGTCAGCGTTTCATAGCCCTTGTCGGCCAAGGCCTGCGCCAGCGGCGCGGCCACGTTCATGATCGTCATGGATGTATGTTCCAAAGGGGGCGCGCTTTGCGCCCAGTCAAGCCAAACGGCCCCTGTCCCTTTGGTGCGGGCCTCCTCGCCCACAGTCCCGGAATCTCGACCGTCCGGCGCCAGTATCCGAAACCGGGGGGAGTGTATAGCCCCTCACCCCGTCAGCCGCGCCAACGCCTCGGCATGTAGCCTTGGCGGCAGGGCCAGCACGCCCTCTGCCATCGCGCCGGGCGTATTGAAGCGCAGCGCCCGGCCTTTCCGGTCCGTCACCACCGCGCCCGCCCGTTCCGCGATCAGCCCCCCCGCGGCGATATCCCATTCCCAGGTGTCGCGCAGGGTCAGCATCCCGTCGAAGCGCCCCTCCGCCGCCAGGCACAGCCGATAGGCCAGGGACGCGCGGAAGTTGCGCGTGATATCCGGCACCCCGCCCGGCCATTTCTCGGGCGCCAGGTTCGGCTTCGTCGTCAGGATGTTGGCCCCCGCCAACTCCTCCCGCGCGCTGGCCGCAATCGGCTGGCCGTCCTTCAGCGGTGGCGCGGTCTCGGAGGCCGTGTATATACGATCCAGCGCCGGCAGATACACGACTCCCGTCGTCACGCGCCCCTTGTGCGCCACCGCCAGCGAATGCGCCCAGGTCTCTTCCCCGGCGACGAAGGCCCGGGTGCCGTCGATGGGGTCGACGATGAACACCGTATCTACAGCCAGCCGGTCCGCCGAATCCGGCGTCTCCTCCGACAGCCAGCCATATTCTGGCCGCGCCGCCGTCAGCCGTGCCTTCAGCATGTCGTTCACCGCAAGATCGGCCTCCGTCACCGGCCCATGCTCGCCGCCCTTGTCCCAGACCTGCGGGCTGTTCCGCCAATAGCGCAGCGCGATCCGGCCCGCCTCGCGCGCGGCCTCGGTCAGAAGCGCAAGGTCACGCGCCGGCAAGGGTCATCCCGTCGATCAGAAGCGAGGGCACGCGGGTCGACAGATGCGCCCGGGCGTCATTCGCCGGGACGATCCGCAGCAGCATGTCGCGCAGGTTCCCCGCGATCGTGCATTCATGCACCGGATAGGCCAGTTGCCCATTCTCCACCCAGAAGCCCGAGGCGCCCCGCGAATAATCCCCCGTCGTCGGGTTGATGGTCGAGCCGATCATCGACGTGACCAGAAGCCCCGTCCCCATCTGCTTCAGCAGATCATCGCGGGTCGCCGAGCCCTGCGTCAGGTCGATGTTCGTCGTCGAAGGCGAGGGCGGCGCCGACGTCCCGCGCGAGGCATTGCCGGTGGAGGCCATCCCCAGCTTCCGCCCGGTCGCGAGGTCCAGCACCCAGCCGGTCAGCGCCCCATCCGCCACGATCTCGCGCCGCCGGGTCGGCAGCCCCTCGCCATCGAAGGGTCGCGACGATCCGATCCGCGCCCGATGCGGGTCCTCGACCAGCGACAGGCCCGCGGGCAGCACCGGCTTGCCCAGCAAGTCCCGCGCCCAGCTCGACCCCCTTGCAATCGAGGTCCCGTTGATCGCCGACAAGAGATGCCCGACCAGCGAGGCCGCGACCCGTTCGTCATAGACCACCGGATAGGTGCCGGTCTTTGGCTTCACCGACCCGACGCGCGCCAGGGTCCGCTCTGCCGCCAGCCGCCCGATCTCCTGCGCCGAGGGCATGTCGGCCGCGTATATACGCCCCTCGCCCGCATAGTCCCGCTGCATTTCCGTGCCTTGGCCGGTAAAGGCCACCGCCGACAGCGAAGTCGAGGTCCGCCCGTATCCACCGGAAAATCCATTGCTCGCCGCCAGATGCAGCGCGCGCTGGCTGTAGGCGGCCGAAGCCTCGACCTGGGTGATCCCGGCAGAGGCGAGCGCCGCCGCCTCCACCGCCCGCGCCTGCGCGTCCAGCGCGGCCGCCCCAGGCTCCCCCGCCGGATCGGCGAGGTCCAGCGCCGCGAGGTCCCAGCCCCGCGCCAGCTGCGAAGCCTCCGCCAGCCCCGCCGTCGCATCCTCGGGCGCCTCGCGCGCCATGGCCACGGCCCGTTCCGCCAAAGCCTGAATCGTCGCGCTTGAGGTGTCGGACGCCGACACGCAGGCCTGCCGCCGCCCCACCAGCACCCGCAGCCCGATCTCCACCCCTTCCGACCGCTCCGCCTGTTCCAGCGCACCCTTGCGGATTTCGATGGACAGGGCCGTGCCCGCCACCGCCAGCGCGTCGGCGCTGTCCGCGCCCGCCTTGCGGGCAGCGTCCAACAGGGAATGGCTCAGATCGGCAAGGCTGGGGGTCATCGCATCGGTCCTATCATCACCGGGATGAGGTAGTCCCGCCCGCGTGCCGCTGCAAGGCCGGGCAAACCGCCCGCCCGCCGTCTACTGCATCCGCATCCCGTTCGCGAAGAACCCGCCTTCCTTGAATTCGATCTCAGAGACCAGCTCGTCCGGCCCCGCGCCGGGCTTGGCGAACATCGCCAGCCCCATGCGGAAGCCCATCGCATCGTCCTGCGACAGGATGCCCAGCGCGATCAGGTTGTCGACCAGCTTGGTCACCCCCTTGATGTTGACCGTCACCTTGCCATCCGGCCGCGGCACCCCGCCGAAGGTCGCCAGATCGCTGTTGTCGAAGGTCAGCCCGCCCGTCGCCGACACTTCCGCGCCCGCCGCCTTGGCCAGCACCTGCGTCAGGTCCAGGCTGTGCAGCTCACCCGGAGGCGTCGCGCCCTCCATCTGCACCGAGGGGTCCATGATATCCTGCTTCCAGAATCCGGTGCCCTTCAGATCGACGATGAAGGTCGCCGGATCGCGCGCCAGCGTCCCCGCCGGGTCGAACAGGCCCCAGATATCCTCGGACACCGTGAAATCCACCACCTTGGTCAGGAAGGCGAAATCCTGCGGCGTGTCGGATTTCGTCACCGGCATGACGACGTTGAATCCGCTTTCGGCAAAGGCCAGCTCCACCTGCGGGAAGGGAATCTCGGCGCCCGAGATCGTGAACTTCGCCCCGTCCAGCGAACTGCCATAGGTCATCCGGTCCTTGTTCATCGCCAGCACGAAGCTGCCGCCGGTGGCATTTGCCACCAGCTTCGTCGGCCCCTGCGCCTGGATGATGTCGAAATCCATCGCCATCGCCCCGAAGCTGAAGGACGTGTCCATCGTGAACCCGCTGTTCAGCGCCAGCGCCATGTTCGCCATCATCTCGGGGTTCAGGAAGTTGCCCTTCGTCGCCCCGCTCAGATCGGCGAAACTGACAGAGACCTTGCCCGACCCACCGTCTTCCCCGTCCGAGCCGGACAGGTTGAACACCGCCGACTTGGCCGTGAAGGTCGAATCCAGCCCCATCGTCTCGCCGGTCTTGGTCATGAGATAGGCGCCCGCCACCTCACCCAGCGCCAGGTCGCCCTTGGTGTCCAGCATCTTGCCGCTGTGATCCGTCACCTCGTCCAGGGTGATCGTCATCGTGGGGGCGGTGAACTTGTAGCTGGTCTCGCCAGCGCTGCCCCCGGCAACGATCACCACGCCCGGCTGGCTGACCGTCAGCTTGATCGACCCCGGCCCCTCGCCCTTGTCGGGGAAGGCCATCTGCACCGGATAGCTGTCCGGCATCGTCACCGTGACCGTACCGTCGCCATTGTCCTTGAAGGCCAGCTTGTCCAGGCTGATGCTGGCGCTGCCGCCCATCTGGTCCTTGTAGGTCACGGCCAGGTCAGTCACCTCGACCGCCTGCCCGCTGTCCGCCGTGTTCCCGACCGTCAGCTCCTGCCCGGCCGAGGTCATCATCGCCTGCCAGCTGGCCCAGACCTCCTGCGGCGTCACGTCGGCCCAGGCGCCTGACGCCAGGAACACAAGGGCCATCGCGGTGGATGAGGTGAGGGCGCGGGTCATGGCACATGCCTTTCTGGTTGAATTCGCTGCGCGCAACCTTTCTATCTCGTCCCGGGGGCGTCAAGGGATTCCCCGGGTGGGGAAAGCCGGAGGGTGCCGTCATGATCAGGGTCCAGACCGCAGGCGACTGCTGCACGCTCACGCTTGCCCGCCCGGACAAGGCCAATGCCCTGACCGAGGCGATGCTGGAAGCCCTGGCCCTGGCTGCCACCGACGCCGCCACCAACGGTGCGAAAGTCCTGATCCTCACCGGCGAGGGCCGCGTCTTCTCCGCCGGGGCCGACCTCGACGGGATGAAGGCGGGCCTCGGCCTGTCCCCCGCCTGGGAGCAGGCCTCGGCCGCCATCGCCGCCTTCCCCGGCCTCACCATCGCCGCGCTGAACGGAACGCTGGCGGGCGGCGCGATGGGCGTGGCGCTGGCCTGCGACCTGCGGATCGCGGTGCCTACGGCGAATTTCTTCTACCCCGTCATGCGCCTTGGCTATCGCCCCCAGCCCTCGGACCCCGGACGTCTTGCCGCGCTGGTCGGCCCGTCCCGCGCCAAGATGATCCTTCTAGCAGGCCAGAAGATCGGGGCCGAGGACGCCCTTGCCTGGGGTCTGATCGACCGCATCTGCGACCCCGACGCCCTCACCGACACCGCCATGTCGCTGGCCGAACATGCACTTGCCGCCGATCCGGGGCATGGTGCCGCCCTGAAACGCATGACCAACGGGAACCAACCATGACGAACGCCTATGATTCCGGACGCCTGAACCTGCCCTTCGTCGGCATCGCGACCTTCGGCAAGAACCCCTACCAGCCCGACTGGTCCGCCATCGACGCCGATTTCGCCGTGCTCGGCGCACCCTTCGACTTCGGCACCCAGTTCCGCGCCGGGGCCCGCTTCGGCCCGCGCTCGATCCGCGAGGCCTCCACTCTTTTCTCCTTCGGCCATGCCGGGGCCTACGACCACGAAGACGACGTGACCTATCTGGAAGGCGTCCGCATCCAGGACATCGGCGACGCCGACATCGTCCACACCGATACCGAGACCAGCCACGCCAATATCGAGAAGGGCGTCCGCGCCATCCTCGCCGCGGGCGCCGTCCCGGTGGTGCTGGGAGGCGACCATTCCGTCAACATTCCCTGCATCCGCGCTTTCACGGGCCGCCCGCTCCACATCGTCCAGATCGACGCGCATCTCGATTTCGTCGATGTCCGCCACGGCGTCCGCCATGGCCATGGCAACCCCATGCGCCGGGCCGCCGAACAGGACCACGTCAAGGGCATCACCGCGCTCGGCATCCGCAACGTCAGTTCCACCGCCAAGGACGGCTATGAAGCAGCGCGGAAAATGGGCGACGACATCCTCTCCGTCCGCCAGATGCGCAAGCTGGGGGTGGAGGCGACGCTGGCCCGCATTCCGAAAGGTGTCGACTACTACCTGACCCTCGACATCGACGGCTTCGACCCCTCCATCGCCCCCGGCACCGGCACCCCCTCGCATGGCGGGTTCCTCTATTACGAGGTGCTGGAGCTGATCGACGGCCTCACCAAACAGGGCAACATCATCGGCATCGATCTGGTCGAGGTCGCCCCGGACTACGACCACTCCGGCGTGACCGCGATCCTGGCGGCGCAGGTGCTGCTCAACACCATCGGGCGCATTGCTCACAACCGGAGGTAACGCGTGGAGAATCTGCAAGGCTGGCTGCAACAGGCATCCGACACCGCTTTGGGCTGGCTCTCCTCGCCCGCCGCCCTGTCGCAATTCGCGCTGCTGATCCTCGCCTATTTCGCCGCGCGCCTGCTGGCGGCCCGCATCGCGCCGGTGGTGGAGCACAGCCTCACGCCGAAGCCCGAGGCGACGCACATCATCGCCCGCCTGCGCCGCTTCGCCCTGCAGTTCCTGCCGTTGCTGCTGCCTCTCCTCGCCTACGCCCTGACCGCCGTGGGCGAGGGCCTCACCCGAGCCACCTTCGGCTCGGGCGAGGTGATCGCCTTCGGCAAGCGCATCTTCCTCCTCCTTGCCGCGCTGGAATTCGTGCGCAAGGTCCTGCCCCCCGGCTTCCTGAAGCTGATGGGCCGCTACATCCTCCTGCCCGTCGCCGCGCTCTATGCTCTCGGCATTCTCGACGAGGTCACCGACTACCTCAGCGCCGCGCAGGTCAACCTCGGCAACATCCAGTTCACCGCACTGGCGCTGATCCGGGGTCTCATCGCCGGGTCGCTGCTCTTCTGGTTCGGCAGCTGGTCGAACCGCCAGTCCACCGGCTACCTCAAGTCCCAGCCCGCCCTCCGCCCGGCGACCCGCGAGCTGGCGATCAAGGCCAGCGAAGTCGCGATCTTCGGCGCGGCTTTCCTCCTCCTCATGTCGATCATGGGCATCGACCTTACCGCCGTCGCCGTCCTCGGCGGCGCGCTCGGCGTCGGCATCGGCCTTGGCTTGCAGCAGATCGCGGCCAACTTCGTCTCGGGCATCATCCTGCTTCTGGAAGGCCAGACCACCGTCGGCGACTATGTCGAACTGGACGACGGCTCGGCCGGCACCATCCTGCGGATGACTGCCCGCGCCTGCATCATCGAGACGATCGACGGGCGCTGGGTTGTGGTGCCGAACGACAATTTCATCACCTCGCGCGTGGTGAACTATTCCGATGCGGGCAAGGCGCACCGCTATTCGGCGAATTTCTCGGTCAGCTACGATACCGACATCAACCGCGTCCCCGCGCTGATCGAAACCGCCGTGGCCGCGCTGCCCTTCATCCTGTCCGAGCCCGATGGCCCCTCTTGTGAGCTGAATGCCTTCGGTGAGAGCAGCGTCGATTTCGAGGTGGAATACTGGGTCAACGGCATCGAGGACCTGACCGACGACTATCGCTCCAAGGTCCTGTTCGCGATCTGGAACGCGCTGAAAGACGCGGGAATCCAGATGCCTTACCCCCATCGCGTCGTCGAACTCCGCAATGCCCCCGGTGCCTGAGGCACTGGTCATCGGCGCCGGTCCCGCCGGGCTGATGGCGGCAGAGGAGCTTGCGAAGGCCGGGGTCCCGACCGTGGTCTGCGAAGCCAAACCCACCGTCGCCCGCAAATTCCTGATGGCCGGAAAATCCGGCCTGAACGTCACCAAGGACGAACCCTGGGATAGCTTCGTCACCCGCTACGACTCCCCCCGGCTCCGTCCGATCCTCGCCGGTTTCGGCCCCGCCGAAGTGCGGGACTGGTGCCGCGCCCTGGGGCAAGAG
The DNA here is from genome assembly GCF_036781545.1 of Tabrizicola sp. Lineage (GTDB taxonomy): Bacteria > Pseudomonadota > Alphaproteobacteria > Rhodobacterales > Rhodobacteraceae > Tabrizicola. The sequence goes on from NZ_DAIQAT010000001.1 coordinate 126,633, forward strand.
GTCTTCACCGGCTCCTCCGGCCGCGTCTTCCCGGTGGCGATGAAGGCCTCCCCCCTCCTTCGCGCGTGGGTCCGCCGACTCACCACTCAGGGCGTCGAACTCCGCACCCGCTGGCGCTGGACCGGCTTCGACGGCGCCGCCTTCCGCTTCGACACGCCCGAAGGCCCGCAGAGCCTGACGCCCAAAGTCGCCATCCTCGCCCTCGGCGGCGCCAGCTGGCAACGCCTCGGTTCCGAGGCCGCCTGGGTGCCCTGGCTGCGCGCGAAGGGTGTCACCATCACCGACTGGCAACCCGCCAACATGGGCTTCCGCGTCGACTGGTCGCCGCACATGACCCAAATCTTCGGCCAACCCGTCAAGGGCGTTGTGCTCAAGGCGATTCATGCGACCTCGCGAGAAGTTCTTGACCAGCATCGCGGGGAATTCGTCATATCGGCCAAGGGGTTGGAGGGCGGCGGCATCTACAGTATATACAAGCCCCTCCGCGACGGCGCAGCCCTCGCCCTCGACCTTCTCCCCGACCTCACGCAGGACGAGATCGCCCGCCGTCTCTCCCGGATGAAACCCGGCGAAAGCACCGGCAACCGCCTGCGCAAGCTCGGCCTCGACCGCGCCCAGATCGCGCTGGTGATGGAGGTCTCGCGGGCCGACCCATTCGCCCACCTGAAGCACCTGTATATACCGCTGCAAGGCCCCCGCTCGCTGGACGAAGCCATCTCCGTCGCCGGCGGCATCGCCTGGGACGCGCTGACCGACGATCTGGAACTGAAGGCCCTGCCGGGCACCTTCGCCGCCGGAGAAATGCTGGACTGGGAAGCCCCGACCGGCGGCTATCTCCTCACCGCCTCATGGGCCACCGGACGCTGGGCAGGGCAGACAGCGGCACGCCGTCTGGCCTCCCCGCCCCGGACTTGATCCGGGGCCTCCGTTCAACACCTGAGGCCCCGGATCAAGTCCGGGGCGAATCTTCCCGATGCAGCGCCTCGAACCAGGGCAGTACCTGCTCCCGCAGGATGTCGACCGCCGCCGCCAGGCACTCCGGCCGATCCAGCACATCGACAAAGGCCAGTGTCCCCGGATCGCCCTCCACCTTCTCGAAAAACTCGGCCAGCGTCACATCCTCGCCCCCCGGCCAGTCGGGATGGTCCGGCACCTCGCCGTCAGGAGTGACGAAGCGCAGCACGATCTGCACATCCCAGCCATAGCGGTTCCGCTGCAGATGCACCGCCGACTTCCCCGCAGCCGTCACCCGGCTCCAGGTCGTCCCGCTCAGCGCATAGCCTTCCGGCACCAGCAGCCCGTCCAAAGCCGCCACGATCCGCCCCCAGGCCTCCTCCCGCCGCGCCGGAAACCCCGGGTCATTCGCGGCCAAGTGCTTGCGGGCGGAAAGGTCCGGGTCGTCCATTCAGGCCGAGAGCCCCCCCGCCAGGTCCGGCACGTCCAGCGCGCTGAACCCGTAGTGCCGCAGCCAGCGCAGGTCGGCCTCGAAGAAGGCGCGCAGGTCCGGGATGCCGTATTTCAGCATCGCGATCCGGTCGATCCCCATCCCGAAGGCAAAACCCTGCCACTGGGTCGGGTCCACCCCGGCGGCGGACAGCACCTTCGGATGCACCATGCCCGAGCCGAGGATTTCCATCCACTTGTCGCCCTCGCCGATCTTCAGCTGGCCGCCGACGTTGGAATAGCGGATGTCGACCTCGGCCGAAGGCTCCGTGAACGGGAAATGGCTGGCGCGGAAGCGAAGCTCCACCTTGTCGACCTCGAAGAAGGCCCGGCAGAACTCTTCCAGCGTCCATTTCAGGTTCGCCATGCTGATCGACCGGTCGATCGCCAGCCCCTCGACCTGGTGGAACATCGGCGTATGGGTCTGGTCCATGTCCATCCGGTAGACCCGCCCCGGCGCGATCACCCGGATCGGCGCGCCCTGCGCCATCATCGCCCGGATCTGCACCGGCGAGGTATGGGTGCGCAGCACATGCGGCGGGCGGGTGTCACACTCGGCGCGCGCCATGAAGAACGTGTCATGCTCCTGCCGCGCAGGGTGCTCCGGCGGGATGTTCAGCGCGTCGAAATTGTACCAGTCGCTTTCCACCTGCGGCCCCTCGGCCACCGAAAAGCCCATATCGGCGAAGATCGCCGTCAGCTCTTCCATCACCTGCGACACGGGATGAATGGTGCCACGGGGCCGCGGCCGCCCCGGCAGCGTCACGTCCAGCCATTCGGTCTTCAGCCGCTCGTCCAGCGCCGCATCGCCCAGCGCCGTCTTGCGCGCCCGCAAGGCCGCGTCGATCTCGTCCTTCAGCGCGTTCAGGCTGGCCCCCGCCGCCTTGCGGGCCTCGGGGTCCATCTTCCCCAGCCCCGCCATCAGCGCGGAAATCTCGCCCTTCTTGCCAAGGGCACCGACGCGGACCTCCTCCAGCCCGGCCTCATCCGCCGCACCGGCCACCGCCGCCAGATACTTGGCCTTCAGCGTGTCGATCCCGTCCATCACCCGTCTCCTGAAATCCGATCCCCCTGCTAAAGGCTGCGCCCCCGCGATGCAAGTTTCAGAAGATCGACCGCCGCCCCCGCACCTCCAGCATCCGGCGTGACCGGTCCACCCGCCCGTTCTGCGCCGTGATCGCCACCGGAGCCTCCTTCAACCGCTTCTCGATCACCACCAGCGAGTCGTAAAACCGGATCCCCCCGATCTCGCGCGCCAGGGGGTGCAGCGGGAACCCGGCATCGTCCTCGGTGTACCAGGAATGCATCCGGTCGATCAGATCCTTGGCGAATTCGATGAAGCTTCCCGGCTCCCGCAACCCGCCGCCAAAGCCCGGCCAGTAGCTGGTATGCACGTCCTCGACGATATAAAGCCCCCGGTCGGTCAGCCGGGGCCAGAGATGGCGGAAGCTGGCGATCTGCTGATGCATCTGGTGCCCGCCGTCATCGACGATCAGATCGAACGGCCCATGCGCCGCCCCAACCCGCTCCAGAAACGCCGGGTCCGCCTGGTCGCCGATCTCCACCACCGTCCCCGGCAGGGCCAGGGCGGCGCAGGCCGGGTCGATATCCAGGAACACCAGCCGCGACGCAGGCCCGAGGAACCTCTGCCACATCGGCAGCGAGCCGCCCTTGTAGACACCGATCTCCAGGAAGGACACGTCCCGTCCCTGCCAGCCGGTCAGAAGCTCGTCATAAAGCTCCAGGTAATGCTCCATCTTGAAGAGCTTCCGGTCACCGCTTCGGGCCGGATAATCGCGGAAATAGCGGGTCATTGCTCACCTCTAGACGGAATAAGCCTACACCGCCCGGCCCCGCCCGCAATCCTACATCAACTGGGCTTCCGTCGCCTCGAACACCACCGGCGGCAGGTCGCCCCGCCCGTCCAGCACCCGGCTGGCGACAAGCCGCTGGCTCCACAGCGTCTTCTGCTGCACGGGGTCCACCAGCCGCACCTTCAGATAGGCCCGGTCCTCGCTCCAGGCACCTTCGACCTGAAGGTCGAGGCCCCCCGGCAGCCGGTCGCCGGTCAATCCGCGCGCCCCATCGCCCAGGAGATATTCCGCCGCCAGCCGGGCAATCGCCGCCGCCAGATCGCGCGCAATCGCCGCCTCGGTGCCCTCCGGCAGATCGGCCAGCCGCAGGGCGAAGGGAAGCGGCGGGCGCGGCTCGGCCAGTTCCACCGCCACCCGCTGCCGCTCTTCGACGAGCCACAGGTTGAAGCCGGGGTCGAGGATGTCGATGCCTTCCAGAAACTCCCGCCCCCGCGCCAACGCCTCCCGCGCGCCCGCCATGTCGGACAGGTCGGTGCCGAACCCCGTCAGCGCCACGCAATCGCGGTCGCTGGTCAGCCGGTCGGCCAGCGGCCCCAGTGCCTTGCGCAACTCCGTCAGCGCCTGCCGCAGCGACCCCGAGGCCTGTTCCTGCCCCCGGTCCGACCAGAGCCGCGCTTCCAGCCAGCGGCGCGGGCGGCAATGGCCCGGCGTCCGCGCCAGAAGCGCCAGAAGCGCCCGCGCCTTCGCACCCCGGGGCGTGCGGTCCTGCCCGGCCTCGTCCCGCACCTCGAATACGCCTATCATCCGGATGAACATTTTCGGCCCGCCTGTCCCTGCTTCGTCAACTCGAGGGCACCTTCAGACGGGCAGCGTGAAATTTGCGTCAATCGCGCCGGGCGAAACGTGAATACCGCAAGTAAACCGTGAAATCGCGTGAAAGCCCGGGCGAGGACCACCCCTGATTCCCCCGCTTCAGGCCTGCAAATCAAGGCCGCGAAGGGTTTCACGGGGAATTAACGCGCTTTCTTCCCCCCTAGGCCCATCCAGACCGCCCTTCGGTCCGGCTGCCCGCTGCGACGGGCGACACCAGGAAAGGTCCCACCATGCCCCGGCCCATCTTTGCTCTCGACACCGCTCCGGCGCTGGAGGAGCCGCTTTTCGGGCTGCAGGAGGCGGGCCCTCCGCTGGCGGCGAGACCGCGCCTCGGGCTGGACTTCACGCGGCAGGACTATCTCGGCCTTGCCACGCATCCCGCTGTCCGCTCCGCGGCCCTAGCCGCCCTGGGCCAGCATCCCCTCACCGCCCGCGATCCCGCGCTGGTCGCCCTATTGGAGGGTCGCCTCGCCGCCTTCCTTCAGCGTCCCGCCGCCGTGACCTTCCCTTCCGGCGCCGATGCCATCCGCCAGACGCTCCGCACACTCCTCCGCCCCGGCGACCATGTCATCCTCGATTCAGCCGCACATCCGGCCATGTTCGAGACTGTTTTGCTCTCGAAGGCCCGGCCCCACCGCAGCCCCGCCGGGTCCGTCGACGCGGTGGAGCGTCGCCTCACCCGCCTTGCCCGCCAGCCGCGGCGCGGTCGGCTGGTCATCGCGCTTCCCGCAGTCTCGGCCTATGGCTCAAGGATCGCCGACCTGTCCGAACTGTCCGTCCTCGCCCGCCAGCACGGCGCGATCCTCGTCGTCGATGTGACGCATGATCTGGGCGCGATGGCACCCAAGGGTGGCGGCGTGGCAGAGATTCAGGCCTGCTCCGGTCCTATCGACATTCTGCTCGGCAGCCTGGCGAAAAGCTTCGGCGCGCCGGGCGGCTTCGCCGCCTTCCGCGACCCCGGCCTGAAAGCCCTGTTCCAAAGCGGGCACAGCACCGCCCTGTCGCCGGTCAACGCCGCGGCCATCCTCGCCGCGCTCGAGCTCATCACCGGGGCAGAGGGCCAGCGCCGCCGCCGCAACCTGCACGGCCTCTCGCTTCGCCTCCGCAATCATCTGATGGCCGACGGCATCAGGCCGATGGGTCAGGCCTCGCCCTTCGTGCCCATCCTGCTGCCCGTGATGACCGCGCTGCCCCGCACCGCGCTTCTGGAAAGCGCCGGGCCGCGCGTGCCCCTGCTGCAAGCCCCGACTGTGCCCCTGCACGCCCCGCGCTGGCGCATCCAGCTGACCGCTGCTCACAGCGCCGCCGATATCGACGATCTGGCCGAGCTGATCCGCGACGTCACCCGCGCCTTCGACCGGCGCTTCACCCGCGCCCGCGCCTCCGCCTAGGGCTTGACCGAAGCCGTCACATAATTGCAGCTGAGGTCCCGGTCCGACAGGCTCCAGCGCCAGGACACCGGGTTGAACACCATCCCCTTGCGGTCCACCGGCCTGAGGCCCGCCTTTTCGATCAGCGCATACAGCTCGTCGGGCGTGATGAATTTCGCCCAGTCATGCGTGCCCTTCGGCAACCAGCGCATCACCCATTCCGCCCCGACGATGGCCATCATGAACGACTTCGGGTTCCGGTTCAGGGTCGAGCAGATCATGAGGCCCCCCGGCTTCAGCAGCTCCCGGCAGGCGGTCAGATAGGCCTGCGGGTCCGCCACATGCTCCACCACCTCCATGTTCAGCACCACGTCGAAGCGTTCTCCCGCTGCCGCCAGTGCCTCTGCCGTGGTGTGGCGATAGTCGATCGCCAGCCCCGACTGCCGGGCATGGGCCTTCGCCACCGGAATGTTCCGCTCTGCCGCATCCGCGCCGACGACATCCGCCCCCAGCCGCGCCATCGGCTCGCTCAAGAGCCCGCCGCCGCAGCCGATATCCAGCACCCGCAACCCCTTGAAGGGCAGCGGCCCCGCCAAGTCCCGCCCGAACTCCGCTGCGATCTGCGAGGTGACATAGTCCAGTCGGCAGGGGTTCATCAGATGCAGCGGCCGGAACTTGCCCTGCGGGTCCCACCATTCCGCGGCCATCGCCTCGAACTTGGCCACTTCGCCCGGATCGACCGTATCCACCGCCATCGCCGCCTCCCCGTTTGCCCCGAAGTTTGGGTTTAGACTCCGGGCCGTCCCGGCGTATATAGGTCAATGATGGATCAGAGATCAGGTCAAAAGCGCGCAGTCGAATACCTTTACCCGCCGATCGACCCCTTCGATCAGCGGGTGATCGACATGGGCGACGGCCACCGGGTCTATGTGGAACAATGCGGCCATCCGAACGGCAAGCCGGTCATCGTCTTCCACGGCGGCCCCGGCGGCGGCTGTTCCCCGGCCATGCGGCGCTACTTCGATCCGAGGTACTACCGCGTCGTCCTCTTCGACCAGCGCGGCTGCGGGCGGTCCCGCCCCCATGCCAGCGTCACCGCCAACACCACCTGGCATCTGGTGCGGGATGTCGAGACGATCCGCACCACCCTCGGCATCGACCGCTTCACCGCCTTCGGCGGCAGTTGGGGCGCGACACTGGCCCTGATCTACGCCCTCACCCACCCCGACCGCGTGGCGCATCTGGTATTGCGCGGCGTCTTCCTGATGACCCGCGCCGAGCTTCAGTGGTTCTACGGCGGCGGGGCAGGGGCCTTCTTCCCCGACCTCTGGTCCCGCTTCGTCGAGGTCATCCCGCCGGAGGAACGCGCCGACCTCATCGCCGCCTACCACCGCCGCCTCTTCTCCGGCAACCTTGTCGAGGAGACACGCTACGGCCGCATCTGGGCCAACTGGGAAAACGCCCTCGCCTCGATCCAGAACGAAGGCGCGCTGGGCGAAAGCCCCTCCGACTACGCCCGCGCCTTTGCCCGGCTGGAAAACCACTATTTCCAGAACGCCGGCTTCCTGGATTACGACGGCTGGATCCTGCGCGAACGGGGGCGTATCGAGCACATCCCCGCCACCATCGTCCAGGGCCGCTACGACATGATCTGCCCCCCGCAAGCCGCCTGGTCGCTGGCGCAGGGGTGGCAGAACTGCGATCTGAAGATGGTCCCGCTGGCCGGACATGCCCTGTCAGAACCGGGGATCAGCGAAGCGCTGGTCCGGGTGATGGACACCCTCCGCGCGTAGGGTACGTGCTCGCACGCACCTTTCCGCCAACACCTACGCCAGCTTCCCCACCACCGCGACGCCCAGCGCTTCCAGCACCTTCGCCTCGATATGCGCCGCATCCAGCCCGGCCACCCGGTACATCGCTTCCGGCGACGCCTGGTCGATGAACACATCCGGCAGCACCAGCGAGCGGAACTTCAGCCCCCGGTCGAACACCCCTTCCTCGGCCAGCAGCTGCGCGACATGCGACCCGAAGCCGCCCACCGCGCCCTCTTCCACCGTCACCAGCGCCTCATGCCCGCGCGCCAGCCGCAGCACCAGGTCGCGGTCCAGCGGCTTGGCAAACCGCGCATCGGCCACCGTCACCGACACGCCCCGCGCCGCCAGGGCCTCCGCCGCCTTCAAACTCTCCGCCAGCCGCGTCCCGAAGGACAGGATCACCACCCGCGACCCCTCGCGCAGCACCCGGCCCTTGCCGATCTCCAGCGGCACGCCGCGTGAGGGCAGGTCGACCCCCACCCCCTCGCCGCGGGGATAGCGGAAGGCAATCGGCCCCGCATCATGCGCCGCAGCCGTCGCCACCATATGCACCAGCTCGGCCTCGTCGGCCGCCGCCATCACCACCATGCCCGGCAGGTTCGACAGGAAGCCGATGTCGAAAGCCCCGGCATGGGTCGCCCCGTCGGCCCCCACCAACCCGGCCCGGTCGATCGCAAAACGCACCGGCAGGCGCTGGATCGCCACATCATGCACAACCTGATCGTAACCGCGTTGCAGAAAGGTGGAATAGATCGCGCAGAAGGGCTTCAGCCCGCCCGCCGCCAGCCCCGCGCTGAAGGTCACCGCGTGCTGTTCCGCGATCCCCACGTCGAAGCAGCGCTTCGGGAACCGCCCGGCGAACAGGTCCAGCCCGGTCCCATCCGGCATCGCCGCCGTCACCGCGACGATCTTCTCGTCGCGCTCCGCCTCGGCCACCAAAGACTGCGCGAAGACCTTGGTATAGCTCGGCGCGTTCGACGCCGCCTTCACCTGCACCCCGGTCAGCACGTCGAACTTGCCCGTCGCGTGCCCCTTGTCCCGCGCCGCTTCCGCCGGGGCATAGCCCTTGCCCTTCTGCGTCAGCACATGAATCAGCACCGGCCCCGTGGCCCGCGCCTTCACCGTGCGCAAGACCGGCAGAAGCTGGTCCAGATCATGCCCGTCGATGGGTCCCACATATTCGAACCCCAGCGACTCGAACAACGTCCCGCCGACGGCCATGCCCTTCAGCATGTCCTTGGCCCGCTTCGCCCCCTCCTGAAACGGCGAGGGCAGCAGCCCCACCAGACCCTTGGCCACCTGCTTCAGGTCCTGCATCGGTGGCGCGGCGTAAAGTCCGCTCAAATAGGCCGACAAAGCCCCCACCGGCGGCGCGATGGACATCTCGTTGTCGTTCAGGATGACGAACAGCCGCTTGCCCAGATGCCCAGCATTGTTCATCGCCTCGAAGGCCATGCCCGCCGACATCGCCCCATCCCCGATGACCGCAATCGCATCGCCCGGATCGCCACCCAGGTCGGCCGCCACCGCAAAGCCCAGCGCCGCGCTGATCGAGGTCGAACTATGCGCCGCCCCGAACGGGTCGTAGGGGCTTTCCGACCGCTTGGTGAAGCCCGAAAGCCCCCCCTCCATCCGCAGACTGCGGATGCGGTCGCGCCGCCCGGTCAGGATCTTGTGCGGATAGCATTGGTGGCCGACATCCCAGATCAGCTTGTCGCGCGGCGTGTCGAAGACGGCATGCAGCGCCACCGTCAGCTCCACCACGCCCAGACCCGCGCCCAGATGCCCACCGGTCACCGACACGGCCGAGATCGTCTCGGCCCGCAACTCGCCCGCCAGCTGGTGCAACTCGCGGTCCGACAGCGCCTTCAGGTCCGAAGGCACGGTCACGCGGTCGAGCAAGGGGGTAGCGGGTCGGTCGGTCATCATGCCTGCCTTCGGGCCATCACTTGTCCCGCGCGATAACGAAGCGCGCCGCCGCAATCAAGTTGGCCGCACGGTTTCCATACCCGGCCAGCGCCGCCTCGGCCTCCTGTACCAACGCCGCCGCCCGCGCCCTGGCTCCCTCCAGACCCAGCAGCGAGACGAAGGTGGCCTTGCCCGCGCCGGCATCCTTGCCCACCCGCTTGCCGGTCCGCGCCTCGTCGCCCGTCACGTCCAGAATGTCGTCGGCGATCTGGAAGGCAAGGCCCAGCGCGGCGGCATAGCGCCGCAAGGGCTGCGGGTCCGCCCCGGCAAGCACCGCCCCCGCTTCCGCCGCAAAGCCGATCAGCGCCCCGGTCTTGCCCGCCTGCAAGGCGGTGATCTCCTCCAGCGTCAGCTGGCGTTCCGCCGTCTCCGCCGTGATGTCCAAAGCCTGCCCCAGCACCATCCCGTCGATGCCCGAGGCTTTGGCAAGCCCGGAAACCAGCGCCATCCGCACCTCGGCAGGCCCCAGCGCCGGATCGCACAGCAGCTCGAAGGCCAGCGTCTGAAGCGCATCCCCCGCCAGAACTGCCGTGGCCTCGTCCCATTTCCGATGCACCGTCGGCTGACCCCGGCGCAGGTCGTCGTCATCCATGCAGGGCAGGTCGTCATGCACAAGGCTATAGGCATGCAGCGCCTCGACCGCCGCTGCCGCGCTCACCGCCCGGTCTTCCGAAACCCCCAGCATCCGCGCGCCTTCCAGCACCAGAAAGCCGCGCAGCCGCTTGCCGCCTCTCACGGCATAGCGCATCGCCGCTGTCACCGGCTGGTCGGCCCGGCCTTCCAAAGCGGTCCGCAACCGGGCGTCGCACAAGGCCGCATCCGCCGCCAGCCTGTCGGGAAAATTCACATCCCCTCCGCCGGCGCCGTCCCCACCGCGCGCCCTTCCTGCGCCCGGATCAGCTCCACCTTCTCTTCGGCTTCCGCCAGCTTCTTCGCGCAATGCGCCTTCAGCGCCGCCCCACGTTCATACAGCGCAATCGATTGTTCCAGCGGCACTTCCCCGCGCTCCAGCGCGCCCACGACCTGCTCCAGCGCGGCCATCGCTTCCTCGAAGCTCATCGCGTCGATCGGTTTGTCGGTCATCGGCCCCGCTCCTCCAGCACTGCGACATGCGCCGCGACCGAGGCCGCCAGCGCCTCAAGATGATAGCCCCCCTCCAGCGAGGACACCACCCGCCCCCCGGCGAAATCGCAAAGCTTGTCGGTCAGCCAGCGATAATCCTCCGCCTGCCATTCCAGCCCCGCCAGCGGATCGTCGGCATGGGCATCGAACCCGGCGGAGATCAGCAGCAACTCCGGCTGCCATTCCGCCAGCGCCGGGAACACCTGCCGCGTATATACGTCGCGCATTGCGGCCCCGCCCGACCCCCCCTGCAGCGGCAGATTCAATATCTGCCCCTGCGCGCCCCGCTCCTCGGGCCGACCGGTCCCCGGATACAGCGGCATCTGGTGGGAGGAGACGAACAGGCAGCGCCCCTCGTCCCACAGCAAATCCTGCGTCCCGTTGCCATGATGCACGTCGAAATCCACGATGGCCACGCGCTTCAGCCCATGATGATCCAGCGCCCGCTTCGCGCCGATCGCCACCGCCCCGAACAGGCAGAACCCCATCGCGGTTTCCCGCTCCGCATGGTGCCCCGGCGGCCGGCCCGCCACGAAGGCCGTCTTCGCCTCGCCCGACACCACCGCATCGACGGCGGCGCAGATCCCTCCGACCGCGCGCATCGCCGCCTCATATGAACCCGGCGACAGGAACGTATCCCCATCCAGCTGCGCCCAGCCCTCCTTCGGCACCGCCGCCTTCACCCGCGCCAGATACCCCGCCGGATGGCACCGCAGCACCTCCGCCTCCTCGCCCGGCGGACAGTCCCGCCGCTCCGCCGGTATCCCTTGCAGCCCCCGCTCCACCGCCCCCAGCCGCGCCACCCGCTCGGGATGGCCCGGAGGGGTCACATGGTCCCGAAACGCCTCATGCGTGAAGACAAACACCGTCCAGCCTCATTTTCTGTCCATAGATATCCCGGGTGCGTTCAAGGTTGCGCCACCGGTTCTAGAAACCGTGGACGCGGGGGGCTGGCCCCCGGTCCACCGCCAGCCACAGCTCAATCCGGCTGCAACATATAGCCCTCGCCCCGCACCGTCTGCAGATAGCGCGGGGCCTTCGGGTCGTCCTCGATCTTCCGGCGCAGGCGGGTGATCTGCACGTCCACCGCCCGCTCCTGCGCCGCCTCCTCGCCGCCGGCCTCGCTCACCAGCTTCTCCCGGCTCAGCGCCACCCCCGGCGCCGCCGCGAAGATCCGCATCAGCTGCGCCTCGGTCGCCGTCAGCCGCACCGGAGCCTCCCCCCGCCACATCTCGCCCCGGTCGAGGTCATAGCGCACCGCCCCCAGATGGATCACCTGCCGCACCGGTTCGGCCACCCGCGCCGTCGGCACCCGCCGCAGGATCGCGTTGATCCGCAGCAGCAATTCCTTCGGCTCGAACGGCTTCACCAGATAGTCGTCCGCCCCCGCCTCCAGCCCTTCGATCCGGTTCGCCGTCTCCCCCCGCGCCGTCAGCAGCAGGATCGGCGTCGACATCCGCTTCCGCAGCTCGCGCGTCAGCGTCACCCCGTCCTCGCCCGGCATCATCACGTCCATGACGATCATGTCGAACTCCAGCCCCGCCAGGATCTTCCGCGCCTGCGAAGCATCGCGCGCGACAGACACCAGGAAACCGTTCCGCATCAGGAACTTCTGCAACAGCCCCCGGATGCGCTCGTCGTCATCCACGATCAGAAGATGAGCATCGGGGACCATCAGCCACCCTCCTTCAGGCGGTTGTACTGGCGCCGCATCTCCGGGTCCATCATCGCCTCCAGCACCTGCCGGAAGCCCGCCACCGCCTGCGGCCCCGCCGCCCGGTAGGCCGCCCGCATCCGCGCCCGCTGCGCGTCCGACAATTCCCGCTCCAGCATCTGTCCCTTGTCCGTCAGATGCAGATGCCGCTCCCGCGCATCCGCCTTGCCCTTTTCACTTCGCACAAGGCCATCCTCGATCAAGGTGCGCAACACCCGATTCAACGATTGCTTCGTGACCCCGAGGATCGACAAGAGGTTCGAGACCGTCGTCCCCGGCGAGCGATGGATGAAATGGATCGCCCGGTGATGCGCCCGGCCATAGTCCATGCCCTCCAAAATCCGGTCGGGATCCGCCGTGAAGCCGCGATAGGCGAAGAACATCGCCTCGATCCCCTTGCGCAACTGCTCGTCCGTCAGGAACAGCAGGCTTTCCCCGCCCGGTGTCTCGGCCATACACGCCTCCCTCGTCGCGATGAATTTACGTCAGCCTTGTTGACTTTCCAAGCACGAACCCGTAACTCTCCCCCGATTTCGCGCAAGAATCTGTCCGAAGCGGACCTTTCAGGCGCAACTTTCGCAAAGATGGAGGCTGGAATGGCTGGGTATGACGATCGCGACGGGTTCATCTGGATGGATGGCAAGCTGGTGGAATGGCGTTCCGCGAACGTCCACATCCTGACCCATGCCCTGCACTACGCCTCCTCGGTCTTCGAGGGCGAGCGCTGCTACAACGGCAAGATCTTCAAGGGCCACGAACATTCGCTGCGCCTCCTGGAATCCGGGCGCCTGCTCGACATGCCGATCCCCTATACCGCCGAAGAGATCGACGCCGCCAAGGAAGCCGTGCTGAAAGCCAACGGGTTGACCGACGCCTACATTCGCGCCGTCGCCTTCCGTGGCGCGGGCGACGAAATGGGCGTCGCCTCGCTTGGCAACCCGGTACGGCTGGCCGTCGCCTGCTGGTCCTGGGGGGCCTATTACGGCGACGCCAAGATGAAGGGCGCCAAGCTCGACATCGCCAAGTGGAAACGCCCCTCGCCCGAGACCATCCCCACCGCCGCCAAGGCCGCCGGGCTTTACATGATCTGCACCATGTCCAAGCACGCAGCGATGGAAAAGGGCTGCTCCGACGCGCTCTTCTACGACTACCGCGGCTATGTGGCCGAGGCGACGGGCGCCAACATCTTCTTCGTCAAGGACGGCGAGGTGCACACCCCCGACCCGGACTGCATCCTGAACGGCATCACCCGGCAGACCGTGATCGGGATGCTCAGGGACATGCAGATCAAGGTGCACGAACGCCATATCAAGCCCGAGGAACTGGCGACGTTCGAACAGTGCTGGCTGACCGGCACCGCCGCCGAGGTCACGCCGGTGGGCCAGATCGGCGACTGGACCTTCGAGGTGGGCGATCTGACGAAACGCGTCGCCACCGCATACGAACAGCTCGTCCGCGCCTGATCCCTGCATCGCCGGGGGCCGCCCGCTGCGGCCCCCCGACCAGCACCATGGCAGCGCGCGCACACCCAATCGCGCGCTGCCATCGTTCACCTTTATTTTCATTGCCTTTCGCGTGTGTTTGGGGGCTGGTGCATCTTCGGCGCACACGACCCATCTGCCGCCTGCGGAGCCTGCAATGGATCGGCCATTCCCGATCATCACCCTTTCCTTCCGGGCCCTCCTGCTCGCGATCCTCGCGGTGGACCTGGCCTTCATCCTGACCGACCTCGTTGCCTTCTCGGCCGAAAAGGCCGGCTGGATCGTCGAGGTCCCGCCGTTTCTCAAGATCACCCGCGACGACGCCCTGCCCGAGCTTGTCGGCTATGTGAAATGGCTGGTGATCATCGTGGCCCTGACCTGGCTGTCGATCCGGGACCGCTGGTCGGTGCCGTTCCGCTGGGCGCTGGTCTTCCTCATCATCCTGATCGACGATTCGCTGCAGATACACGAAAGGTTGGGCCTCATCCTGTGGGACATCATCCCCTATCCGCCCAGCCTTCGGTCAGAAGGTGAGGATATCTCCGAGCTTGTGGTCTTCGGCGCGATGGGCCTTGCGGCGGCGATGCTGACCGCAACGCTCTTCACCCGGCACGGGCCCTTGGCCCGCGCACTCAGCATCCGCTTCCTCTGGATCATCCTGGGCCTGGTGTTTTTCGGCGTCTTCCTGGACTTCGTGCACCAGCTGATCAGCCTCGCCAGCAAGGACACCTTCCTTGCCGGAGTGCTGCCCCCGCTCTTCTCGCTCTTCGAGGACGGGGGCGAGATGGTCGTCGCCAGCTACGCCACCGCCTTCGTGCTCACCCTGCCGGGGCTTTAAGCCCCCGGCCGGACCCGACGCTTTCCGTCAGGCGATTTCGGTCGTGACCTCGATATTGCCCTTCGTCGCATTGGAATAGGGGCAGATGAAATGACCGCGCTCGGCGATCTTCTCCGCCACCGCCCGGTCGACGCCCGGCATCGTCACCACCAGCTTCACCTTCAGCCCGAAGCCGCCGTCCGACCGCGGCCCGATCCCGACATGCGCGTTCACTGTGGCATTGTCCGGCACCGTGCCCAGCTTTTCGCTCTGCGCGGCAAAGCGCATCGCGCCCAGATAGCAGGCCGAATAACCCACGGCGAACAGCTCTTCCGGGTTATGGCCAAGGCCCGACCCGCCCAGGTCCTTCGGACTGGCGTGGGTGATGGTCAGCTGACCATTCACCAGCCCCGACACGCCATTGCGGCCGCCGCCGGTGGCTTTGGCTTCGGTCCAGTATTTCGCATCTACAGACATGGCATTCTCCTTATCGTAAGCGATTAAATCGTGCACGATTTTTCTGCAACAGAATCGACCCGTTGTCAACCCGCTTGAGTTTCCATCGCACGCGATATAAACTGCCCGCATGACCCTCGCCCCGCCCGACATGCTCTGCTTTGCGTTGCACTCCGCCTCTCATGCGATGCACGCGGCCTATGCGCCGCTGTTGCAGCCTCTGGGCCTGACCTATCCGCAATATCTTGTGCTGACCTCGCTGAACGCCCGCGATGGGCAGACGGTCGGGCAGCTTGGCGCCGAGGTGCGGCTCGACTCGAACACTCTGACGCCTCTCTTCAAGCGGATGGAAAGCGCAGGCTGGGTGCACCGCAACCGTGACAGCAAGGACGAACGCCAGGTCCGCCTGTCCCTGACCGAGGCCGGACGCGATCTTGCGGCCCGCGCCGCCGGGGTGCCTCGCGCCTTTGCCGAGAAGACCGGGTTTCAGCAATCGGAACTTGCCGACCTGCGCGATATCCTTGCCGCGCTGCGCGACAGGCTGAAACCGGCCAAAGGTTGACAAAACCCTAACGCCCGCAAGCAAGTTCTTGATCTTGCTCGCCTCAAGGAACTGCCCGCGCGCGGGCAGTCAGGCGGTGCGGCCCCGTTCGATGCGCAGGAACTGCACCAGCCGCGTCGATCCCGAAGCTCCTCTGGGCCGCTGCCAGGTCTCCTTCGGGGTGCGGGCCAGCCGCAGGAAATGCTTCACCCGACCCCCGGTCGACCGGGCGCGATGATCGGCAAGATGACGGCTCATGCTCTCCTCCCAAGGTTGCTTCCGGTCAGCTTGCACCCGAATCGCCCTCCCGCCAACCCCGTAGCGCCCTCGCCCCGGCACGAACCCGCCGAGAACGGCTTGCTCTGCCGGTTCCTGCGCGACTAGTCTCACCTCGAACAGCGACGGGGGGAAACATGCGGCTGAAGGGCAAGACCATCCTGATCACGGCGGCGGGCCAGGGCATCGGCCGCGCCAGCGCACAGGCCTGCGCCGCCGAGGGCGCCCGGGTCATCGCCACCGACCGCGACGCGAACCTCCTCGCCGGTCTCGACATGGAGACCCACGCCCTCGACGTCACCAGCGACGCCGCGGTCCTCGCCCTGCGCGACCGCCTTCCCCCGCTCGACGGCCTTTTCAACTGCGCGGGCTTCGTGGCAAACGGCACCATCCTGGACGTGACTGACAAGGACTGGGACTTCTCCTTCGACCTGAACGTGAAATCCATGCTCCGCACCTGCCGCGCCCTCCTGCCGGGGATGCTGGAGCGAGCGCAGGAAACCGGCACCGCATCGCTTTTGAACATGGCCTCGATGGCCTCCTCGATCAAAGGCTTCCCGAACCGCACCCTTTACGGCGCCACCAAGGCCGCCGTGATCGGCCTGACCAAGGCCATCGCCGTCGATTTCGTGAAGACGGGCCTGCGTTGCAACGCGCTCTGCCCCGGCACGGTCGACACCCCCTCGCTTCGCGGCCGGATCGCCTCTGCCGCCGACCCGGTGCAGGCCGAGAAGGACTTCATCGCCCGCCAGCCGATGGGACGCCTCGCCACCACCGACGACATCACCCCGATGGTCGTCTTCCTGCTCTCGGACGAAAGCCGCTTCGTCACCGGCCAGGCCTGCCTCGTCGACGGCGGCTGCACGATCTGATGATCCGCATCGACGCCCATTGCCATTTCTGGGACCCCGCGCGGGGCGACTATGGCTGGCTCGATGCGGGACCGCCCGCGCTGGACCCCCTGCGCCGGGTCTTCACCCCCGATGACCTCGCCGGGCTGAACGGCACCCGCCGCGTCGTCGCGGTGCAGGCGGCGGATTCTGTGGCCGAGACGCGCTACCTCCTCGACCTCGCCGCCCTGAATCCCCAGATCGCGGGCGTTGTCGGCTGGGTCGACCTTGCCCGCCCCGAAACCACGGAAACCCTCGCCGATCTCGCCCGCAACCCGCGCCTCAAGGGCATCCGCCCGATGCTGCAGGACCTGCCCGAGGACGATTGGATCCTCACCCGTCCCGCCCCCGCAACCCTCCGCGCCGTCCAGGACCTTGGTCTCCGCTTCGATGCGCTGGTCCTCACCCGCCACCTGCCGCATCTGGCGCGTTTCACCGCCAGCTGGCCCGACCTGCCGCTGATCATCGACCATTGCGCCAAGCCCCGGATGGACTCACCCCAACCCGCCTGGGCCGAAGGCATGGCGGCGATGGCCGCTTTCCCGCATGTCCATTGCAAACTTTCCGGCCTGATGACCGAACTGCCCGAAGCCCTCCGCCAGCCTGAAATCGCGCTCGCCGCGATGCGCCCGGTGGTGGATCAGGTGCTGCACCTCTTCGGCCCCGACCGCCTGCTCTGGGGCTCGGACTGGCCGGTCCTGACCCTCGCCGCCACGCATCAGGTCTGGGAACAGCTCACCGACCGCCTGCTCGAAGGCCTGACGCCAACCGAACGCGCCGCCATCCTCGGCGGCAACGCCATCACATTCTACGGACTGGAAGGGGATACCTGATGAAACTCCTGCGCTACGGGCCCAAGGGCGCCGAGAAACCCGGCCTTCTCGACGCAAACGGCCAGGTCCGTGACCTGTCGGCCCATGTCGCCGACATCGGCGGGGCGGCGCTGTCGCCCGACAGCCTGAAACGCCTCGCCGCGCTCGACCCGGTCAACCTGCCGCTCGTCCCCGGCACACCGCAGAAGGACCTCCGCCTCGGTCCCTGCGTCGGCGGCACCCGCAAGTTCATCTGCATCGGCCTCAACTACGCCGACCACGCCGCCGAGACCGGCGCGGCGATTCCGTCCGAACCCGTGGTCTTCAACAAATGGATCACCGCCATGTGCGGCCCGGACGATGATGTCGAAATTCCCCGCGGCTCGGTCAAGACAGACTGGGAGGTGGAGCTGGGCGTCGTCATCGGCACCGGCGGCAAATACATCGACGAGGCGAACGCGCTGACCCATGTCGCCGGCTATTGCGTGATCAATGACGTGTCCGAACGCGAATACCAGACCGAACGCGGCGGCACCTGGGACAAGGGCAAGGGCTGCGACACTTTCGGCCCCACCGGCCCCTGGCTGGTGACGCCCGACGAAGCGGGCGACATCGGCAATCTCAAGATGTGGCTCGACGTCGATGCCAGGCGCTTCCAGAACGGCTCTACCGCGACGATGATCTTCGGCGTGGCGCATATTGTCGCCTATCTCTCGCGCTTCATGTCGCTGGAGCCGGGCGACGTGATCTCCACCGGCACCCCGCCCGGCGTCGGTCTTGGGCAGAAGCCCCCGGTCTACCTGAAGGGCGGCGAGGTGATGCGGCTGGGCATCGAGGGCCTCGGCACCCAGACGCAAAAGGTGGTGCGGACATGACCAGGATCACCGGCCTGCGCACTGTCGATGTGCGCTTCCCGACCTCGCAGCACCTCGACGGGTCGGACGCCATGAACCCCGACCCGGACTATTCCGCCGCCTATGTCATCCTCGAAACCGACGGCCCGCAGGAAGGCCACGGACTGACCTTCACCATCGGCCGCGGCAACGAGATCGCGGTGGCCGCCATCCAGGCGATGCGGCATCTGGTCGTCGGCCTCGACATGGCCTGGGTGGCCGAGGACATGGGCCGCTTCTGGCGGCATGTGACCAGCGACAGCCAGCTGCGCTGGATCGGCCCGGACAAGGGCGCGATCCATCTGGCCACAGGCGCCGTGGTCAACGCGGTCTGGGACCTATGGGCCAAGCTGGAGGGCAAGCCGGTCTGGCAGCTGGTGGCCGACATGTCGCCCGAAGAGCTGGTGCGCTGCATCGACTTCCGCTACCTGACCGACTGCATCACCCCGGACTGGGCGCTGGACTTCCTGACCGAGCAGGCGACATCCAAGGCCGAGCGGGTCGCCATCCTGAAGGCCGAGGGCTACCCCTGCTACACCACCTCTGCCGGTTGGCTGGGCTATGACGATGCCAAGCTGCGGCGGCTGTGCCGCGAGGCGGTGGATGCTGGGTTCAACTACATCAAGATGAAGGTCGGGCGCGATCTGCAGGATGATGTGCGCCGCCTGACCATCGCGCGCAATGAAGTCGGACCCGATGTAAACCTGATGATTGACGCCAACCAGGTTTGGGAGGTGGATCAGGCCATCGACTGGGTGAGGAAGCTGGCCTTCGTGAAGCCCTGGTTCATCGAAGAGCCGACCTCGCCCGATGACGTGGCCGGGCACCGCAAGATCCGCGAAGGCGTCGCCCCGGTG
Source organism: Tabrizicola sp. (assembly GCF_036781545.1). Lineage (GTDB taxonomy): Bacteria > Pseudomonadota > Alphaproteobacteria > Rhodobacterales > Rhodobacteraceae > Tabrizicola. Next base: position 145,774 of record NZ_DAIQAT010000001.1, read on the forward strand.
CAGGTCGCGACCGGCGAGATGTGCCAGAACCGCATCATGTTCAAGCAGTTCATCATGGAAGGCGCCATCGACGTGGTGCAGGTCGATGCCTGCCGTCTGGGGGGCCTGAACGAGGTGCTGGCCGTCATGCTGATGGCCGCGAAGTACGGGCTGAAGGTCTGCCCGCACGCCGGGGGTGTCGGCCTTTGCGAATATGTCCAGCACATGTCGATGATCGACTACCTGTGCATCGCCGGCACGCGCGAGGGCCGGGTGATCGAGTTCGTCGACCACCTGCACGAACATTTCCTGGACCCCTGCCTGATCCGAAATGCCGCCTACATGCCGCCCACGCAACCCGGATTCTCCATCCAGATGCGGTCCGAAAGCCTCGAAACCTACCGGTTCCGGGGCTAGGCGATGGACCTTGGCCTGAAGGACAAGGTGGTGATCGTGACGGGCGGCGGCTCCGGGATCGGGGCGGCAGTCAGCGAGGTGCTGGCCGAGGAAGGCGCGATCCCGGTGGTCCTGACCCGCCGCGCGCCGGATGCCGCATGGCTGGCCGGGATTGCGCGCGCCGATGTGGTGCTGGCCGACCTTGCCGAGGATGACCAGTGCCACCGGGCTGTCAGCGAAATCCGCGCAAGGCACGGCCGGATCGACGGACTGGTCAACAACGCAGGCGCCAATGATTCCATCGGGCTGGAGGCCGGGCCGCAGGCGTTCCGCGACAGCCTCGACCGCAACCTCGTGCATTACTACACGCTGGTTCACCTGCTGGCCGACGACCTGCGCGCCACGAAGGGGGCCATCGTCAACGTCTCGTCCAAGACTGCGCTGACCGGGCAGGGCGCGACTTCGGCCTATGTCGCCGCCAAGGCTGCCCAGCTGGGCTTGACCCGCGAATGGGCCGCCGCCTTCCTTGCGGACGGCATCCGCGTCAACGCGGTGATCCCCGCCGAGGTGATGACGCCGCTGTATGCCAACTGGCTGAAAACCTTCGACAACCCCGAGGAGCGCCTGGCGGAGATCACCCGCCGCATCCCCCTAGGCCAGCGGATGACCACCCCGCGCGAGATCGCGGATACCGTGGTCTTCCTGCTCTCGCCCCGGTCCTCGCATACCACCGGGCAATGGCTCTTCCCTGATGGCGGCTACACCCACCTGGACCGAGCCATCGCGGGCTAAACCGCGTCGCCCAGCCGCCCCACCGCCCAGCGCGCCGCATCGGCGACGGCGGGGTCGGTGTCATCCACCAGCCTCGCGGCAACAGGCGCAAGGGTCGGCAGGCCCGAGTTGCCGATGGCATAAAGCACATTTCGCACGAACCTGTCGCGCCCGATCCTTTTGATCGGCGACCCCGCGAACCGTTCCCGGAACCCCGCATCGTCCAGCATCGCCAGCTCCGCCAGCTCCGGCAGGCCATGCTTCGGCTGATACCCCATCTCCTTCGCTGCCACCGCGAACTTGTTCCACGGGCAGGCCGCCAGGCAATCGTCGCAGCCGTATATACGATTGCCCATACCGGCCCGCAGCTCTGTATCGACAGGCCCCTTGTGCTCGATGGTCAGGTAAGAGATGCAGCGCCGCGCATCCAGTTGATAAGGCGCAGGAAAGGCCTTGGTCGGGCAGATGTCCAGGCAGGCGGTGCAACTGCCGCAATGGCTGATCTCCGGCGCATTCGGCGGGAATTCCAGCGTGGTGAAGATCGCCCCCAGAAACACCCAGCTCCCCAGATCGCGCCCCAAAAGGTTGGTGTGCTTGCCCTGCCAGCCCAGCCCCGCCGCCTGCGCCAGCGGCTTCTCCATCACCGGGGCCGTATCGACGAAGACCTTGATCTCGCCCCCCGCGACATCGATCAGCCAGCGCCCCAGACGCTTCAGCCGCCGCTTCACCAGATCGTGGTAATCCTTCCCCTGCGCATAGACCGAGATCACCCCCCGGTCGCGCTCTGCCAGCCCGGCCAGCGGGTCGCCCGCGGGCGTATAGGCCTCGGCCAGCATGATCACCGACCGCGCCTCGGGCCACAAAGCCGCCGCCGACCCGCGCCAGCCTTCACGCTCGGCCATCCAGCCCATCTGGCCATGGCGACCCGCCGCCAAATAGTCCCTGAGCCGCCCCGCCGCCTCGGGCACCGCATCCGGCCGGCAGATCCCCACTTTCACGAACCCCTCTTCCAGGGCCCGCGCCACCAGCTGCTCTTTCGTCAGCCCTTTCATCTTTGCCCAAATATCCCGGGGTCCGGGGCAGCGCCCCGGGGGTCGGACTCAGAAATCCAGGTCGGCATAGTGGGGGGCTGGCGGGAAACCCGAGACCTGATCGGCCAGCAGCGGCCGGAACGAGGGCCGCGACTTGATCTTCGCATACCAGTCCTTCAGCACGGCATGGCGATGCCAGTCCACGTCGCTGATATAGTCCAGACAGCTCAGATGCGCCGCCGCGGTGAAATCGGCCAGCGTCATCGCATCCCCCGCCAGCCAGCGCCGCTGGTCCAGAAGCCAGGCCATGTAATCGAGGTGATATTTGATCCGCGTGGACCCCAGCTTCACATTCCGCGAATCCGGATAGCCCTGCCCGGTGACCTTCTTGTTCACCCGTTCATACAGCAGCTTCGACGTCACCTCATTGTGGAACTTGTCGTCGAACCAGGCGCAGAGGCGGCGCACCTCATAGCGTCCGTCGGCTCCCTTCGGCATCAGCGGCGGCTCGGGCGTCTGTTCCTCGATGAACTCGCAGATCGCCTGGCTTTCGCTCATCACCCGGTTGCCCATCTTCAGGATCGGCACTTTCCCGGCCGGATTCCGGCGCAGGAAATCGGGCGAGGGTTCCCAGTAGCGCTCCTCGACCAGCTCCACTTCGATCTTCTTTTCCGCCAGCGTCAGGCGCACCTTGCGGCAGAAGGGTGAGAGGGGAACGTGATACAATCGGTTCGAGGGGCGGTTCATCGGGCGGCGGCCTCCGGTCTTCCCCCCTCATTGCCGCGCCAAGGGCGGGAATTCAATCCCCGGCCCGCCTCAGCCGTCGAAACAGGCGGAACGACCGTCCACCGCAATGGTCTCGGCGCCCGAGATGATGCTGCGCGTCCGGCTCTTTACGAAGGTCGACGGCTTCGAGGGGCTCCACTCCTTCGGATTGGGAAGGATGGCGGCCAGCCGCGCCGCCTGCAGGGCCGTCAAGTCCTTCGCGTCCACGCCGAAATAATGCTGCGCCGCCGCCTGTATGCCGAAGACGCCGTCGTCGAATTCCGCAACGTTCAGATAAACCTCCAGAATCCGCTGCTTCGACCAGACGAGTTCCACCACCGGCGTCAGCACCGCCTCCATCGCCTTGCGCACCCAGCTGCGCCCGTGCCACAGGAAGACGTTCTTCACCACCTGCTGGCTGATCGTGCTGGCGCCCCGATTGCTGCCCGCGTCGATCGCCTGACGGATGGCGGCCATGTCGAAGCCCCAGTGGTTGCAGAAATTCGCATCCTCCGCCGCCACCGCCGACCGGCCCATCACCGGCGCGATCTCCTCCCATGGCACCCAGTCCTTGTCGATCCCGCCCAACCGCAAGGCCTCGCCCAGCTGATACAGGTTGATCGGCGGCGGGACGAAGCTGAACAGTAGCACCAGCACCGCATAAAAGGCCGCAACGGCGCCAAGCCCGCGCGCCAGCCATTTCAGCGCGCGCCGCATCCGCGACCGCTGCACCGGCGCGGGCGCTTCCGGCTTGGCCCTGCGCTTGCGCGGGGCGGCCCCGGCCTTCCCGGTCGGCTTGTCGACGGCTTTCTCGGTCATGGCCCTACATGGACGGGGCGCGGCGCGGCGCGTCAAGCCCCCGTTTGCGCGGGTTGTCCGGGAGCGCGGTCTACGCCCAGGCCTGACCCGGATCGGGCAGGGGGATCGCGTCCAGAAGCTCGCGCGTGTAGGCGGCCTGCGGATCGGCGAAAAGGTCGGCGGTGGGCCGGTCCTCGACGATCTGGCCCCGGTACAGCACGATGGTCCGCTGGCACAGGCGCCGGATGACGGAAAGGTCGTGGCTGATGAAGGCCAGCGTCAGGCCCAGGTCGCGGACCAGTTGCTCCAGAAGGTTCAGAACCTGCGCCTGGCTGGAGACGTCGAGACCCGAGACGATCTCGTCGGCCAGAATGAAATCGGGCTCCAGCGCGATGGCGCGGGCGATGCCGACGCGCTGGCGCTGGCCGCCGGACAGTTCGTGCGGGTAGCGCGCGGCGAAGGATCGCGGCAAGCCGACCTGATCCAGCGCGCGCGCCACCCGGTCGGGAATCGCGTCGAAACCATGCAGGCGCAACGGCTCGGCGATGATGGTGCCGACGCGGTGGCGCGGGTTGAGGGAGGACATCGGATCCTGGAAGATCATCTGGAACCGCCGCCGCAGCGGGCGCAGGTCGCGCTCCGTCAGATGGGTGATGTCGGTGCCGTCGAAGTGGATGACCCCGCCCGACGGTTCCAGAAGGCGCACCAGCGCGCGGCCCAAAGTCGACTTGCCGGACCCCGACCCGCCGACGATGCCCACCACGGCGCCCTTGGGGATGGTGAAGCTCAGCCCATGCAGGATGTCGATCAGCGGCGCGGCGCCCATCAGCGGCTTCGCGGTCATGTCGGCAAGCGACAGGCGCAGGTTCTGGACGCTGTAGAGATCAGCCATGCGCCCCACCCCTGTCGAAGGCGGCGACTTCAGCCTGCACCGCGGCGATCACCGCCTCGGGCACCGGGGTCAGCCCGGCCGAGGGGTCGGTGTATTTCGGCGTCGCGGCAAGCAGGGCGGCGGAATAGGCATGGCGGGGCGCTGCGAAGAAATCGGCGACCGAGGTGTCCTCGACCACCATCCCGGCATAAAGCACTGACAGCCGCTGGCAGACCTTGGAGACGACCCCCAGGTCATGCGTGACGAACAGCAGCGCGGTGCCATGCCGCGCCTGCATCCCGGCGATCAGCTTCAGGATCTGTTTCTGCACCGTCACGTCCAGCGCCGTGGTGGGCTCATCCGCCACGATCAGCTTCGGCTCGGCCGCGAAGGCCGAAGCGATCAGGATGCGCTGGCGCATCCCGCCCGACAGCTCATGCGGATAGGACCGCAGCACCCGGTCGGGATCGGGGATCTGCACCTCGGCCAGCAGTGCGCGGGCGCGGGCCTCGGCATCGGCGCGGGTCCAGCCCAGGATATCGACCAGCCGGTCGGTGATCTGCGGGCCGATCCGGTGGCTGGGGTTCAACGCAGTCAGCGGGTCCTGCGGGATCAGCGCCGCCAGCGCCCCGATCCGCCGCCGCCGTTCGGCCAGAGGCAGGCGCAGCAGGTCCACGCCGTCCAGCAGGATCTCGCCCCCCGTCACCTCGACCGAAGGCGGCAGGATGCCCAGCACGGCCTTGCCGATCATCGACTTGCCCGCGCCGGATTCGCCGACCAGCCCGCGCACCTCGCCCGCCGCCACCTCCAGCGACACACGGCGAAGAAGCGGCGGCCCTTTCTTCAGGCGGACCGAAAGGTTCTGGACCGACAGGAAGCTCATCGCAGCACCGGATCGAAGCGGTCCTTCAACCCTTCGCCCAGTTGGCTGAAGGACAGGACGGTAAGAAACAGCGTGACCAGCGGGAAGACCAGCACCCACCAGGCCTGATGGACGCTTGTCCGCCCCTCGGCGATCATCCCGCCCCAGGTGGGGTCGTCGGTCGAGATCGACAGGTTCACGAAACTCAGGATCGCCTCGACGATGACGGCGATGCCCATTTCCAGCGTGAGGAGGACCACGATGGTCGGCAGCACATTCGGCAGGATCTCCCGCACCATCGTCCCCAGCCGCCCGCGCCCGGCGACGCGGGCCGAGGCGACATAGTCCATCGCCCCCTGCGCCA
>NZ_DAIQAT010000002.1:0-103524 GCF_036781545.1 Tabrizicola sp.
ATGCCAGCAGCGAGGAGGCGCAGGCCAAGATGCTGGCGGGCGCCACCGGCTATGACGTGGTGCTGCAGTCGGGGCTGACGCTGCCGATGATGGCCAAGGCCGGGGTCTACCAGAAGCTGGACCGGTCGAAGCTGCCGGGCTGGGCCAATCTTGACCCGGATATCCTGAAGATCGTCGAAGGCTTCGATCCCGGTCATGAATATGGTGCGCCCTATACCTGGGGCTCGGTCGGGATGGCCTACAACCTTGACCTGGTGAAAGAGCTTCTGCCCGACGCCGATCTGGAATCGCTCGACACCGTCTTCAAGCCGGAGAATGCCGCGAAGCTGGCAGAATGCGGGTTGTCGATCCTGGATAGCCCGACCGACTTCGGCTACATGGCGCTGCGCTATCTTGGCATCGACTCCGACACCGCGACCGAGGCCGACTATCGCAAGCTCGCCGAGCTGATGGCGCCGATCCGGCGATATATCACGACCTTCGACAACACCAATTACCTGACGACGCTGCCCAACGGCGAGGTCTGCGCGGTCAACAGCTGGTCGGGCGACTATGGCGTTGCCAAAGCGCGGGCGGCCGAGGCGGGGATCGACATCGACCTGGCCTATTTCGTGCCGAAGACCGGCGCGCCCGCCTGGTTCGACCTGTGGAGCATTCCCTCCGACGCCGCCAATGTCGACAACGGCCACAAGTTCATCGATTTCCTGTTGCGGCCCGATGTGATCGCAAAATGCACGGATTTCACCGGCTATGCCAATGCGAACAAGGCTGCGACGCCGCTGGTCGATCCCTCGATCTCGGGCGATCCGGCGGTCTATCCCGATGCCGAGGTGCTGAGCCGCCTTTACACCCCGCAGCCACAGACGCCGGAGCAGGAAGAACAGCTGACCCGCATCTGGACCGAGATCAAGACAGGTGGCTGACGCGGCCTTTCTGCGGATCGAGGGCGTGTCGAAGACCTTCGGCGCGTTCCAGGCGGTGCGCGACGTGACGCTGTCGGTCGCGCAGGGCGAGATCTTCGCGCTCCTGGGCGGGTCGGGCTGCGGCAAGACCACGCTCTTGCGGATGCTGGCGGGGTTCGAGGAGCCCACGGCGGGACGCATCTTTCTGGACGGCAAGGACATGGCCGGGGTGCCGCCCTGGCTTCGGCCCGTGCATATGATGTTCCAGTCCTATGCGCTATTCCCGCATATGACGGTGGAGGCGAATGTCGCCTACGGGCTGAAGCACGAGCCGATGACCAAACCCGCGCGGGCCGAGCGGGTGCGCGAGATGCTGGATCTGGTGCAGCTGACCCCCTTCGCCAAGCGCAAGCCGCACCAGATTTCCGGCGGGCAGCGGCAGCGGGTGGCCTTGGCCCGGGCGCTGGCGCGGCATCCGAAGCTTCTTCTGCTGGACGAACCTTTGGCCGCGTTGGACAAGAAGCTGCGCGAGCACACCCAGTTCGAGCTGATGTCGATCCAGGAACGCACCGGAGTCACCTTCATCGTCGTGACCCACGACCAGGAAGAGGCGATGACGCTGGCCGACCGGATCGCGGTGATGGACAAGGGCGAGGTGCGCCAGGTCGGCAGCCCGACCGAGGTCTACGAGTTCCCGGCGAACCGCTTCGTCGCGTCCTTCATCGGCTCGATCACCACCTTTGCGGCCACCGTCACGGGGCGCGAGGCTGGCCAGCTGCGCCTGAAGGTGGCGGATTTCGGGACCGAGGTGCTGGCGCGCGACGTGCCGGGGATCACCGAGGGGCAATCGGTGACGCTGGCGCTGCGGCCCGAGAAGATCACCATCTCGCAAGCGCGGCCCGAGGCGGCGAATGCGGTCGAGGGGGTGGTCAAGGACCTCGCTTATTTCGGCAAGGACAGCCTCTACCGCATCACCCTGCCATCGGACGCACTGGTGCAGGTCCATGCCGTGAACGCGCGGCGGGGGGACGAGGCGGCGCGGGTGGCCGACTGGGACGACCGGGTCTGGCTGTCCTTCGATCCCGGTGCCGCCATCGTGCTGGGGGATTGACATGGCGCGGCTGAAAGCCTGGTTCGACCGCACCGGCTGGTCCGATCTGATCATCGGGCTGCCCTATGTCTGGCTGGTGCTGTTCTTCCTGCTCCCGTTCCTGATCGTCGTCGCCATGTCGGTCGCGACCAAGACCCCCACCGCCCCGCCCTTCTCCTTCGGCGGTGAACACCCGTGGATCAACCTTGGCGGCTACGCGCGCCTTTTCGGCGATGCGCTTTATGTCCGCGCCTTTCTGATCTCGCTTATGAATGCCGCGACGGCGACGGTCTTCTGCCTTCTGCTCGGATATCCCATGGCGCTGGCGCTGACGCGGGTGTCGAAAAGCTGGCGCAACATCCTGTTGATGCTGGTGATCCTGCCGTTCTGGACCTCGTTCCTGCTGCGCGTCTATGCCTGGATGGGGCTGATGGGCAAATCCAGCTGGTTCAACGCCGCGCTGACCGAGGTCTGGAACTGGGTCGTGCCGGTGGACTGGGCGGTGAAGTCGCTGCCGATGATGCATTCCAACTTCGCCGTCGTGCTGGTGATGGTCTACACCTACCTGCCCTTCATGATCCTGCCGCTCTATGCCAGCCTCGAACGGCTGGACCCGACGCTGGACGAGGCCGCGCTGGACCTCGGCTCGCGGCCCTGGCAGGTGTTCCTGGACGTGACCCTGCCGCAGTCGATCCCCGGCATCATCGCGGGGGGCCTTCTGGTCTTCATCCCGGCGGCGGGCGAGCTGGTGATCCCCTCGCTGGTCGGGGATGCAGGGGCCCCGATGATCGGGCGGGTGATCTCGGACGAGTTTTCCTCGGCACGGGACTGGCCGATGGCCTCTTCGGTGGCGGTCGCGCTGCTGGCGCTGATGGTCATTCCGACGATGCTTTACAGCCATTACCAGGCGCGGGCGGAGGGCACGAAATGAAGCGCCGCCCGACCTTCCTTCTGTCGATGCTGGCCTTCGGCTTTGCCTTTTTCTACGTGCCGATCCTGTCGATGATCGTCTATTCCTTCAACGCCTCGCGGCTGGCGACGGTCTGGGGCGGGTTCTCGACCAAGTGGTATGCCGCGCTCTGGTCCAACACCAAGGTGATCGAGGCGCTGATGCTATCGCTGAAGATCGCCCTCGTCTCCGCCACCCTCGCCACCATCCTGGGCACCCTGGCCGGCATCGCCCTGGTGCGGATGGGCAAGTTCCGGGGCCGCACGCTGTTCAGCGGGCTCGTCACCGCGCCGCTGATCATGCCCGAGGTGATCACCGGCGTCTCCTCGCTGATCTTCTTCCTGCTTCTGGCGCAATGGATCGGCTGGCCCGCACAGCGCGGCTTCACCACCGTCACGCTGGCGCATATCACCTTCTCGATGGTTTTCGTGACCACCATCGTCCAGGCGCGTCTTTTGCAGTTCGACCGCGCCATCGAGGAAGCGGCGATGGACCTTGGCTCACGCCCCTGGCAGGTGCTGTTCGACATCACCCTTCCGGTCATCTCGCCCGCGATCCTGTCCGGCTGGCTTCTCGCCTTCACCATCTCGCTGGACGACGTGGTGATCACCTCCTTCACCACCGGACCCGGTTCCACGACGCTGCCGCTTCTGATCTGGTCCAAGGTCAAGCTGGGCGTCACCCCCGACATCAACGCGCTGGCGACGCTGATGGTGCTGGCCGTGGGCCTGGGGGTGATCGTCGCAGGCATCATCATGAACCGGACCGAGGCGCGCAGACTGGCGGACGAACGGCTTGCCTATCGGACGAACGGATGACGGCGCTTCTGGGCATACCGCTCGGCGCCAAGGGCTCGGGCCGTGATCGCTACGCCTGCGCGATGACGCTGTATGTCCGGGGCCGGATCAGCCCTGCGCAATTGGAGGCCTACCGCGTGGCCGCCGCACATGACCGATTGCATCCGGACCTGTTCTTCGCCGACCGCAACCTTCCCGCACCCCACGCGACCCAAGATGGAGACCCGCCGATGACCTTCGCCCCCGAGGATCGCAAGATCGCCAACATCCACGACGCCGAGTTCCGGCCCTTCGTCTATCCCGACGGACAGGCCTTCGGCGATGATATCCTGCAACTCGACAGCGACATGCCGCTGGGCGAGGGCTTCCACGTCTACCGGATGCCCGCCGGGATGACAACACGCCGCCACATCCACAACGGGCACGAGCAATTCCTGATCATCGAGGGCCAACTGATCGAGGATGACGGCAAGGTGCTGGGCCCCGGCGATCTGGTGTTCTATCGCGATGGGACGGAACATCATTCCTACACGCCGAACGGCTGCCTTTTGGCCGTGCACATCGCGGGGCCGGAGATTTCCACCCGGTAGCAGGCAACTGGCGCGCATGAAAAGGGGGCGACCAGCGCCCCCTTTCCCGCTTTTGCCCCGGCCTTAGAAGAAGCCGAGCTTGTTGGGCGAATAGCTGACCAGAAGGTTCTTGGTCTCCTGATAATGGTCCAGCATCATCTTGTGCGTCTCGCGCCCGATGCCCGACTGCTTGTAGCCCCCGAACGCCGCCCCGGCCGGATAGGCGTGGTAGCAGTTGGTCCAGACCCGACCCGCCTCGATCCCGCGACCGGCACGATAGGCTGTGTTGGTGTCGCGGCTCCAGACGCCCGCACCCAGACCGAAGACGGTGTCGTTGGCGATCTCCAGCGCATCTTCCAGCGTCTTGAAGGTCGTGACCGAAACCACCGGCCCGAAGATCTCCTCCTGGAAGATCCGCATCTTGTTGTTGCCTTCAAAGATCGTCGGCTGGATGTAGAAGCCCTTGGCCAGATCGCCGCCGAAATGGTTCACCGCGCCGCCGGTCAGCACCTTCGCGCCTTCCTTCCGGCCGATGTCCAGATAGGAGGTGATCTTGTCGAACTGCTCCTGGCTGGCCTGAGCACCGATCATCGTGGCGCTGGCGCGGGGGTCGCCCGCGACGATGGCCTCGACCCGCTTGACCGCTTTTTCCATGAAGCGATCATAGATCGATTCCTGCACCAGCGCGCGGGAGGGGCAGGTGCAGACCTCGCCCTGGTTCAGCGCGAACATGGCAAAGCCTTCCAGCGCCTTGTCGAGGAAGGCATCATCCTCGTTCATCACGTCGGCAAAGAAGAGGTTCGGCGACTTGCCGCCCAGTTCCAGCGTGATGTTGGTCAGGTTGTCGGCGGCGGCCTTCATGATCATCTTGCCGACCGGGGTGGAGCCGGTGAAGGCGATCTTGGCGATACGCTTCGAGGTGGACAGCGCCACGCCGGCTTCCTCGCCGATGCCGTTGACGATGTTCAGGACGCCCGGCGGCAGAAGGTCGGCGACGAACTGCATCAGATACATGATCGACGCCGGGGTCTGTTCCGCGGGTTTCAGCACCACGCAGTTGCCCGCCGCCAGCGCCGGGGCCAGCTTCCAGGTCGCCATCAGGATCGGGAAGTTCCACGGAATGATCTGCCCGACGACGCCCAGGGGTTCGTGGAAGTGATAGGCCACGGTGTCATTGTCGATCTGGCCGATCGAACCTTCCTGCGCGCGGATCGCGCCAGCGAAGTATCGGAAATGGTCGATGGCCAGCGGAATGTCGGCGGCCATCGTCTCGCGCAGGGGTTTGCCGTTGTCCCAGGTCTCGGCGATGGCGATGGCTTCAAGGTTGTCCTCGATGCGCTGCGCGATCTTCAGCAGGATGTTCGAGCGTTCGGTGGTGCTGGTCTCTCCCCAGCGTTTGCGGGCCTTGTGCGCCGCATCCAGCGCCAGTTCCACGTCCTTCGCGTCCGACCGGGCCACTTCGCAGACCACCTGGCCGGTGACGGGCGAGATGTTCTCCATGTAGCGGCCCGACTTCGGCGCGACCCATTCGCCGCCGATGAAGTTGTCATAGCGCTTGGCGAAGGGTGCCGCGGTCAGGGATTTGGGATCCATCTTGGTCATGTGTTCTCCTCCTCGGTTCAGCCGCCTCCTCCAGGCGACCCTGAAGCCATGCTGCGGCGAAGCGCCGAGTCGGTCATCCGGGGCGGGCCAGAACAGGCCGCCCACCTGTCGCAGTTCTGCGACAGATCGCCCGCCAAACTGCCGTCAGCGGCGGTCGATCTTGCGATGCAGGGTCGCGCGGCTGAGGCCGAGGGCCCGCGCGGCAGCCGAGACATTCCCGCCGGTGCGCGCCAGCGCCCGCGCGATGACCGCGCGCTCGGCATCCGCGAAACTGTCGTCCGCACCCTGTCCCAGCACGTCGGCCAGCGGCCGCGGCGACAGCAGGAGATTACCCGACAGGTTCAGATGCTGCCGCGCCGCGCGGGTGGCGCCGATCACCAGGTCCTGTGCATCGACCGCCAGCAGGGCACCGATTCCCCGGTCGGTGCCCGGCACCAGGACCACGCGGGCGCGATGGAAGCTCTGGCCGAAAAGGTCGGCCTCTACCCGGCGGGCGGCCTCGCCCACCGTCACGCCGATCAATCCGCTGACGGCCTCGGGCAGGTCCGCCCGCGCGGTCGAGACGTCGATCACTGCCATCAGGTCGCCCTCGGGCCCGAAGACCGGGGCAGAGGAACAACTGAGGCCGATGTTGCGCGCAAGGAAATGCTGGTCGCGATGGATGGTGACGGCGCGGCCCTCGGCCAGACAGGTGCCGATGCCGTTGGTTCCGGCCCGTGCCTCGGACCATGCGGTGCCGGTCCAGAGACCCGCCGCCTCGAAATCACCGTCGTCGCCGGCATGGCCGCGCCGGTCCAGCGCCACGCCTTCGACATCGGCCAGCACGATGCAGGCGCCAAGCCCGCCGACGGTCTGGAACAGCCGGTCCAGATGTGGCGCCGCCGTCGGCAGCAGCGCGCCCATGCGTTCACGCGCCTGGGCCAGTTCCGGGGCGGTCAGCCGGTTCGCCACGCCGGAAGCGGAAGCAGCGGGGTCCAGCTGGTAGAGCGTTGCCGACCGCGCCCAGGAGGCTGCGACGGAAGAGCGGGCCGCGAGACCCGACCGGATGGCGGTCTCGATGCGCGTGACGTGCTGGCTTGCCGGCGTCTGCATGTCCTCCTCCCCAGGTCTGCGCCCCCGCAGAAGCGTTCCTCGACTCCCTTAATCTTGCAGCCCCGCTGGCTGTCCGCCATGCATCCTCATGGGGCCGAAACCCGACCCGGCGGCGCAGGTGCGCGCGCCTCGGGGTTTTTCGGCTGTCATTTGCCTTCAAAAATATCGCAGGCGGGGTGTCGGCTGTCCAGAGAGTTGCAGAGGCTTGCAACGGACAAGCCACCGAGGAAAGATCAGGCTGGTTCTTACGAGGGCATAGATCATGACGGCATTGAAGCTGCGCGTTCTGTTCGACGGGGTCGTGATCGGCCCGGGGAAGGCGGACTTGCTGGGGCGCATCCGGGATACCGGCTCGATCGCCGCGGCGGGGCGGCAGATGGAGATGAGCTACAAGCGCGCCTGGATGCTGGTCGAAGAGATGAACGCGGCCTTCGCCACCCCCCTTGTCACAAGCGCGCGAGGCGGACAGGGCGGCGGCGGCGCCCAGCTGACCGAGGCCGGGGCCGAGGTGCTGCGGCTTTATCGCGATGTCGTGGCCAAGGCAGAGGAGGCCGCGGCCGAGCCGCTTCAGGCGATGGAACGGATGCTGCGCGAGAAGACCGGAAGCGAACGCTCCCAAGGAAAATAACGCTTGCCACTCCGTCGCCGTCGGACTGATATGTCCAGCGGAAAATATCGACTGGAGGATATCATGACTCGCCGCCTTGCCCTTGCCACGGCCCTTGCCGCAACGATCGCGACCCCCGCCTTTTCGGAAGAGGTCGTCGTCTTCGCCGCGGCCTCGCTGAAGAACGCCCTCGATGCCGTGGCCGCCGATTTCCAGGCCGCCACCGGCAATACCGTCACCATCAGCTACGCCGGGTCGAACCAGCTTGCCAAGCAGATCATCGAAGGCGCGCCCGCCGACATCTTCATCTCGGCGGCAGTGAACTGGATGGACGAGGTCGAGAAGGCCGGGCTGGTCGTTCCCGACACCCGCGAGGATCTTCTTGGCAACACGCTCGTCCTTGTCGCCCATGGCAAGGACGCCGCCTCGGTGGAAATCGGCGAGGGTTTCGACCTGAAGACGCTGCTCGGCGACGGCAAGCTGTCGATGGCGATGGTGGATTCGGTCCCGGCCGGACAATACGGCAAGGAATCGCTGGAGAAGCTGGGCATCTGGCCGACGGTCGAGGGGTCGGTCGCGCAGTCCGAGAACGTGCGCGCCGCGCTGGCCCTGGTGTCGTCGGGCGAGGCGCCCTATGGCATCGTCTATGCCTCGGATGCTGTGGCCGATGAGAACGTGACCGTCGTCGGAACTTTCCCGAACGACAGCCACAAGCCTATCGTCTACCCCGCCACCCTGCTGACCGGCGCGGCGGATGAAGCGGACAAGGCCTTCTTCGAGGCGCTGTCGGCGGATTCTGCCGACGCCAAATTCACCGAGCAGGGCTTTGCCATCCTGAACTGACCGAAGCCGGAAGAAACGGCCTTCGCGCGCAGCGGCCCTGTCGCTGCGCGTTTGACGTTGACGCAGGACAAGTCCATTGTCGGGCCTGACGCAACCATCGGACCAAGACGGAGCCCGCCCATGATCCCCGCCAACATGCTGAAGTTCTACATCGATGGCCAATGGGTCGATCCGATCTCGAAAAACCGGGTGGGGGTAGAAAACCCCGCGACCGAGGAGATCGTCTGCGAGGTCGCGATGGGCTGTGCCGAGGACGCCGACCGCGCCATCCTGGCCGCCCGCGCGGCCTTCGACGGCTGGACCTACACGCCGGTGAAGGACCGCATAGCGCTGGTGAAGCGCATCCTCGACATCTACAACGAGCGCTACGAGGACTTCGCCCAGGTGATGTCCACCGAGATGGGGGCGCCGATCACCTGGGCGCGCAATGCGCAGGCCTGGGCGGGACAGGTCCATATCGAGGCCACGATCAAGGCGGCCGAGGAGATGGTCTGGGAGTACAACCGCGGCTCGACGCGGATCGTCTACGAAGGCATCGGTGTCTGTTCCCTGATCACCCCTTGGAACTGGCCGATGAACCAGATCGCCTGCAAGGTCGCGCCGGCGCTGATCGCGGGCTGCACCATGGTGCTGAAACCCTCCGAGATCGCGCCGCTGTCCGGGACGCTGTTCGCGCAGGTGCTGCATGATGCGGGCGTTCCGAAAGGTGTTTTCAACCTGGTCAACGGCGCCGGGCCCGAGGTTGGGGCGCGCATGTCCTCGCATCCCGAGGTGGACATGGTGTCCTTCACCGGCTCGACCCGTGCCGGGACGGCCATTGCCGCCGCCGCCGCGCCGACCGTCAAGCGCGTGGCGCAGGAACTGGGCGGCAAGAGCCCCAACATCATCCTGCCCAGCGCGAACATCGCCGAGGCGGTGGCGGCAGGTGTCAACGCGGTCATGTCGAACACCGGCCAGTCCTGCGATGCGCCGACCCGGATGCTGGTGCCCCGCGACCGGCAGGCCGAGGCACTGAAGGTTGCCAAGGACACCGCCGACGCGATCAAGGTCGGCGATCCGCGCGACGAGGATACCGTGCTCGGCCCGCTGGTCTCCAAGCTGCAGTTCGACAAGGTCCAGCGCCTGATCCAGGCGGGGATCGACGAGGGCGCCACCCTTGTCACCGGCGGGGTGGGGCGTCCGGCGGATCTCAATCGCGGCTGGTTCGTCCGGCCCACCGTCTTCGGCGATGTGGTCAATGCCATGACCATCTCGAAGGAGGAAATCTTCGGCCCGGTGCTGGCGATCCAGCCCTATGACAGCATCGAGGATGCCATCCAGCAGGCCAACGACACTGTCTACGGCCTGGCCGCCTATATCGCCGGTCCGGTGGAGGACGCCAAGCCGGTGGCCCGCAAGCTTCGCGCTGGGACGGTGAACCTGAACTACCCGGACTGGGACACCTCCGCCCCCTTTGGCGGCTACAAGCAATCCGGCAACGGGCGCGAATATGCGGACTGGGGCATCCACGACTTCTGCGAGGTCAAGGGCATCGTCGGATACGGCGACTGAGACCACACAGTCCGGCGACCGAACCGCGCTCAGCCGAGCGGGATGTTCTCGCGCGTGATGATGCGCGGTTCGATGTCCTTCAGCCGCAGTTGGGGGACCGAGGCAGCGATTGCCCCCAGAAGGCGGATCACCGCCTGTTCCCCCACAAGCTGGACGTTCTGGTCGATGACCACGTCGATGATACCCTCGGCCAGCCATGCATGGGTGCGGTCGGTCAGATCATGCATGAAGACCAGAGGGCGGCGCTGGGGCCTGGCCTCTTCCAGCGCTGCGACGATGCCGGTTCGACCGGCCCCCACACAATAGACACCCGCCAACTGCGGCGTGACGCGCAAGAGCTGCGTCATCGCCGCGCGAGTCCGGTCGCTGCTTTCGCCCGTTTCGATGGGCGGAAGCAGCGAGAGGGAGGGGAAGTCCCGTTCCAGCACCGCGCGGAACCCGGCTTCGCGGCCGTGATGGCCGTCATAGGCGCGCGACCCCATGAAGAGGCCGACGGACCCGCCGCCGCCACCCGCCATGCGCCCCATCAGAAGCGCGGCGGTGCGGCCCGCCACCGTATTGTCGACCCCGACATAGGCTGAGCGGCCCGAATCCGGCACATCCGATGCGATGGTGATGACGCGAAGGCCCGCCTCGCAGACCCGCTGGATCGCCTCACGCGATCTGGGGTGATCGGCGACGACGAGCCCGATGCCGCTGGTCCGCAGCGAGATCGTTTCCAGCGCAGGCAGCAGGGATTCAGGCCCGAATCCGTCCAGCGCACGGATGTTGCACGAGGCGACCAGCGGAATGGTCGCCGCGAACCGGCGGATGGCGGTGACCAGCTCGCCCATGAAGCCGTTCTGCACCATCGGAATGAAGAATTCGAGATGGACCGGGCGTGAGGGCAGCGCGACCATGCCCTCCAGCGGCAGGTAGCCCAGTTCCTTGGCGGCGTGCAGCACACGGTGGCGGTTGGCGGCTGACACCCCGGGGCGACCGTTCAGCACTCTATCGACGGTCGCAGTCGAGACCTCGGCCTTGCGGGCGATGTCGACGATTGTGGTCTTCCCCATCGCACAAGTCCTTGCCTCTGCACCGGCGCAGATGCGCTGATGTAATCTGATGTGATTTCAGGTTGTGACATTCTGACGCATCCCGCAAGCTGATCCTGTCCGGGGCTGGCCGCGCGCATGAAGCGCGACGGGAGGAAGCGGTCGCACAGGGAGGGATGCGGCCCGACTGCCGATCAGGAGAACCATCAAGCGACGGGAGCAGTCGCCATGGCCACCGGTTGAATCGGGTGGTCGTTGCTGACGGCCCGGCCGTCGAGGAACGAACGGCTTTGGCCGTCAAATCAAAAGACCAAGGGTATCAGGGAGGAAACCCAAATGTTCAGGAAATTGCTTGGTGCAGCTGCCACCCTCGCCTTGACGACCGGCCTTGCCGCCGCCGAAGGCAAGACCTTCTACTGGGTCTCGCACGGCGGCCCTGCCGATCCGGTCTGGACCTATTTCCTGCAGGGCGCCGAGGCCTTCGCCAAGACCACCGGGAACACGGTCAACACCTCGTTCCACTCGGGCGACGTGCCGAGCCAGCAGGAGGCGGTGCGCGCGGCCATCGCGGCGGGAGCCGACGGCATCTGCTCGACCAGCCCAGACCCGGGCTCGATGGTCGATGTCGTGGCCGAAGCGCGCGCCGCGGGTATCCCGATCATCAACTTCAACACCTCGGATTCGGCGCCCAACTGGAATGCCTATGTCGGCGGCGACCTGCACGCGGTCGGCAAGGCCTGGGCGCAGTACCTGGTGGATCATGAACTGGTGAAAGCGGGCGACTTCGTCTGGATGCCGGTCGAGGTGCCCGGCGCGTCCTATGGCGTCGAGGAGGAGGCCGGGATCAAGGAGGTGTTCGAGCCCCTGGGGATCACTTGGGAAGTCACCGACGCCACGCTCGACCAGGCCGAGGTCATCACCCGTATGACCGACTACGTCACCGCCAACCGCGGCAAGATCAAGGCGATGATCGGTCTGGGAGACATGGTGACGGGCTCGGTCAAGCGGGTCTGGGATCAGGCCGGTGTGCAGCCGGGCGAGATCCCGGTCGTCGGCTGGGGCAACTCGCTCGACACCACGCAAGAGGTGATGGACGGCTATGTCAACGCCGGGATGTGGCAGGATCCGCAGGCGACCTCGTATCTGTGCCTGTCCTCGCTGCTGATGGAGGGTGACGGAATCCCGCTGGGCTTCAACATCATCACCGGTGCGCTGTACGGCAAGGACACGGCGCCGGTCTATCACAAGATCATGGGCGGAAACTGAGGCGCGACTGCGTTTTCTGACCTCCTAATCCAGGCCGCCCGTCCCCGTTGCGGGCGGCCCAACCCTTCCATTCCCCAGGAACCGGCATGTCCAACCCGTCAACCCTGACCGCCGCGCATCCCCCAGAGCCGGGTGCGCTGAAGCGCTTCATCGCCAAGCCGGAGTTCGGGCCGCTGGTGCTGCTGGTGGCGATGCTCGTCGTCTTCACGGCGATCAATCCGACCTTCCTGTCGCTGAACAACGTCGGCAACGCGCTGACCTTCACGGTCGAGCTGGGCCTGATCGCGCTGGCGATGACACTGCTCATGACGGCGGGAGAGTTCGACCTGTCCGTGGGCTCGGTCTTCGGCTTCGCGCCGGTGGTGATGTGGGCCTTCTTCAACGCCGGGATCATGCCGCTGCCTGCGGCCTTCGTGGTGGCGATGCTGGTCGCCTTGTGTATCGGGCTTTTCTCAGGGTTGTTCGTCACCCGGCTGGGCATACCGTCCTTCCTCGTCACCTTGGGGATGCTGCTGGTGGTGCGCGGCGCGGCCCTGTGGCTGACCTCGGGCTTTCCGCAGCGCACCTGGGACGCGGGCGAGCAATGGCTGGCCAAGCTTCTGGTGGGCGACTTCTACATCGGCGGGCTGCGCATATACATGAGCCTGATCTGGTTCATCGTCCTGGCCGCGATCTTCCACCATCTCTTGACCCGGACCCGGTTCGGCAACTGGATCCAGGCCACCGGCGGCAACCCTGGCGCGGCGCGCAACCGGGGGGTTCCGATCCAGCGCACCAAGGTAATCCTGTTCATGCTGTCCTCGGCCATGGCGGCGCTGGCGGGGATCATCTCGTCGATCCGGGTTTCCGCCGCCAACCCGAACTCCGGCACCGGCTATGAGCTGGAGGTCATCGCCATGGTGGTGATCGGCGGCACCGTCCTGACCGGCGGGCGCGGCACGATCATCGGCACAGTACTGGGTGTGCTGATCCTGCGGCTGATGCGCAACGGCATCGTGCTGATCGGGGTGCCGGGGCTGGCTTACAACATCTTCATCGGGGCGATCATCCTGGGGATGATGGCACTGCACGCCGCGCTGGAGCGCCGGCACAATGCGGGGGTCTGAGATGAGCGATACTCCCCTTGTCGAGATGCGGCATATCGAAAAATCCTATGGCCGCGTCCATGCGTTGCGCGACGTGAACCTGACGATCCAGAGGGGCGAGATCGTGGGCCTTCTGGGTGACAACGGCGCCGGGAAATCCACGCTGATCAAGGTGCTGTCTGGGGCGGTGCCCTATACGTCGGGCGAAATCCGCATCAAGGGCAAGCCGGTAACGATGACCTCGACCAACGATGCCATCGCGGCGGGGATCGAGACGATCTACCAGGATTCGGCGCTGGTGCCGCAGCTGTCCATCGCGCGGAATCTATTCCTGGGCCGCGAGTTGACGACCGGGCGGCTGGGCAAGCTGGACCTGAACCGGATGAACGAGGTGGCGGCGGACCTGCTGAAGCGGGTGGGCATCTCGAAGAACATCCCGCCGACCACGCCCATAGGTTCCTTGTCCGGGGGCGAGCGGCAGGCGGTGGCCATCGCCCGTGCGATGTATTTCGACAGCGACCTGATCATCCTGGACGAGCCGACCAACAACCTTGGCGTGGCCGAGACGCAGGGCGTCCTGCGCTTCGTCCGCGAGGCGCGGGATACCGGTCATTCCTGCATCTTCATCGCCCACAACATCCACCATGTCTTTCAGGTGGTCGACCGGATGGTGGTGATGCGGCGGGGCACCGTGGTGGCGGATGACCTGAGCCCGAAGACCTCTTCGATCCAGGATGTCGAGGACGTGATCACCGGCGACCATATCCTGGTCTGAACAGGGGCGGGCCGCGATCCGAAGGAGCAAATGATGCGGGTGCTTTACGATCCGGACCCTCGGGCAACGGATGAAATCTTCTCGGCCGAGGCGCTTGCAGACTTGCGGTCGCGCTATGACGTGGCCGAGTGGCAGGGCCAGGACCGCGCGGCTTTCTATGCCGAGCATCTGCCCGGGACGGAGATCCTGATCTCGCAGCAGGCGATGGAGGCCGACCGGCTGGCCATGGCGCCGAAGCTGCGGGCGATCTTCAACGTCGAGACGAATTTCCTGCCTAATGTGGATTATGCCGAATGCTTCCGGCGCGGCATTCATGTGCTGGCCCCCGGCGCGGTCTTTGCCGCCCCGGTGGCCGAGATGGCGCTTGGCATGGCGCTGTCCTTGGCGCGGAACATCCATGGCGAACATGCGGCCTTCCTGACCGGACAGGAAAAGTGGCTGTTCGAGGGGAACAAGCAATCCGAACTGCTGGCGGGGTCAACGGTCGGGATCATCGGCTTCGGCGATCTGGGCCGGGCGCTCTACCGCCTGCTGACCCCCTTCGGCTGCCGGGTGCAGGTCTTCGACCCGTGGCTGCCGCCCGGCCACCTGAAGCGGCTGGGGGTGGAGCCGGTGGGGTTCGATGACCTGATGGCGGGCAACCGCTTCGTCTTCGTCATGGCCACGATCACCACCGCGAACGCCGGGATGATCGACGCGTGCGCTCTGGCGCTGATGCAGCCGGGCGCGATGCTGCTCCTCATGTCGCGGGCGGCAGCGGCGGATTTCGGGGCGCTGACGGAAGGGGCGGCCTCGGGGCGCATCCGGGTGGCGACCGATGTCTTCCCGGTGGAACCCCTGCCCAAGGACGACCCGCTCCGCGCCGTGCCGAACATGCTTTTCTCGCCGCACCGGGCCGGGGCGCTGACCTTCGCGCTGCGCGAGATCGGGACACGGGTACTGGAGGACATGGACCTGATCGCCCGCCGCCTGCCACCGGTGGCCTGCCGCCGGGCGGAGCCGGAGACGGTGGCGCAGATGCGATCGATGCCGGTTGCCGCCACGCCGGTCTCCGGCTGCTGAGGGGCGGGGCATGGAGCTTTTCGGCGAAACCCTGACGCGTGACGACATACGGCGGCGGTCCGGCCAGTTGGGCGCCTATGGCGGGGTGCGGCTGATGGAGCTGGCCGACGGCACCGAGCGCGGCATCCGGCTGCTGGAGTTCCGCACCGGCCAAGGCTTGCGTTTCACCGTTCTGGTCGACCGGGCGATGGACATTGCCGAGGTGGAATGGCGCGGCGCCTCACTGGGCTGGCATGGGCCTTCGGGGCTGCGGTTCCCGGCCTTGCACGAACCGGAAGGCGAGGGCGGCTTCGGCTGGGCGCGCAGCTTCACCGGCTTTCTCGTCACGTGCGGGCTGGATCATATCCTCGGCCCGGAAGAGGTGGACGCCAGCCACTACGGCCATCCCGGCGTAAGCACCAAGCGCCACGGGCTGCATGGCCGCATCGCCAATATCCCCGCGCGGCTGACCGGCTATGGCGAACGCTGGGAGGGCGACCGCTGCATCCTCTGGGCCGAAGGCACGGTCCGGCAGGCGACGACCTTCGGCGAGCATCTGGTCCTGACGCGGCGGATCGAGGCCGATCTGGGTGGCCATGAAATCCGCCTGACGGATCAGGTGGTGAACGAAGGTTTCGCGCCCACGCCGCACATGTTCTTCTACCACGTCAACCTCGGCGCGCCGCTGCTGGCGGAAGGCGCGCGCTATGTCGCGCCGATTGCCGATGTGGTTTGGGCCGCCCATGCCGCGCGCTATCGTGACCAAGGCACCGGCTATGCGCTGGTCCCCGCCCCGCAGGACCGGTTCGCCGAGCAGGTCTGGCAGCATGAGACCGCTGCCGATGCGCAGGGCGAGGTGCCGGTGGCGCTGCTGAACGACCGGCTGGGCTTGGGCCTGCAAGTGACCACCCGCAAGGACCAGCTGCCTTGCCTGTACGAATGGCAGCATTTCCAGGCCGGGGCCTATGGCTTCGGCATCGAACCCTCGACCCACCATGTCCTTGGCGACGCCGCCGCGCGGGAGAGGGGCGAGATGATCTGGCTGACCGCGGGCGAGGACCGCCGCTACGACGCCCGTTTCACCGTGCTGGACGGGGCGGCGGCGCTGGCCGGGGCCGAGGCCCGCATCCGGGCCATCACCCGGCAACCCGATGACCCCTATCCCACACCCTCGGGCGATTTCCGTCCGCTGACCGTTCCTGCGCCGATCCGATGACCGGAGAAACCCATGCCCACTGACCAGACCCTTGTGGACCGCCCCCGACCCCTTGTCGAACGCCGCGACTACTCGCTGACCGGGCCAAGCGCGGCGCTGGCGATCGAACGCGGGCTGGCCTCGGCCGAATGGTATCACTCCGAAGTGCCGCGCAAGGTGATGAAGGGTCTGATGCAGCGCCGCGACGGCCCGGCGATCCGCGACACGCTGATCTGGCTGGGCCTTCTGGTCCTGACCGCCGCGGGCGGCATTTATTTCTGGGGCAACTGGTGGTGCGTGCCCTTCTGGGCGGTCTATGGCGTGCTCTACGGCTCGGCCTGCGACAGCCGCTGGCACGAATGCGGCCATGGCACCGCGTTCCGCACGCCCTGGATGAACGATGTCGTCTACCAAATCGCCAGCTTCATGGTGATGCGCAACCCGGTGTCCTGGCGCTGGAGCCATGCGCGCCACCACACCGACACGATCATCGTCGGCCGCGATGCCGAGATCGCCTTCATGCACCCGGCCTCGATCCTGCTGAACATCCTGCATTTCATCGGCATCGTCGACATCTGGCAGTGGATGAAGGTGCTGGTTCGCAACGCCGCAGGTATCCTGACCCCGGACGAGCGCAACTACATTCCCGAGGCCGAGGTCGGCAAGGCGATCTTCTGGGCGCGGGTGCATGTGGCGATCTATGCCGTCACCCTCATCGCAGCGGTTGCCTGGCAGTCGTTCATCCCGGTCATGCTGATCGGCGGCCCCCGCATCTACGGGGCCTGGCACATGTTCATGACCGGCATGATCCAGCACGGGGGCCTGGCCGAGGATGTGCTGGACCACCGGCTGAACAGCCGGACCTGCCTGATGAACCCGGTCAGCCGGTTCATCTACTGGAACATGAACTACCATGTCGAACACCACATGTTCCCGATGGTGCCCTACCACGCGCTGCCTCGGCTGCATGAGGTGATCAAGGCCGACCTGCCCGCGCCGACCCGGTCGATCCCGGCGGCCTTTGCCGAGATGGTTCCGGCGATCCTGAGGCAGCGGCGCGAGAAGGGGTATTTCCTGAAGAAGACCCTGCCGCCCACCGCACGCCCCTATCGCGAAGAGCTGCACCAGACCATCCCCGACCGCGACGGACTGAAGGAGTGACCGCAATGCAGTGGGTTTCCGCCTGTGCGCTGGACGACATCGACCCCGAGGACCTGCTCCGCTTCGATCACGGCGGCAGGACCTATGCGATCTACCGCGATGAGGCGGGCGCCGTCTTCGCGACCGACGGGCTCTGCACCCATGAACAGGTGCATCTCTGCGACGGGCTGGTGATGGGGGACGAGATCGAATGTCCGAAGCACAACGGCCGCTTCAACTACAAGACCGGAGAGGCGCAGCGGCTGCCCTGCGTGACCGCGCTGAGGACCCATCCGGTGCGCGTGGTGGGCGAGATGATCGAGATCGGACTGGAGGACTGACATGGCCCGCACCCGCCCCACCGTCGCCGACCTGCGTGCCTGGAAGGGCAAGCGGCAGTTGACGATGCTGCGCGTCTTCACCCTGGATGAGGCGGCGGCGGCCGAGGAAGCCGGGATCGACGTGGTCTCCGTCCCGCCGGACCTGGTGCTGGACCCGTCCTACCGCAAGGTCGCGCCGACGCTGTTCTCCATGTCCGGCATGGATCACCTGGGGGCGGGCACGCGTGACGACTACCTGCGGCTTTGCGGCAAGCTTCTGTCGGCGGGGGCGGATGCGGTCTATTGCTCGGGCGGCATGGACACGGTGCGTTACCTCGCTTCGGAACATATTCCGGTCGTCGGCCATGTGGGGCTGGTGCCCAGCCGTGCCACCTGGACCGGCGGCTTCCGCGCGGTGGGCAAGACGGCGGATCAGGCGCTGGCGCTCTACAGGGAATGTCAGGCCTATGAGGCGGCGGGGGCCTTCGCGGTCGAGATCGAGGTGGTGCCCGAGGAAGTGGCGACCGAGATCAGCCGCCGGATGGACCGCCTGCTGCTGTGGTCGATGGGATCGGGCGCGGGCTGCGACGCGCAGTACCTTTTCGCGATGGACATCCTAGGCGAACACAGGGACAAGATGCCGCGCCACTCCAAGGTCTATCGCAATTTCGCGGCCGAATACGACCGGCTGCAGCGCGAACGGGTGGCGGCTTTCACCGAGTTCCGCAAGGATGTGGAGAGCGGCAGCTTTCCTGAAGATCGCTACATCCTGCATATGGACAGGAGCGAGTTGGCGAAGTTCAGGGAGAGTCTCGGACCAACGCCTTAGGAAACGCTGCCGACGAGATGCCCGCCGCCGATGTCGCGCAGGATCACTCGCGGGGGCTCCTGGCCGGGCGGGTGCAGCGGGCTTGGCACTTCGGCGGTTTGGCGTGGGGCCGCGGCGCGCTTGTGCGACGGATCGGGAACCGGCACCGCCTCGATCAAGCGGCGGGTGTAGGGATGCTGCGGATTGCCGAAGATCTGCGCGCGGGTGCCAAGCTCGACGATCTGGCCCAGATACATCACCCCGACCCGGTCCGAGATATTGTCGACCACCGCCATGTCGTGGCTGATGAAGAGATAGGACATGCCGAATTCCGACTGCAGCGCCCGGAGCAGGTCGAGGACCCGCGCCTGGACCGACACGTCCAATGCGCTGACGCTTTCGTCGGCGATGATCAGATCAGGTTGCAGCGCCAGCGCGCGGGCAATGCAGATGCGCTGCCGCTGCCCGCCAGAAAACTCGTGCGGGTAGCGGTCGAGGTGACCGGCCTCCAGTCCGACCCGTGCCATCAGGTCGGCCGCTTTGGCGCGGCGGTCGGCGGGGGTGCCGAGCCCGTGGATCAGAAGCGGCTCTGCGATCAGCTCGCCCACCCGCATCCGGGGGTTCAGCGCGGCCATCGGGTCCTGGAACACCATCTGCACGCGGCGGCGCATCGCCTTCTGGCCCTGAGGGTCCAGCCCGCCCAAAGCCTGCCCGGCAATCTCGATCCGCCCACTGTGAGGCGCCAGCCCGACCAGCGCCTTGGCGATGGTCGACTTGCCGCAGCCGGATTCGCCCACCAGCGCGAAGGTCTCGCCCCGCCGGATCTCGAAGCTCACATGCTCGACGGCGTGGACATTCCGTGTCACCCCGCCCAGCAGCCCACCGCGCAGGGGGTAGCGGACGACCACATCCTCCAGCCGGGCGACGGGGTCCGAGGTCACGGGCGCGCGCGCCACCCCCTGCCCCATGCGCGGGACAGCGGCCAGCAGGGCGCGGGTATAGTCGGCTTGCGGCCGGGTGAAGATGTCGGCAGTCGTCGCGGCTTCCACCTGCCGCCCGGCCTTCATCACGATCACCCGGTCGGCCATTTCCGCCACCACGCCCATGTCATGCGTGATCAGGATGATCGCCGTCCCCATCTGCCGTTGCAGGTCGCGCAAGAGGTCCAGCACCTCGCGCTGCACCGTCACGTCCAGCGCGGTGGTTGGTTCATCGGCAATCAGCACCTGCGGCTTCAACGCCAGCGCCATGGCGATCATCACCCGCTGACGCATTCCCCCCGACAGCTCATGTGGATACTGCCCCATCCGCCGGTCGGGTTCGGACAGCCGCACCGCGCGCAGTGCCTCGACCGCGCGCTTGCTTGCGTCGGCCCGGCTGACCGGCTCATGCGCGCGGATCGCCTCGATCAGTTGCGCCCCCACCGTCATCACCGGGTTCAGGCTGGTCATCGGCTCCTGGAAGATCATTGCGATCCGGTCGCCGCGCACCGCCCGCAGCGCCGGTTCGGGCAGACCGATCAGGTTCTCTCCGCCCAGCAGCACCCGCCCCCCCGTCACCCGCACGGCAGGTGGCGGCAGAAGCCCCATGATCGCGAGCGAGGTGATGGACTTGCCCGACCCGCTTTCCCCCGCGATGGCCAGCGTCTCGCCCTTCGCCAGCGTGAAGGACAGGTCCTGCACCAGCGGCTTCAACCCGCCCTCCGTGCGGACCGAGACGCACAGGCCTTCCACCCGCAGCACCTGCTCCGGGGCCGTCACAGCCCCGGAGGTTGGCAGGGCTTCCGCCAGTGTCATTCGAAGACGACCCGGGGGAAGTAGAAGCTGACCACCCAGTTCGGCATGTCGACGATCTCCGAGATGCGCAGATCACCACAGACCGAACACAGCATGTAGGCATCCACCGCCGAAATGCCCTGCTGCGCCGTCAGCAGGTCGACCATACCCGCCACCGCATCGCGGGCAGCGGTCATCAGGTCCGGCCCGATCCCCGTCGTCGCCTCATAGCCCTTGGCGTCCAGGTGCCGCGTCACCGGCCCCGGCGTGGTGAAGCGCGGGGTCTTCAAAGGCTGGTTCTTCACCAGATCCAGCGTCAGCACCACGTTCATCGGCGACTCGATCGCCGTCCCGCAGACCTCGCCATCACCCTGCGCCGCATGGGTGTCACCCACGCTGAACAGGGCTCCCTCCACCTCGACTGGCAGGTACAGCGTCACGCCCGAAGTCAGGTCGCGGATGTCGAGGTTGCCACCCACCCGCCGGGGCGGGACGACGGAGTGCAGGCCCGCCTCGGCAGGTGCATTGCCGATGGTGCCGCTGAATGGCTTCAAGGGCACACGGGCCGACTTGCCCCAAAGCGCCGGTTCCATGCTGGCGGGGTCATAGGACCACAGGCACAACGCCGGGTCGGTGAACTGGTCGGCAAGCAGCCCGAAACCGGGGATATTCGCGGTCCAGCCGAAGCCCTTGCCGTCGAACACCTTGGGCTGGAACCCCTCCAGCGTCACCTTCAGCACGTCGCCCGGCTTGGCCCCGTCGACATAGATCGGTCCCGACACCGGGTTGATCTTGCCGAAGTCCAGATCGACTACGCTTTGCACAGTGGACGACGGGCCAAGCTGGCCCGCCGAGGAATCCTGACAATGGAACTCGATGGTCGAGCCCGGCGCGACGCGCAACGCTGGCGGCAGGGAGTTGTCCCAGCCGAAATGATGCTGCGCGCCGTGGATCGTGTAGTCGCAGGCCTTGCACATTACTGTTTGACCCAGACGTAGTCATAGTTGACCGGGATCGACACCGGATCGACGTAAAGCGCATCCTCGCCGCCCATCCGTTCCGATTTCATCGTGTAGCGCTCTTCGTTGAAGACCGGGACCCAGGGGGCCTTGTCCATCACCCCCATATAGACGTCGGACCAGAGCTTCAGCCGGTCCTCGGCCTTGGCCGGGTCGAACATGCTGTCGGCCTCGATGGCCTTGGCGTCCAGCGCCTCGTCGCAGAACTTCGCCCAGTTCCAGCCGCCCTCTGCCGCGCCCGCGCAGCCGAGGATCGGGCCGTAGAAGTTGGACGGGTCGGGGAAGTCGGCGATCCAGCCCATGCCGCCCGACCAGATCATCGGCGCCGTGCCCGCGCCCCCGGCTTCGATCACATTGGCCTGGGCGAGGTTCTGGAGGTTGGCCTTGATCCCGATGGCCGCCAGATCCTGCTGGATGGCTTGGGCAATCCGCGGGTTCGGGTCGGTGTTCATGACGTAAAGTTCGGTCTCGAAGCCGTCGGCCAGCCCCGCCTCGGCCAAAAGCGCCTTCGCGCCCTCAGGGTCATAGGGATAGCCCGCATAACCCTCGGTATAGCCCGGCATCGAGGGCGGCAGCGGCTGCGTCGCGGGCACCGCGCGGCCGTTGATGATCTGGGTGATCCGCTCCTTGTTGATCGCCATGTTGACGGCCTTGCGCACTTCAAGCTTGTCGAAGGGCGGCGTGGTGACGTTCATCGTAACATAGCCGGTATGGAGTTGCCCGCCGACCACCACCCGCGCGGCCTGCGCCGGATCGCCCATCACCTCGGTGAACTTGGCGGGCGGAATGCCGTCGCCGGGAATGTCCACCTCGCCGTTCTGCAGACGCAACAGCGCCACGACCGGCTCCTGCCCCACTTCGACGGTGAAGCTGTCCAGATAGGGTACGCCCGCGATCCAGTAGTCGGGGTTCTTCTCGAAGACGAGCCGCTGGCCCAGCGTCCATTCTGTCAGTTTGAAGGCCCCGGTTCCGACCGGCTTCTTGCCGAAATCGGCCCCTTCGGCCTCGACCACCTCCTTCGGCACGACAAAGGAGAAGTTCAGCGCCATGACATGCAGGAAGGTCGCGTCGGGACGGGTCAGCGTGATCTTCACCGTGGCCGGGTCGACCACCTCGACCCCAGAAAGCCCGCCGTCGCCCGCGTTCTCAAAACCCGCGATGGAGCCGAAGAACCCCGCGCCGGGCGACTGGGTCGCGGGGTTGGTCACCCGGTCCAGCGAGTATTTCACGTCTTCGGCCGTCATCTCGCGCCCGTTGTGGAACTTGACCCCGGGCCGCAGGTGGAAGGTGTAGACCAGCCCGTCGCCGGAGATCTCATAGCTTTCCGCCAGACCGGGCCGCAGCGTCGTGGTGCCCGGCACATAGTCCATCAGCCCGTCGAACAGGGACTTGATCATCGACCAGTTCTGCCAGTCATAGCCGATGGCGGGGTCCAGCGTCGCCACGTCGTCCTTGTAGGTGATGGTGATCGTGCCGCCCGGCTTGGCGTTCGGGTCGGGCGAATAGTCCTGTGCAAGGCCGGGCAGGGCCAGCGCCAGCATCACGGCGGTCGAGGCGAGCAGGTTCTTCATTGTCTCTCTCCTGTTGGGTGTTCAGCGAAGTCGGATTCTGGGGTCGATGAAGGGGGCGATTAGGTCGGCCAACAGATTGCCCAGCACGATGGCGCAGGCCGAGACCAATGTGACGCCCATGATGATCGGGATGTCGACGCGCTGGATCGCCTGCCAAGCCAGCTGTCCGATGCCGGGCCAGCCGAACACGCTTTCCACCACCACGATCCCGCCCATGAAGACGCCGATGTCGATCCCGATCATCGCGATAATCGGCAGGATGGCATTCGGCAGGGCATGGCGCAGTACGATCCGCACACGGGTCAGCCCCTTGGCCCGCGCGGTGCGGATATAGTCAGCGCGCAGGACGTCGATCATGCTGGACCGCATCATCCGGGAATACCAGCCAGAGCCGAGAATCCCGAGAGTCACCGCGGGCAGCACCAGATGAGCAAAGGTCCCGTAGCCGCCGATCGGGAACCAGCCCAGCTTCACCGCGAAGACGTAAAGCAGCAGCAGGCTCACCACGAACTGCGGGGCCGAGACGGTGACGAAAGAGGTGATCATCAGTGTCTGATCCACCGCCCGGCCCCGCCACAGCGCGGCGACGATCCCCATCGTCAGGCCCAGCACCAGCTCGCAGAAGATCGCCGCGACCATCAGCAAAAGGGTGGCGGGCAGCCGCGACAGGATCAGCTCGGCCACTTCGGTCTTTTGCAGATAGCTCCGCCCCATGTCGCCCTGCAC
The DNA here is from genome assembly GCF_036781545.1 of Tabrizicola sp. Taxonomy (GTDB): domain Bacteria; phylum Pseudomonadota; class Alphaproteobacteria; order Rhodobacterales; family Rhodobacteraceae; genus Tabrizicola. The sequence continues at coordinate 23,758 of NZ_DAIQAT010000002.1, forward strand.
CAGCGCGCCTAGGTAGCGCGCGTATTGCACCACGAAGGGCCGGTCGAGACCGAGCTGCTCGCGGATGTTCTCGACCGTCTGGGCGGTCGCCGACCGTCCGGCGATCTGGCGGACCGGGTCGGCGGGCAGGACGTAGAGCAGGAAGAAGGTGATGAAGCTGACGCCGAGAAGGATCAGCACCGCCTGCACGAGGCGCCGGATCAGATAGGCCGCCATCAGTCGCGCCCCCTTTGCGTCGGATCCAGCACATCTCGCAAGGCGTCGCCCACCAGATTGAAGGCCAGCGCCAGCAGGATGATCGCCGCGCCGGGGATGAAGACCAGCCAGGGCGCGGTCTGAAAATAAGTCTGGTTCTCGAAGATGATGTTGCCCCAGCTTGCCGTGGGCGGCTGCACGCCAATCCCCAGAAACGAAAGCGTCGCCTCCAGAAGCACCGTTGTCGAAATCCCCAACGTCCCCCAGACGATGATCGTCGGCAAAAGATGCGGCAGGATGTGGCGGAAGAGGATGCGGGAGGTCGATGCCCCTAGCGTCCGCTCCGCCGCGATGAAGTCGCGCGTGGCCAGCGACGAGGTCTCGGTATAGATCACCCGCGCCGTCTGCACCCAGTTCACCAGAGCGATGACCAGTGCGACGATCCAGAGCGAGGGCTGAAAGATCGCCGCCAGGCAGATCGCCAACAGCAGCGCCGGGAAGGCCATCATCAGGTCTGTGAAGCGCATCAATATGCCACCGATCCAGCCCCGGAAGAACCCGGCGGTGATCCCGACCAGGGTGCCGATGACCAGCGCGAGGCCGTTCGCCACCACCCCGATGACCAGCGAGGTCTGCGCGCCATAAAGAAGGCGGCTGAAGAGATCGCGGCCTAGAAGGTCGGTCCCCATCAGGAACTTGCCCCCCGGCGGCATCGGCGCACCTTCCAGGGTAAGGCCATCGAACATCTGGTCGTTCGGGGCGAAGGGGGCGATCCAGGGGGCAAAGACCGCCCCGGCTACCACCAGCGCAATGATCGCCAGCCCGAACAGCGCCATCTTCCGCCGCAGCAGGCGGGCCAGCGCGCCGGACGGCGCAGCCTCACCCGCGCTCAGATCGGCCATCCCTGCCCCCCTGCGCCACCACGATCCGCGCCGCCGCATCCTCGAAACTGATCCGCCAGGCCATAGCCATCTGACGCAACTGGCCGTAAGCCTCGGCCTCGGTCTTGCCCCGTGCCGCCAGGAGTGTCACCGCGCGGACCACGGTCTGCCGCTCGTCCAGCCGACGCCGCAGATCGGCGATTTCTGCCGACAGCGCCTTCTGCGCATCGAAGGCGTCCCGCGCGATCAAGAGCGCCGAATAGGCTCCGCTGTCCCCCACCGGCTTCAGAAGCTGCGCATGTGACCCCGCCTTCAGCGACCATTCGATCCGCCCCGGCGCTTCGGATCCGATCAGCGCGATCATCGGGATCGGCGGCTGCCCGGCATCCCAAGGGAACATCCCATCGTGCCCCATGTCGGCGTCGAAGAAGATGTAGTCCGCCGCCAGCGCCTCGGGCCCCAGCTCCGGCCAGGCCTGCGTCACCGCCAGCCCGATGGCGGCCAGTTGCCGGGTCAGCGCCTGCACCGTCGGATGTGGGCGATGCAGAATGATCGCCTGTGCGCCGCCGAGGTTCGGGATGCGGATCGGACGGCGCTTCATGACACCACCCGCAAGACCGGCGCGGGGCTCTGTCGGCTGCGCGTGAGGTAAGGATCCCCCGCCACCGCCTCCCAGCGCTTGATCGGCCGGAAGACGCCGCCCTCGACGCGCGCGATGATCACTGGCAGGACCGTATGATGCGTCTCGGGATCGACGATGCCCCTGCCCCGGTCCCCCGCCAGCAACTGCGACAGAGGCCAGTTCTCCGCCCCCTCGCGCCCGGCCAGAAGCCGCGCCAGTTCCATCACCGCCGCAAACGCCGCCGCCTCATGCGAGGACGCGAAGTTCCCCGCCCCCGGCCAACCCGGCACACCCCGGAAATAAGGTCCTGCCGCCACCAGCCCCTCGGCCGCCTGCCCCAGCGCCGGCAATTCGCATTCCGTTACGTTACACGACAGAACCGGGCAATTCTCAGGCAGGAACGCCGCGTCTTCCAGCCCCAGCGCATGATAAGCTGCCATGAAGTCATAGGAAGACGGCCCGATCAGCGAGTTCAGGATGAAATCCGGCCGCGCGAACCGCACCTCCTCGATCATCCGCCCCACCTCGCGCGAGCCGATGGGCAGGTAGCGCTCGCCCAGCACCTCGCCCCCCGCCGCCGTGATCCGCTCCCGCGCCAGCCGGTTCATCTCCCAGCCCCAGATGTAATTCGAGCCGGTCAGGTAAGCCCGCCGCCCATGTACGGGCATCACCCAATCCAGAAGCGGCAGCAGGTGCTGGTTGGGACAGGCATGGGTGTAGACCACATGGTCCGAGGCCTCGAACCCCTCGTAAGGCACCGCATACCAGAGCGTGCCGCCGAATTTCTCCACCGTCGGGATCACCTCCTTGCGGCTCCATGAGGTGATGCAGCCCACCACATGCCGCGCCCCGGTGTCCCGCAGGATTTCCTCGCAAAGCGGACCATAGGCGTCGATATTGCCGCCGGGGTCGCGCTCCACCGGCACAAAGCTCAGGTCCAGCGCCGGGTCGGCGTCGATCCGGGCGATGGCGGCCAGCGCGCCGGACCGGCAGGCCTCGGAGATCAGCGAATAGCTGCCCGAGCGCGACAACAGGAGACCCAGTTCGATCCGCCGCTTCACCCGATTCCCCCGAAACCAAAAAGGGCCTGTCGCTGACCCGTCTCGGTCTGCGCGCAAGGCCCGAATGCCGTGTGACATTTTGTCGAAGTGTTGCCCGTGACGATATGCGGCACGCGCCAGCGGTCAAGTCCCCACAGGCATTTTCTTGCGCGAAAGCTGGTCGGTTTGCCAGAATGTCAGTCGTTGTCGTCCTGCCCAGCGCCGGCATCGGCGCGAGACCGGGCCGTGGGTGGAACCATGCAGCAGAGGGCGAGCGCGTTCAGACAGGCCATCTGAGCGTCGGTCAGCCGCGCGCGGTCCTTCGCGGGGGCCGGATCGGAGCCGACAGGCGGTGCGGTTTCGATCCACAGTCTGGCGCTGTGCGAACCGAAGGCGCCCGCCAGGTGCACCACGCCCGCAGAAGTAACCGTCGCCGAAGTACCGTCCTCCAGACGCAGCGTAAGGCTCGCGCCCTGCGCAGCACCCAGCCGGTGCAGGAAGGGCAGCAGGAGCCCCGGCACCCGCAAGGGCCCCTCTGGTGGTCCACCCCCTTCGGCCAGCGCCAGCCCGGCGGCGACGGGGCAGCCCGGGCCAAGCGGGTCTTCCAGCCAGGCACAAAGCCATTCGCCCACAGGCAGGCCACGGCAAGATAGCCATTCGGCGGCCCAACCCGCCTCTTCAGAGGTGCCCCAGTCGTGACCGGCGCCGCGGGCGGCCTTGCCCGCCAGTGCGCGAATTTCCGCGTTGGAAAGCTCGGTCATGGCGGCATCTCGTCAGGATAGGGTTCGTTCTGGAAAAGGCTGATCCGGACCCAGAGGTCCGAGCGCGGGTCGAACCGCGTGGCGCCAAAGAAGGCGAGCTTGAAGCGCAGGATGTCGATCGGCAGCAGGTCCTGGCCGATCAGGTTGTCGCGGATTTCGGCATAGGGATGGGAAGCGGTGGTTTGCACGCGGCGCAAGGTGTGGCGATGTTCCGGATGCGCGCGCAGGAAGGCACCCACGGTCAGGGCCGGATCTGCGGCATCAAGGTCGCGGCGCAAGGCCTGAACCGCGCGGGCGGTGTCCAGCGGCTGCTCCCGCTCGGCCCCCTCCTCGGCATGGCGGTGACCGAGCCGGGGTTCTGCCTTCTCCTGCGAGACATACCAGAACCGCGCGGTCGCCTCGTCCCGGGCAAAATCGTAGCCCCGCGTCCAGGCATAATCGCGTGCCAGCAGCGCCGAGACTGTGGCAAGCGTCATCGACCCGTCCAACGCAAAGGCCGCATCCTCATCAGCGGCAAGGCTGTTCTCCAGATCGTCGACCAGATGCCCGTGGGGCTCCAGCAGCAGCGCCAGCAGTGCCTCCTGTCCCTCCAGCGACAGCCGCTCGCCCCAGCGCCAGAGCGCGTCCCAAGGGTGCGGCTCCTCGGCCCAGCCGGTTTGCAGATGCGCCGCCAAAGCGGCCAGATCGGCACGCAGGTCGGCAAGCTTCGCCTGCTGAACCGGATGCTCGCTCTGCCACAGCGTGGCATTCTCCTGCGCCTTTGTCAGCGCGGCATGCAGGGCAGCGATCTCGGCCGGGGTGGCATCCGGCTTGCTGCGCACCCGCACCAGCGCCTCTTCCCGCGCGGCGATCCAGTTGTTCAGAAGCAACGGGTGCCGGATCAGGAAGGGCGCAAGACCGAGGCCGGTGGAGTTGCCCACCCCCAGCCGGCGGCGCAGGTCGCGATCCAGCCGCACCGCCTTTGCACCACCCCTGGCTGTCGCCAGATGCTCGGCCAGATCCACAGTAAAGGCACGGGTCAGCCAGACCGACAGCATCTCGGCCTGGAAGGGCGGGCTCAGTTCCGGCCGGTCGGCGATCTCGGACCTGTCCGCAGCGCCGAACTTGCCCGAGCCATAGACCGCGGTGGTGCGCATCAGATAGCCAACCGCGTCGATCTGTGCCGGGTCGGGCTGCCGTCCTGCGGCCAGGCTGTCGACCACATGACGGAAAAGCCGTACCGACTGGTTCGCGCGGCTGAGCGACAGCTCCTTGCGGCTGACCCGCCCGGCCTCTTGCAGCGGCACGTTGCGTTCCAGGCGGTCCAGGTCGGCGGCGGACGGCTCGCCGTCGAAGAGGGCGAAGGTCGCGTCCCAGGCGGTGGCGATCACCCGGTCGGTGCGCATCTCTTCGGGCAGGTCATGGGCGAAGGCGACGAGGCAATAGGTCCGCTCCGGCCCCCGCGCGCGGTAGACTGCCCTGCCCACGCCGCGGCTGTCGATCTGCCAGACCGGACGATCGAAGCGCCAGCCCTCGCGCCGCATCCGCCGCAGAAGGATGCGCAGGAAGGAAAGCCGCATCGGATGGGCCGAGCCCAGCCGCGCGAGCCGCATCACCACATCGGGATGCCGGGGCTGGACCATCACCTCTCGCCGGTTCACTGCGCCGCCCTCTTCTGCTCGGGGACGGCGACGCCAAAGGAAGTGTGGAAGAACCGCTCCCAGTTGCCGCCCAGGATGGCGTCGATCTCGCCACCTGCAAAGCCCACCGCGGCCAGCCCGTCGCGTAGCGCACCGAAATCGCGGGCGTCGCGGAACCAGCGGGGCATGGCGGGGAAACCGGGCGCCTCGGCGCTGCCCTCACCATAGTCCACCCGCTTGGTCCAGCGACCGGCGCGCATCCAGGCGACCACGCTGTCGGGCTGGTCCTGGCACAGGTCACTGCCGATCCCCAGCATCGCGATGCCGTAGCGTTCGGCGGTGCGGGCGATCATCGCGGCATAGTCCTGCAGGGTGCAGGCGCTGCCGCCCTTTAGGTGGTGGGGGTAGAGCGAGAAGCCCAGCATCCCGCCACTCTCCGCAAGCGCCCGGATCACCCGGTCGGACTTGTTGCGCAGCGCCGGATGCCAATCGGACGGGTTCGCATGGGTGACGGCGACGGGCCGGGTGGAATGGGCGATGGCTTCCAGCGTGGAGCGTTCGCCCGAATGGCTCATATCCACCACCATGCCGACGCGGTTCATCTCGGCCACCACCTCGCGGCCCATCCGGGTGAGGCCGCCATCCTCGGCTTCGTAGCACCCTGCCGCCAGCAGCGACTGGTTGTTGTAGGTCAGTTGCAGGAACCGCAGGCCAAGGCGGTGCAGCACCTCGACCAGCCCGATGTCATCCTCGATGCAGGACGGGTTCTGCGCTCCGAAAAAGATCGCAGTGCGCCCGGTGCGGCGGGCAAGCGCGATATCCTCTGCGGTGAAGCCTTGGAAAACAAGTTCGGGGAACAGCTCGAACCAGCGGTTCCAGCGTTCGATGTTGGCTACCGTCTCGCGGAAGGTCTCGTGATAGGTGATCGTGACATGCACCGCATCCACCCCGCCCGCGCGCAACTGGCGGAAGATCGCTTCCGACCAGTTGGAATACTGCAGCCCGTCGACAAGGAAACTCATTCCGGGGCCCCCGCCGCGATGTAGCTGGTCTTGACCGTTGTGAAGAACTCGGCTGCATAGCGCCCTTGTTCGCGCGGCCCGAAGGAGGATTGCCCGCGCCCGCCGAAGGGGACGTGATAGTCGGTGCCCGCAGTGGGCAGGTTCACCATCACGCAGCCCGCGCGCATGTTGGCGCGGAAATGCGTGGCGCGGGCCAGGCTTCGGGTCATGATCCCGGCCGTCAGTCCGTAGGGAGTGTCGTTGGCGATGGCCAGCGCCTCGGCATAGTTCTCGGCGCGGATCAGGCAGGTGATGGGGGCGAACATCTCCTCGCGGTTCACCACCATGGCATTGGTGGTACCGGACAGCACGGTCGGAGCCATGAAATATCCCTCGGTCGGCCGTTCCAGCCGGGTCCCGCCAGTCAGAAGCTGTGCGCCCTCGGCAAGCCCCTTCTGGAGATAGGACAGGTTTCCGGCGAGTTGCCCGGCGCTGACCACAGGGCCCATCTGCGTGCCCTCGGCGAGCGCGTCGCCGACCCGCAGTGCCTCGGCCGCCGCGACCAGCCGCTCGGCGAAGGCATCGAAGATCGCCTCATGCACGATCAGGCGCGAGGCGGCGGTGCATTTCTGCCCAGTACCGCCGAAGGCCGCGTTCGCTGCATGGGCGACAGCGAGGTCGAGATCGCAGTCGTCCATGATCAGCATCGGGTTCTTAGACCCCATCTCCATCTGCAGCTTCGCCCGGTTGCCCAAGGTGCGCGCCGCGATGGTTGCCCCGACCGCTCCCGAGCCGGTGAAGCTGACCGCATCCACGCCAACATGGCCGACCAGCCGGTCGCCCACCTCAGACCCGGGGCCAAGCACCATGTTGAAGGTGCCCGCGGGCATGTCCTGCCGGGCGATCACGGTGGCCAGCGCCGCCGCCGAGGCGGGCGTCAGGTTCGCGGGCTTCCAGACCACGGCATTGCCGTAGGCCAGGGCGGGCGCGATCTTCCACGCCGGGGTCGCGACTGGGAAGTTCCAGGGCGTGACGATGGCCGCCACCCCCACCGGCTCGCGCCGGACCTCGATCTCGATGCCGGGGCGGACGCTTTCGGCCTGATCGCCGTGCAGCCGCAAGGCTTCGGCCGCGAACCAGGTGAAGAACTGTCCGGCGCGGTAGACCTCGCCCTTGCCCTCGGCGAGCGGCTTGCCCTCCTCGCGCGACAAAAGCGCCCCAATCTCCCCGGCACGAGCCATCAGCTCGGTGCCGATCGCCATCAGCACATCATGCCGCTTCTGGATGCCCGCCGATCCCCAGCGCGGCTGCGCCTGCCGGGCAGCGGCCAGCGCATCCTCCAGATCGGCGGCCGACCCCTGGGCGAAATGCCCGATCCTGTCGCGCAAGTCCGACGGGTTCACGCTTTCGATGCTTCCGGCACCCTCGCGCCATTCCCCGGCGATGTAGTTGCGTGTCTCGATGGTCATCTCTCTCATCCTTGTGCGAGCGCCTGCATCGCCCGGCGCATCGTCAATCCCCCCGCGATCATGCCATCGGCGCCGCGGATCGCCAGCACGTCCGCCCCGCCTGCAAACAGGGGGAAGGCATGCTCCACGCTTTCCTCCGCAGCCAGTTCCGGTGCACCGGGCGGCGGCGGCTCTCCAGCCTCGGCCAGCGGGCCACAGGTGAGCACCCGCGCCCTGTTCACATCGCGCACGAAGCGGGCAACATAATCGTCGGTGGGATTGGCGAGGATTTCAGCCCCGCGGCCGCATTGCCGCAACTCGCCGTCTTTCAGGATGGCGATGCCATCGCCGATCAGCAATGCCTCATCCAGGTCATGGGTGATGAAGACGATGGTCTTGTGCAGACGCGCCTGCAGGTCCTTCAGCTGCAGCTGCATGTCGTGGCGGATCAGCGGGTCCAGCGCGGAAAACGCCTCGTCCATCAGCAGGATATCGGCGTTGGTCGCCAGCGCGCGCGCCAGCCCGACACGCTGCTGCATCCCGCCCGAAAGCTGCTCGGGATAGCGCCCCTCGAATCCCGCAAGGCCGACCAGCGTGATCTGCTCCTCGGCGCGGGCCCGTGACTCGGCCTTCGGTACGCCGTCTAGCCGCAGGCCATACATCACGTTCTCCAACACGGTCCGGTGCGGCAACAGGGCAAAACGCTGGAACACCATGGCGATCTTCCGGCGGCGGAAGTCGCGCAGGCGCGGCTCCGGGTAGGCAAGGATATCCTCGCCATCCACCACGATGCGGCCCGCCGTCGGCTCGATCAGGCGGTTGAAATGGCGGATCAGGGTGGACTTGCCAGACCCGGAAAGACCCATGATCACGAAGATTTCGCCCGCCGGAATGTCCAGCGTGATGTCCTTCAGACCGAGCACAAGGCCGGTCTCTTCCAGAAGCCGCGCCTTGCCCATACCGGCGCGCACCTTGGCCATGGCGGCCTGCGGGTCAGGGCCGAAGATCTTCGACACGCCCTCGACGCGGATCTTGATGCTCATGGCTCAGCCTCCACGGTGCAGGTTGGCCTGCATCCGCCGACCCCAGGCCTGGGCGAGCCGGTCGAAGATGATGGCAAGGAAGACGATGCCGAGGCCGGCGAAGAGCCCGCGGCTGACCTCCAGCCTCTGGATGCCCTGCAACACCTGATAGCCCAGCCCCCCCGCACCGATCATCGAGGCGATCACCACCATGGACAGCGCCATCATCGTGGTCTGGTTTATCCCCGCCATGATCGAGGGCAGCGCCAGCGGAATCTGCACGGTGAACAGCTGTTGCCGGGTGGAGCCGCCAAAGGCACGGCTGGCCTCGACTACGCCCTCATCGACCTGCCGGATGCCAAGGTCGGTCAGCCGGATCACCGGCGGGATGGCAAAGACGATGGTGGCCAGCAGCGCCGGGATTTTGCCGGGGCCGAACAGCATGACGAAGGGGATCAGGTAGACGAAGATCGGCATGGTCTGCATGATGTCCAGAACCGGCAGCGCCGCCGCCCGCAAGCGGTCGGAGCGCGACAGCACGATCCCGGCGGGAATGCCCGCCAGCACCGACAGAACCGTTGCCATCACCATCAGCGCCACGGTCGCCATTGCATCGGTCCAGACGCCCAGAAGCCCTATGGCGACAGTCAGCACAGCAACCAGTACCACCATTCGCCAGCTACGCGACGCCGCCCAGGCCAGCGCGCAGAGCGCCACCAGCACCACCCACCAGGGCAATGCCTGCAAGCCGCGCTCGATCAGCAGGAGAAGCCGCAGCACCGGCATGAACAGCCATTCCAGCGTCTCGCCCCAGCGGGCGACGATGCCGTTGAAGGCGGCGTCCAGCCAGCGGCCGAAGCCGCGCGCGTCCCAAAGGTCGGGAAAGCCCTGTGTCATGGTCCTGTCCTTCTGCGGCCCGCACCACCGCGCGGCGCGGGCCTTTGCTGATCAGAGCCCGGCCTGAACCTTCTCGGCCACCTCGGCAGGCACCCAGGCGGTCCAGATCGCCGGGTATTCCTTCAGGAAATGCACCGCCACCTCTTCGGGCGTGGCACCGTTGTCATCACCCCAAGCAAGCACCGTGCTGATGTCGTCGTTCGGAACCTGCATCTTCGACAGGAACTCCGCCACCTCCGGCGCCTGCTCTTTCAGGTCCGCGACGACGGCGACCGCCACCTCGCCGGCAGCCCAGCCCGTCACTTGCGGATCGGCGCAGTTGGCGTCGGTCAGGCAGGTGAACGCCTCGCGGTCGCTGTCGGGCATCCCCAGGCGCACCAGCTTGAACTTGCCCACCACGTCCGAGGGACCCCAGTAGTATCCGACCCAGGGCCGGTGCTGCGCCACGGCGCGGGCGATCGACGCCTTCAGGTTCTCACCCGATCCCGGCGAGAACAGTTCGAAGCTGTCCTGCAGTCCCAGTGCCTTGTAGTAGTTGGTGATGATCACCTCGCTCGCCCAGCCGGGGGGGCCGTTGTAGAGCCGTCCCTTGCCGGGATTCTGGTTATCCTCGAACACCTGCCAGTTGGCGGCCAGGTCCTCGATGGACTTGATCTCCGGGTGTTCCGTCAGAACGTAGTCCGGCACCCACAGACCGTCCTGCCCCCCGCCCGAGAAGATGTCGGACGCCTTGTAAACGTTACCCTTCTCCTGCATCTGGTCCCATTGCGCCTGCACGGTGGAGACCCACAGCTCGGGCGCGATGCTGGGTTCGGAGCGAGTCAGCATCGAGGTCGCCGTGGGCACAGTATCGCCCGGCACCAGCTGCGCGTCGCAGCCATAACCGTTGGCGAGGATCTTCTGCGTCACATGCGCCAGCGTGGCGGCGGAAAGCCAAGTCATCTCGGCGATGGTGACACTGCCAGCTGTGCCGCAGTCTGCGGCGGCGGCGGGCGCGGCTTGCGACAGGGCGGCGGCGGAGAGGGCCAGCGCGGCCAGACGGGTCTTGTGGGTCATGTTACCTCCTGCGGGGATGGGGCGCCTTTGCGGCTGCTGTGGCGAGCAGGGTGGCGGAAGATGAAACTTCAATCAAACGATAACAATTGAGTTGAATTTCAGATTTCCTGAATCTGTTGCAACAGGTCCTCCGGTACCTCCACCGCCGTGGTGGTGGCCCGCGCCTTGCGGCGGCGGCTGCCGGGTAGGCGTGCGCCCACCTGCCCCTCGATTGCGGCACGGAGGCCGGCGATCCGTTCGGCGAAACCGGGCGCGAAGGCCGCAGGGTCCAGCGCAAGGAAACACTGGCCGGTGCCGGGCGGCCCGCCGTCAGGACCGGAGAACGGGCTTGCCTCGCGACTGGAGACCGCACCGGCGAGCGCCGAGGCGAGCACTTCGGCCAGAAGACCCACACCAAAACCCTTGGCGCCGCCCGCAGGCAGCATCGAGCCCTTCAGCCCCTGCGCCGGATCGGTGGTCGGTCGCCCCGCGCCGTCCAGCGCCCAGCCCTCGGGGATCGGCTCGCCACGCCGCGCCCGCAGCAGGATTTCGGACTTCGCCACCACGCTGGCCGACTGGTCCAGCACGAAGGCGGCCGTCCCCCCTTCACCGGGCACCGCCAGGGCGAAGGGATTGGTGCCGATCACCGGCACCCGCCCGCCCGGCGGCGCAATCGAGGCCGGAGCATGGGTGAAGCACAGCCCGATCAGCCCCTCTGCGGCGATGTCGGCGGCGTGGTGGCCGAGTACCCCGCAGTTGTAGGATCGGCGCAGGGTCATCGCCGCGATGCCGCAGTCGCGCGCCGCCTGCAGCAAAAGCGGCAACCCGGCGGCAATGGCCGGATGGGCGAAACCATGAGCGGCATCCACCACCACGGCGCCCGGTCGCGGTTGCGCGACCTGAGGCACCGCCTGGCCCTGCACCTTGCGGCAGCGCAGATGTCCGGCATAGACCGGCAGGTACAGGAGCCCGTGCGAGCGGATGCCCTCTGCCTCGGCCCGCCGCAGCGAGCGTGCGACCGGCCCCGCCTGCTCCTCCGAGGCACCCGCGCGCCGCAGCGTGGTTCGCGCCAGATCCTCCACCTCTTCCAGTGTCAGCCGCATCCCCATCTCCTTTCCCCTCGCAGAGGCACTGATTGCCGACTTCAGATCAAGCGAGTAATTCTGCAGAAAGCCTCAATGGAATTGAAGCAGATGATCCGTCTCGAAGCCCTGCGCGCTTTTGTCGAGGTCGCCGGTCACGGCAACATCAAAGACGCCGCCGACAAGCTGTGTCGCACACCCTCGGCGCTTTCCATGACGCTGAAACAGATCGAGGACCGGCTCGGCTGCGCCCTGTTCGAGACCGACCGCAAGGCCAGCCTTACCGCGATGGGCCGCTTCCTCTACGACCATTCCATCCTTCTTCTGCGCGACTATGACCGGGCGATGGACCTGGTCGAGGCGCAGGCCAAGGCGCGCAGCGGCAAGCTGCGACTGGCCTCGGTGCCCTCGGTCGCAGCGATGCTGCTGCCGCAGGTGCTGCAGGGCTTCCTCGCGGGCCGCCCGGACGTCGAGATCGACCTCGTGGATACCGACAGCACCGACGTGCGCCATCTGGTCGAGACCGGTCAGGTTGACCTCGGCCTCGCCGGCCTGTCGGATGAGGCGCCTGGACTGATCGCCGAGCCGCTGTTCCGCGACCCGCTGCTGGTCGTCTGCCGCGCCGACTCGCCCCTGTCGCGGCAGGCCGAGCCGCTGTCCTGGCCCGATCTCGCCGCCGAGACGATGATCCTGAACGAGGCGACACGCGCCCTGCCCGCGCCGGGCTTCCAGGCACTGGTCGCCGCCTCGCGCTTCTCGGTGCGAAACGTGACGTCGCTGATTGCCATGGTGCAGGCAGGCCTCGGCGTAACTCTCTTGCCCGCGCTGGCGACGGTTGCCTTGCCAGGCACGCTCGGCACCCGCCGGCTTGCGGATCCGGCCTGCCTGCGCACGGTCGGCCTCTACCGCCGCGAGGGTCGGGTGCTGAGCCCCGTTGCCGAGGCCTTTCGCAGCGGCCTCGGCCCGGCGGCCCGGAGAATCGCGGAGCAACTCGGGCTGGAGGGGATCGAATAGGTTCCGCGCATGAATTACCGAAAGATTTGCGCGGCGATATGAACGATTTCTCCCATCTTGCTTCCAAGGGGGATCCAAACGCAAACGCCGCCCCAGAGGAGAACGGCTACGATGATGACGTTGACCGCAAGAGGATGTTGCCGCCTCGTTGATCTTCTCGGCTGACTTGCGGCATCTTTGACTGCTCCAAATTACCCATAAGGACATTAAGGGAGCATTCGAGATCGGTCAGTGTCCGCGCTAGGCTCTAAGCAACACGTTGCGGCACAGCAACCGTGGCGGCTCGCTAGCTCAGCAGACCCGGCCCGAAACAGCCGAGGGCGGCCCGGAGGACCCATCTGTGCTTTCTTCTGTTGAAAAGCAGCCACCCGCGAAGGTCTTCGCGCAACAGCCATTGTGAGGATGATCGCCACCGTTCCAGCTCGTGATTGCACGGTGTCTGGAGATGAGCCTTTGGCCTTGGATGTCAGTGTAAAACGACTTTCATCCTCCGATTGTTTCTGTTGAATATGAGGCAGATGTCGGGTTTATTCTCTTTGCCCTGCAGGAGCCATCGCATGTGTCAAATCTGCTTCGAAGCTATCACAGACAGCGGCCTGATGCATTTCTGCCATTGCGGCAGCCCGGATACTCTGGCGGCGATGCGCCGCATCGAGGCGGATATCTCCAGGAGGCAGATGCTGGGGGGTATGGCGGCCGTCACGGGCATGTTTGCAGGCTTTGGCCTTGCGCCGAAAGAGGTGCGGGCGCAGGCGGCGGGCGCGCCGCTCTTGCTGACCAATCTGAAATATTTCGACGGCAAAACTCTTAGCCTGCACAGCGGTATCGACATTCTGATCGAGGATGGGCGTATTGCGGCGCTGCCAGCCGCAGGGCAGGGTCCGGCAGAGGCCGAGCGGATCGATTGCGGCGGACGCACCGTCATTCCGGGGCTGATCGACAGCCACTGGCACACCACGCTGGCCTCGGTCAGCCAACTGGCCGCCATGACACAGGATATCGGCTTCCTGCATCTGATGGCGGGCAAAGAAGCGGGTGCGACGCTGATGCGCGGCTTTACCACCGTGCGCGATGTCGGCGGGCCTGCCTTTGGCCTGCAGGCGGCGGTGGATCGCGGCGTGGTCAGTGGACCACGCATTTTCCCTTCCGGGGCGATCATCAGCCAGACCTCTGGCCATGGCGATTTCCGCTTTCAGAACGCGCTGCCGATGATGCCGGTTGATCAGGCCGATTACGCCAGCAAGGCAGGTATGTCGGCGCTGGCCGATGGCGTGCCGGAGGTGCTGCGCCGCACGCGTGAGCAGCTGATGAAGGGCGCAAGCCAGATCAAGATCACTGCAGGCGGGGGAGTTGCCTCGCAATATGACCCCTTGGAATCGCTGCAATTTACCGAGGAGGAGATGCGCGCGGCGGTCGATGCCGCCAACGACTGGGGCACCTATGTCTGCGCCCATGTCTATACCTCAGCCGGCATTCAGCGCTGCATCCAGGCCGGTGTGAAATCCATCGAACATGGCCAGCTTGCCGATGAGGATACCGTCCGCATGATGGCCGATCACGGCACCTGGTGGTCGATCCAGCCCTTCCTCGCCGATGAGGACGCCAATAAATACACCGACCCGAAAGCCGTGGCCGCGCAGAAAATGGTGGCCGAGGGCACGATGCGGGCCTTTGAATGGGCCGACAAGCACAAGGTCAACTGGTCCTTCGGCACCGATATTCTTTACGGCGGCGGCGAGACCCAGGCGAAACAACTGACCAAGCTCGCGCGGTTCATGTCGCCGCTGACGGCGCTGCACCGCGCCACCGGGGCGGCGGGCGATCTTCTGGCGATGTCGGGCGCGCGGGCGCCCTATGACGGCAGGCTGGGCGTGATCTCCGAGGGGGCCTTCGCCGATCTGCTGGTGATCGATGGCGATGCCGAGGCCGGGCTCGACTGGCTGGCCGACAGTGACAATCTGCGGGTGATCCTGAAAGGCGGCCGCATCTTCAAGAACAGCCTCTGAGGAGAATGAGATGATCCGAAATCTGCTGGGTGCTGCGGTCGTCGTTGTCACCGGATCGCTTCCTGCGCTGGCTGAAGACTGGTCGGGCCAGGTTACGCCCTATGTCTGGGCGGCGGGCTTTGGCGGCGACATCACGCCCTTTACCGGCGCGCCGACGCTGTCCTTCGACAAGAGCTTTTCGGATGTTGTCGATGACCTTGATGGAGCCTTCTTTCTCTCGGGCTATGCACGGCGTGGCGAGCTGGTTTTCATGGGCGACCTCAGCTGGTCGTCTAGCTCGAAATCCGGCCTTGTGCCGCCGGGACTACCGGCTGAGGGAAAGCTTACCCAACGCTCGCTGACGCTGCTTGCGGGCTGGCGCGCGGTGAACAATCAGGGCTTCACGCTGGATCTGCTGGGCGGCGCCCGAGCCTGGAGCATCAAGAGCAGCGTCTCGGTCGCAGGCGGTCTGATGCAGGCCTCGCCTGGCAAGGATTTCGTCGATCCAATCCTGGCGGCGCGGGCCAATATCGCGATGGGGCCGCAATGGTCGGCGGTGATCTATGCCGATTTCGGCGGTTTCGGGGTCGGCTCGGAAAACACCAGCCAGGTTCTCGCGACCGTGAATTACGAGGTGAAGGACAATCTCTGGCTGTCCTTCGGTTATCGTCAGCTGAATGTCGATTACCGGAGCGGCGGCACCGAAGTGGATGTGCACATGGGCGGGCCGCTGTTCGGCGCGACATGGCAGTTCTGAGGAGATATAGCCATGTTTCGCAGTCTTGCTCTTACCCTTTCGCTGTCGCTCGCCGCGGCGCCCTTTGCCGATGCCTGCACCCGCGTTGTCTATCACGGCCCCGAAGGCCGCGTCCTGACCGCGCGCTCGATGGACTGGAGCATGCCGATGGTCTCCAATCTGTGGGTTTTCCCCCGCGGCATGACGCGCACGGGCGAGGCAGGCCCGCGCTCGCTGGAATGGACCTCGAAATATGGCAGCCTGATCGTCTCTGGCTACGACATCGCCACCGTCGACGGCATGAATGAGGCCGGGCTGGTCGCGAATATGCTCTGGCTGGTCAGTTCGGATTACCCTGAGGATGACGGCAAGACGCCGCAGATGTCGCTCGCGCTCTGGGCGCAATATTTCATGGACAATTACGCCACCGTGGCCGAGGCGGTGGCGGATCTGGAGGCCAACCCCTTCAATGTGGTGACCAAAGACGTACCGATGCAGCCCGGAAAGCTGACCACGGTGCATCTGTCCCTGTCCGATGCCGGCGGCGACAGCGCCATTCTGGAATGGATCAACGGTGAGCTGATCGTCCATCATGGGCGTGAGTTCAACGTGATGACCAATGATCCGCCCTATGATCAGCAACTGGCGCTTGCCTCCTACTGGAAAGGCGTCAATCCGCGTGAGGTTTTGCCCGGCACCACCCGCGCCGCTGACCGTTTCGTGCGGGCGGGCACCTATATCGATATGGTCGTGCAATCCGACGACCCGCGTGAGGCGGCGGCGGCTGCCTTCAGCGTGATCCGCAACACCTCGGTACCTTACGGGATCACGACCCCGGATTCACCGAACCTTTCGACCACGCGCTGGCGGGTGGTGGCTGATCAGAAGGACCGGCTGTTCTATGTGGAATCCGCGATCTCGCCGAATGTATTCTGGGTTGACCTGAAGCAGCTGGACTTTGCCGAAGGCAGCGGCGTGCGTCTGCTGGACCTGGGCATGGATATGGGCAACATCCACTCGGGCGAGGTATCGGGCGAGTTTGTTCCGGCGGAATCCTTCCGTTTTGAGCCAGCCGAGTGAGAGAAATCACGACAAAAAAGCCTAGTCCATCTTCCGGCACTGGCACTGTTGTGTCCGATAGTGGCGGCCTGCGTGGCACCCGGGCCAAGTAAGCGGGTGCGTATCCTGTAAAGCACGGCACATGATATCGTGCTGCACGTGCGGGTCGAATGCCCCCGCGGCAGCCAGCCCGTTATGACAAGCTGGCACAAGGTGAATACGCCCGGGTTGGCAGGAAAGCCAGTTTTTGCATGGAGCAGAAATTGACCTTCGGCTGCGATGTGACCTATCCCTCTATTTTACAGGGTCGGCGTCTTCGTCAGCATCGATGTCGATGGCACTCTGCTGATCGAGCGTGGTCCCGCCCGCCCCGAAGATGAAATGCCCGTGGAACGGGAAGCCGAGATCGCACCCGTGGCGCTTGCCCCGACCGCAGCAACATCACGCGCGGCGATGACCTTGATGTCGCAGGCCGTTGTGGCCGCCTCGACATCCTTTCGCTTTCGATCGATACAAGGCTGCGTTCCATAGTAGTCTTCAATGGCAGCTTGCCGCAGGGCGAGCCAGCGACTGCCCAGGAGGGCATGCCAGATGTCAGGACTGACCGCTCTCGAGCTGGCGCGTATCCAGTTCGGCTTCACCATCTCTTTCCACATCATCTTCCCGGCCATCACCATCGGGCTGGCCAGCTATCTGGCCGTGCTGGAGGGCTTGTGGCTGTGGAAGAAGGATACGGTTTACCGCGATCTCTACCACTTCTGGTCAAAGATCTTTTCGGTGAACTTTGCAATGGGTGTCGTCTCGGGCCTGGTGATGGCCTATCAGTTCGGCACGAACTGGAGTTACTTCTCCGCCTTCGCCGGGTCGATCACCGGGCCTTTGCTGGCCTATGAGGTGCTGACCGCCTTCTTCCTTGAAGCAGGCTTCCTTGGCGTCATGCTCTTTGGCTGGCACCGGGTGGGGCCGGGGCTGCATTTCCTTGCAACAGTCATGGTCGCCATCGGCACGCTGATCTCGGCCACCTGGATTCTGGCCTCGAACAGCTGGATGCAGACCCCGCAGGGGTTCGAGATCATCAATGATGTCGTCGTGCCGGTGAACTGGATCGAGGTGATCTTCAATCCCTCCTTCCCCTACCGGCTTGCGCATATGGTGACGGCGGCCTTCCTTGCCACCGCGCTGTTCGTCGGCGCATCAGGGGCATGGCATCTTCTGAAGGGCGACAACAATCCCCGCGTGCGCAAGATGTTCTCGATGGCGATGTGGATGCTGCTGGTCGTGGCCCCCTTGCAGGCCTTTATCGGAGATCAGCACGGGCTGAACACGCTGGAGTATCAGCCTGCGAAGATCGCCGCGATAGAGGGGCATTGGGAAAACCGGCCGGGCGAAGGCGTGCCGCTGATCCTGTTCGCCTGGCCTGATCAGGCGGCGGAGAAGAACCACTTTGAGATTGCCGTCCCGAACCTCTCCAGCCTGATCCTGACCCATAGCCTTGAGGGACAGTTCCCCGCGCTGAAGGAATTCGCGCCAGAGGACCGCCCGCCGGTCGCAGTGGTGTTCTGGACCTTCCGCATCATGGTTGGGCTTGGTGTACTGATGATCACGCTGGGGCTTTGGGCAGCATGGCGGCGCTGGCGCGGCACGCTTTACGAGGGGCGTTGGTTGCACCGCTTTGCCCTTGTGATGGGGCCAAGCGGGCTGATCGCCATCCTTGCCGGATGGTACACAACCGAAATCGGCCGCCAGCCCTGGGTGATCTATGGCGTGATGCGCACCAAAGACGCGGTTTCGGACCATTCCACCCTCACCATGAGCGTGACGCTGATTGTCTTCATCGTCGCCTACCTCTTCGTCTTCGGCATCGGCACCCGCTACATGCTGAAGCTGGTCGGTAAAGGCCCCGAGGCGGGAGAGGAAGACCCCGCGACCGGCAACGACGACCCCGGCCAGAGCCCGGCACGACCGCTTTCTGCCGCACCTGACCTCAAGAAGGAGGCGTGAACCATGGGCATTGATCTTCCCATCGTCTGGGCCTGCATCATCGCCTTCGGCCTGATGATGTATGTCATCATGGACGGGTTCGATCTGGGGATCGGGATCCTGTTCCCCTTCATCAAGGACCGCACCGACCGGGATGTCATGGTCAATACCGTCGCCCCGGTCTGGGACGGCAACGAGACCTGGCTTGTGCTGGGTGGCGCGGGGCTGATGGCCGCCTTTCCGCTGGCCTATTCGGTGATCCTGACGGCGCTATACATCCCGCTCGCACTGATGCTCTTGGGGCTGATCTGGCGCGGCGTGGCGTTCGAGTTTCGCTTCAAGGCCGATGAGCATCACAAGCCGTTCTGGGACAAGGCCTTCATGGGTGGCTCGATCGTGGCGACCTTCTTCCAGGGGGTCTCGCTCGGTGCTTTTCTCAACGGGTTCGAGGTCGAGGGCGTGCGCTATATGGGCGGCGTGATGGACTGGCTGACGCCGTTTGCCCTGTTCACCGGCTTGGGGCTTCTGGTCGCCTATGCGCTTTTGGGCACCACCTGGCTGATCATCAAGACGGAAGGACCACTGCATGACCGGCTGGTCAGGCTTGCGCAGCCCCTGATGCTGGTGCTGCTTGGCGTGATCGTAGTGGTCAGCCTCTGGACGCCGCTCGCGCATCAGGCAGTGGCGGATCGGTGGTTCACGCTGCCGAACCTTTTTTTCTTCGCACCGGTGCCGGGCCTTGTTGCGGTGACGGCCTTCCTGCTTCTGCGCAGCTTGCGGACGGGGGATCCGGGGCCTGCGCCCTTCATCCTGACGCTGTTCCTGCTGTTTCTGGGTTATACCGGTCTTGGGATCAGCATGTTCCCCTATATCATCCCGCCCGCGATCACCTTGCGCGAGGCCGCCGCGCCACCGGAGAGCATGGGCTTTGCGCTGGTCGGCGCGCTTCTGATCATCCCGGTGATCCTCGCCTATACCGCCTGGTCCTATTACGTGTTCCGCGGCAAGGTGCGGGCAGGCGACGGATATCACTGATGAAACGCATGGTGATCGAGCGTAAATCGGATGCTCCGCGATCGCTGGCGAAACGGATCGGCTGGCTCGTACTGATCTGGGCGCTCAGCGTGCTGGCGCTTGGGGTAGTAGCCTACGGGTTCCGCCTTGTGATGAAAGCGGCGGGGCTGAGCCTCTGACAAGCCCTGATCCTCACCCGGGGCGCTTGGCCCTACAAGACAGGTGGCCCTGGCAGGCGGGGCAGGTCTTAGTCCTGACCGGACAGAATGCGTTCGGCAGCAGTCCGGTTGAAACAGGGCTCTTTTTGCCAGATCTGCACGACAGGGTGATCGTAGACCCGCCACGGCTCTTGCGTGAAGCGGTCGTCGAACGGAAACAGGGGCAGGGGGAAACCACTGTCCGCCAGAAAAACCCGGGTAAAGCACAGCCTGCCTTCGGCAAGTGCCGCGTAGTAGCGGGTCACGATGGGAAAACGCTGGGGCAGGCGGGGGATCACCTCGCTTTGCCGGCCCGACGAGATGGCCAGATACTCCGTCTGATCCAGCGCCTCGGCGAGCCGCCTCGCGGTGCCTTCATCCTCGGCATCCGTCAGCTGCAGCTTGATGAAGCGGAACGGGCCGGGCGTCTCATGCGCCGGCAGCGAGACGGGGGTATAACGCTGGACCGGAAGGCCCTCGTCCCAATCAGTCTCGACGCCGATCGCAGTGCCGGCGGGGAGGGCGCGCATCCATTCCGTCGCCACGACCCTTGGGTTCGGTCCCAGATGCAGCCGCACGACGCCCGCGCCCCACCAGCACGCCAGAACCAGAAGCAGGACAGGGATGGGGCGCGGCAGACGGGCCAGCGCGACCGCGGCCAGCACGGCCAGTACGGGCAGGGCGGGCGCGAAATAGCGCAGCACCCATTGCCACATCCACATCCTGCCACTGCAGCGCCAAGCTGCGGCTTCTATGCGGGGCTGTCGCGGGGAGAGGTTGGATGCCGACAAGCCAGCCCGAGTTCTACTACCCGGATTCGACCCGCTTCATCGGTTTCGACCCCGACATGCCCGACAAGGGCTTTACCGAGTTTCTGGCCTATGCCTTCTCGGTCGGGGACCTGCACGCCCACTCGCCGCGATTTGCTGGCCGAAGTTGCGGGCCAGGCAGATGACGCGCACTCTGGCATCGCGTTCGGCGGCATGGCGCAGCAGGGGGATTGTCGCATCGGTCGAACCGTCATCGACGAAGATGAACTCAAAGTCACAGTCGGCGGCCAGACGGCTCATCCTGTCCAGCTGGTTTAGCGTCTCGGCCAGAACCTCCTCTTCATTGAGGCAGGGCACTACCACCGAAACCAGGGGCGCCGCCTTGTCATCGCGCAGTTCGGCCATCGGGTCCTTGCATCTCTTCAAATGTGAGTGGCGGGATCAAATATCGCGGCCATGGCCTGCCCGACCAAGTCTAGGCATGTCTTGATGACGAGGAAAGCTCCGGCAGGCAAGCCCGGCGGGATGAAAGACATCGGGGGGCTGTAGAATCTGTCTTATATGCGTTGCCATTGATCAGGCAGCGGTTGCCGGCGGTGTCGATGATCCAGACTTCGCGGAAACAGGTCAGCATCGGCCAAGGGCGCCGGTTGGTGCGATGGGCATTGTTGCTGCAGTCGTTCGCAGACAGGATTCCCACTGCGAACCCACGCTGTTAGGCGCCCATCATGAGCAGACCCGAGCCTGCCTGCTGCCGCGCGACGAACTTCAGATCGTATTATAGGGCACCCGCCGATCTATCAGCGCGGCGTACAGACACCAGCCGGCATGCCTGCCTGGTCGCGGACCACAATTCTGCGGGGCCCTCAGACTGCGTTCTGGTCGATGTGCTGCGAGGCGCATGAACGACCGCTTGCCAATTTCGCCGCAGTTACAATGCCGCATTGCCGTCAGCCTGCTCTCCGCCCGTTCCCGACATCTACCCTAGGCGGCGCTCGACTGGCCGCAGCTGCGGGGAAAGCGGTTCATCACCGCCATCGTCGAGCCGGGGGCGGAGGTGCATGCCTATGTCATCCGGGGGCTTGCCGACTACAGCACCTATCCCGAGGTGCTCTACCACGATGTCAGCAATGGCGCGTCAGCCGCAGGTTAAATCTCAACGCCAGCGGCAAGTTTTCAACAGGATATAATTAATCAACTTGCCTGCAGGCTGTACAAGCCTCGACGGAATTTCCAAAAGTTTTACTAGTGCATCCCATATCACTAGGATGGCACTATATACGCAGACACTCGCGCAATCCGTGCGCGCTCCCGCAATTCAGTTGGTCGCATATGATAGAATTCGCGGAACCATTTAGAAAAGTGCGACGTAGATCCGAATCCCGAAGCGATAGCAACTTCAAAGACCGTTTGCTCAGTGTAGAGTAACAGCTCGCGAGCATGATCGATTCGCAATGAAATATAGTAGCGCGAAGGGGTCATCCCAAGATGTTGCCGAAACTGTCGCTCCAGTTGGCGGGAGCTGAGCCCGGCCTTGGCAGCCATATCCTCAACAGGCATTGGAGGTTCGATATTCAACTGCATCATTCGGATCACCTTCTGCGTCGGAAGTGGCAGCGCAGCTATTTGCTGCAAACGTCCTCCCTGCTGATTTTCTGCGGCATCCCGAATACGTTCATGATGGAACTGATTTGCCACCGCTCGGGCAAGATCAAGCCCGTAGCGCTCGGCAATTATATGTAGCATCATATCCATAGCGGCTGTGCCCCCGGAGCATGTCAGCCGATTACGATCAATCTCGAATAGGGTACCGGTCGCTTTGACATTGGGGAAGTTATCCTCAAAGGCGATTCGGTTTTCCCAATGTATAGTAGCGCGATAGCCGTCAAGCAGACCTGCGCGAGCAAGCAGATGGCTCGCCGTTGATAGTGCGCCTATCGGAAGTCCGCGATGTGCGGCGCGGCGCAAGGCAGCCAGATATGGCCTTTCGCGCAGTGGACTGACGCGGACGCCGCCACAGACGAAAAGGGCATGTGCACCCTCAAGTGCGGAGGTGAGCGGCTTCGCCGGGAAGGGAATGTCATTTGAGGCGATAACCGGAGCGCCATCAAGACTACACAGATCCCAGCGGAAGGCCTCCCGCCCAAGCAGTCGATTAGTCGACCGCAACGGCTCGATCGCGGAGGCCAGGCTCATCATCGACAGGTCGTCAATCATGAGAAACACGAAGGAAAGCGGCTCAGAGGCGTGCTCAAGAAGCATCCGGTAGACCCTGCGAGGCTCGGCGACATTGCCGGAACCGGTGTACGTGGAGCATATATACGACACTCGAGGGGAGACCAAGAACAAGCCGATACATTTTGCGACCGTCCTTCATCCCAACCTAAACTCAGGAAACGGCATTAGTCGTCAGGACTGTCGGATTGTCACTTAATTCATTGATTATAAATAATTATACTCCATCCGAACCTACGCGAAGCCCCCTCTTCTGGTGTCTACCCGTTCGAAGCTTCACTGACTGACGTACTGAAACGTCAGGACAGGATGCTGAAAGTAACATGTCGGATCCTTAAAATTGCACGATGTGCCTCTGGACGCACCTAGCCTGCACTTGCGGCGCAATTTCCATTGAGGAAAGCCTCGGGACAAGAACGCGGCCGCGGACTGCTCCAGAGGTCGCGTCGCCTGGAAGAGCCGCCAACATATCGTCTGGCGGCGGAACTCGCCCTGGGCGGTTCGTCGGAGCCCGGGCTGGCGCATCCGACCGGGGCGGCCCGGCTCACCTACTGTTGATGGTACAGCATAATATGGGCGGCTGAGAACGGGTCCCGCGCGGTCGATGGCCTGCACCGGCACGCGGCCAATTCGTGCAGCGTTGCTCTCTGATCGGAGAAGTGGCGTAGCAGCCGCCACCAGATTTTCGACGTCGCATCTATAGCTATCGAATTCCACCCGTTACCTTGATCTTGGCGCCTACTTCTAGGGGAGCGTCAAGCTGCCTGCTGACGGCATGGTGCTACTGAGCAGGCGCAATAGCGCTCCAGTCGGTCGCAAGGGAGGGAGTTAAAACTCCATATCCGCTGCCGAGGCAAGCAGACGAACACCGCAGGAAACGGATGACGGAAATCTGATGCTGCGTGTCGAATCGCTGGAACTGGCTTGCACCTGAACTGGTAACGTCGATGCGGTGAAATGGACTAGACGAGGGGCGCCCGCAGCCCCCTCATGCCCGCAGAAGAGACAGCCGGCCTGCTCCACGATTGGCCAAGATTGGAAAGATCGCGTTGAGACAGGTCGAGACTGAAGAAACTGTGTGGATCTCCTTGTCCGATGGCTGCAGCCTCGCGGCGCGCCTGTGGCGACCGACTGAGAGAGATGGCGCGCTGCCCGCCATCCTCGAATTCATCCCATATCGCCGCCGCGACCGTCATCGCGGTGATGACGCTTTCACCCATCCTGGCCTGTCGGCGCTTGGCTATGTTTGCGTACGGGTGGACATGCGCGGCTCCGGCGACAGCGACGGGCTGATGTACGACGAATACACGGAACCCGAGTGGAAAGACGCCTGTGAAGTGATCGCTTGGATCGCCGAGCAACCGTGGTGCGATGGCCGTGTCGGCATGATGGGTCTTTCCTGGGGCGGATTCAACTCACTGCAGGTGGCCGCATGCCGTCCGCCGGCGCTCAAGGCCGTGGTCTCTACCTGCGCCTCTGACGACCGCTATCGCGACGACATGCATTATATGGGCGGCTGCCTCTTGGGGGACAATCTCCAATACGGCTCGACCCTCTTCACCTGGCTCGCCACTCCGCCCGATCCGCGGATCGTGGGCGAGAAATGGCGTAAGATGTGGCACCAACGGCTGAAAGCGACCGAACCGCCGGCGCTGCGTTGGATGCAGCATCCGATGCGGGACAGCTATTGGCGCTCGGGCAGTGTCTGTGAGGATTACGGGCGGATCGAGGTACCGGTTCTGGCGGTCTCCGGCTGGGCGGACGGCTACACCAATTCGGTGATGCGGCTGCTGTCGGGCCTTTCAGGACCACGCAAAGGGCTGATCGGACCCTGGGGCCATGCCTATCCGCATGTGGCGACTCCCGGCCCCACCATCGATTTCATCGCCTATCTCGGTCGCTGGTTCGACCACTGGCTGAAAGGCATCGACACCGGCCTGATGGACGAACCGATGCTGACCGTCTGGGTGCAGGAGAGTGAGCCACCGCAAGCCGCCTATAAAGTGCGTCGGGGCAGCTGGCACGGCCAGCATGTCTGGCCACCTCTCGCAGCACCCAGTCTGGAACTAGTCGCCAAAGTGAATGGCAGTCTTGCCCCTGTGGCGGCAGAAGGGGATTCCCTGCCGCTGGCAACGGTTTCCGGACCAGCGGACGCCGGAACAGCCTCCGGAGAGTGGTGTCCATATGGCTGGGGCCCCGACATGCCACTCGATCAGCGAGAAGACGACGCTTATGCTGCCTGCTTCGACACCGAGGAATTGGACCACGAGGTCACGCTTTTGGGTGGAACCGAGGTGGCAATCTGCCTTGCCAGCACCCTGCCTGAAGGCGTGATGTCGGTGCGATTGGCCGAGATTGCGAAAGATGGCAGCAGCCGACGGATCACCTATGGCCTTGCCAATCTTGCGCTGGACGACGACTATTCGGCCCCGCGCCGCATGCAGCCGGGCGAGGCCTTCACCGTCAAGATGCGCCTCAACGATGCTGCCTATCGCATCCCCGCGGGTCATCGGCTGCGGCTCGCCATAGGCAATGCCTACTGGCCGCTCGCGACAGGTGTGCCAACCCCTCCGGACCTGACCATCTATGCAGCCAAGCTCTCGATCCCCTTGCTGGACGAGAAAAACAGCGCGTGCGCAACGAAGTTCGGCCCCGCCGTTATCCCCGACTACCCCGAAGCGCGAGAGATCGTAGCCCCTGAGCGGGGAAGGATAGCGCTGACCCGCCATTTGGGGCGAGCCGAAACCACCATGGATGTGGTTCGCAATCTTGGAGCGGTCGAGTTGGGCGATGTCGAACTGACACTTCGCGCGCTTGGTACCGAACGCTACACCATGCCGCGCGACCGACCCGAAGCGGCGCATTCCGAGACGATCCGTCTCGCTGCGATGCGCCGCGACGATTGGAACGCACGCGTCGAAACGCGGACATCGCTCACATTTGAGGGCAACAATTGCCGCTTCAAGGCAGTGATCGAAGCCTTCGATGACGATGTACAAATATTCCAAAGAACATGGGATGTCGCGATCCCGCGACCAATTGCCATCCGGGGACACTGAGAATTCACTGACGGGGAAGCCTTCCTGAGTCAGCGATACTACCGAGAGTCAAAAAACGAAACACACAGGGAGATACAGAATGAGTATGCAATTCAAAGCGAACCTTCGCTCGCTAACTGTCGGCGTCGTCATCGCGGCTGGTTTGTCCTCTTCGGTTTCGGCGCAGGACGCGCCGGTGCGGATCGGTTTTCCGAACCAGACCGAACAGGCCATGATGGGCTATATGGCAGCCCTAATCATCGAGAAGAAACTGGGACTCGAGGTCGAGCTTTCGGGCAATCTCGGCGGCACCGCCATCGGCCAGCAAGCAATCATCGAAGGGGCGCTGGATGTCTTCCCGGACTATACGGGCGATGCGCTCGCAAACGTCCTGAAGGAGGAGCCGCTGACCGAGCCCACCGCCGCCTACGAGCGCGTTGCCTCGCAATACAAGGAGAAATACAACATCGTCTGGTTGGCTCCAACGAAGTTCAACAATACCTACGCCTTGGCGCTCAAGGCGGACAAGGCCGAAGAGTTGAAGATCGCCACCATCTCGGATCTCGCGCCGCATGCCGGCGGGTGGTCACTCGGGTCCTCGGTCGAGTTTGCCGCCCGTCCGATCGACGGCTACCCTGGCATGGCGAAGGCCTACGGCTTCGAGTTCGGCACCATCAAGCCAATGGACATCGGGCTGATGTATACCTCGATCGATGCGGGCCAAGTCGATGTGATCGTCGCATTTGCTACCGATGCGCGCATCGGCAAGGTCGGCCTCAAGGTTCTGGATGACGACAAGTTCTTCTTCCCGGCCTACAACGCCGCGATCACCGTTCGTGGTGAGCTTCTCGAGAAACACCCGGAAATCGGTCCTGCGATCGATGAGGTCATCGGGGCCATCGACACCGAAACCCAGGTTCGGCTGAATGCCCGCGCCGACATCGACAATATCCCGGTGGATGTCGTTGCCGAGGACTACCTGCGCGAGATCGGTGCCATCGAGTAAGTCTCGCTGCTCCTGGACCGAAACACCCGGCCTTGCGACAGCACTGGCCGGGTGCCTTTCTGAAAGTACCCGCATGGACTATATTGTCGCCAATTTTGACCGCATCCTCGGGATAACCCAGCGTCATCTCGAGATCTGCGGCTTGTCGCTCCTGTTCGCAATCGCGATCGGTATTCCGCTCGGAATTATCGCCACCCGGTCCCGTCTTCTCCAGCCCCTTATCCTGGGCAGCATCGCCCTGATCTACACGGTTCCGACTTTGGCCATGTTCGGCCTGATGATCCCGTTCTTCGGTCTGGGTATGGTGCCGGCCGTCATCGCGGTGACGCTCTATTCTTTGCTACCGGTCGTGCAGAACACCTACACCGGGATCATCAACGTGCCCCCAGCCGCCCGCGAAGCCGCCACGGGGCTGGGCATGAGCAGCACCCAGATCCTGCTGCGGGTGGAGTTGCCCCTGTCGCTGGTCGTATTGTCAGGCGGCATCCGTCTGGCGGTTGTCAATGCCGTGGGCATCGGCACCCTGGCTTCGCTGATCGGAGCAGGCGGACTTGGCGATCTGATCTTCCGCGGCATCTCGACTGTCTCGCCCTCCGTGGTACTGGCCGGCTCCATTCCGGTCATCCTGATGGCGCTGACAGCCGATTTCGGCCTCAAGCTGCTGGAGAAGGCGATGGCGCGCCGCATTGGTCTGGCCGGAGCGGAGGTCGCCCACTGATGTCCTTCCACCAGTATTTCAGCATCTTCGGCGACCAAATCGTCTCGCTGACCATCCAGCATGTCCTGCTTTTCCTCATCGCCTTTGCTGTCGCGGCTCTGCTGGGCGTGGTCATGGGCGTCGCGATCTATCGCATCCACGCGCTGCGCATCCTCTTGCCCGTGGTCAACATCCTGCAAACCGTGCCCGAAATCGTGCTTCTGGCGCTTGCCATCCCCTTTTTGGGCATCGGCTATACCGGCGCGCTGGTGCCGCTTCTGGTGAAGGGCATCCTGCCAGTTCTTCAAAACACCATCAGCGGACTGCAAAGCGTGCGGCCCGAGATGAAAGAGGCCGCGACCGGCATAGGCATGTCCAGGGCGCAGCTTCTGTTCCGCGTCGAGCTGCCCAGCGCTCTGCCGATCATTCTGGCCGGAATGCGGATTTCCGCGATCATGCTGGTCTCGGTCATCACGCTGACCGCCTATATCGGCGTGGAAAGCCTTGGAACATTGATCCTTCAGGGCATCGCCCGGATGGACAGCAACCCGCTGATCGTGGGATCGGGCCTGTCAGCCTTGCTCGCGGTCCTTGTCAATCAGATCATGATCTATCTCGAGCGCAAAGCGTTGCGCAGAACTGGGGCCCGCCCATGACCACCGTCGCCATCGAATTCAAGTCCGTCACCAAGCGGTTTCCCAAGACCGACCGGCCGGCGGTAGATCAGGTCGATCTCAAGGTGCATCAGGGTGAGACGGTCGCGCTGATCGGCGCCTCGGGCTGCGGCAAGACCACCTCGCTGAAGATGATCAACCGGCTGATCGAGCCTTCAGGGGGAGAAATCCTTGTCAACGGGCAGGACATCCGCAACCTGCCGCTTCTGGCACTGCGCCGCTCGCTCGGCTACGTGATCCAGCATGTCGGCCTTTTCCCGCATATGACGGTCGCCGCCAACATAGCGGTGGTGCCAAAGCTCTTGGGCTGGGACAGGGCGCGGATCGACAAGCGGGTGGATGAGTTGCTTGAGATGGTGCATCTGCCGCCCGCAGAGTTCCGCGACCGCCGCCCCTTCGACCTTTCCGGCGGCCAGCAGCAGCGGGTTGGCGTTGCCCGGGCGCTGGCGGTCGATCCGCCAATCCTTCTGATGGATGAACCCTTCGGCGCCCTGGACCCGATCACTCGGGCCAGCCTGCAGAATGAGATTCTTGGCATCCAGCGCAAGCTGCGCAAGGCCATTGTCATCGTCACCCATGACATGGAGGAGGCAGTGCGTCTTGCCGACCGCATCGTGGTAATGCAGGCGGGGCGGATCGTGATGGATGCGAGCCCCAGCGAAATCCTGATGCGGCCGGCCACCCCCTTCGTGGCAAGCCTGCTGGGTGACAGCCGGATGATCAAGCTGTTGCAAACACTGAAGGTCCGCGACCATGCGGCGGCTGGCAATTGCGCAGACGCGCCACATCTGCCGGGCGACGCCAGCCTGCATGACGCGCTGAACCTTTTTCTCGAAACCGGGGCCGATGCGATTGCGGTACGCGATACGGGCGAAGGGTCCTGTCTGAGCCGCAACCATCTCTTCACCATCGCCAAGGGTGCCTGAGCCATGGCAGGCCTCTGCCTCGTTCTGGACCAAAGCGGCACGGCGGGGAGTGAGGCAGACGATCTGCGCAGGCTGGCCGCGCGCACGGACGAAGCCGCGAAGATGGGCGCCGGACTTCTGCTGCTGCCCGAACTGGACTGGGGCGGCTACGGCCACGCCGAAACCACCCGGACCCGCGCCCTGAGCCGCATCGAACTGCAGGCAAGGCTTGCGCCAATGGCCCGGACGAACGCGGTCGATATTGTCATCGGCTACCCAGAGCAGGATGGGGGGGCCATCCACAATTCCGTGCTCTGGGTGGGCGCGAGGGGCGAACTGGTGGCCAATTACCGCAAGCTGCATCTGTGGGGCGATTACGAAAGGGCGGTATTTACCGCCGGCGACAACCGGCCTCCCTTGGTCGCGCGCCATGGCCTTACCTTCGGCCTGCTGATCTGCTTCGATCTGGATCACGCCGTGACGGCACAGGATCTGGCCCGCCGTGGGGCCGACGTGATCCTGGTGTCCAGCGCAACCTCGGCCCCCTATCACATGGTGCCTCGCGCCCAGGCACCGGCCCGCGCCTATGAAAACGCGGTCTTTCTTGCTTTCTGCAACCGCTCCGACAGCGATGGCGAGACCCCTTTCATCGGCGAAAGCCGGGTGCTGGCGCCCGATGCCTCCATCCTTGCCGCCAACGAGGCCCGGGACGCGCAGATGATCGCCGCCCGCATCGTGCCTCAAGATTTCGCCGAATGGCGCCAGCTTCACAGCTATCACGATGCCTTGCGGCTGGACCTCTACCCCGTGCCCTGAGGCACACGCCCCCCTCTCTCTCTGACCAGAGCCTGATCCCATGACCGCCGAGCAGACAGATTTCCCGCATTCAATCCAGGAGATCGAGAACCAATGGATCCCGATGCCCGATGGCACCCGCCTTGCCGCCCGCATCTGGATGCCGCTTGATGCAGAGGCGAAGCCGGTCCCCGCCATCCTCGAGCTTATCCCCTATCGCAAGCGCGATGGCATGTCGCGCCGGGATGAGCGGATGCACCCCTGGTTCGCCGGTCACGGCTATGCGTCGGTCCGCGTCGACATCCGGGGGTCGGGCGACAGCGAGGGCATCCTGACCGACGAATATACCGCGCAGGAGCAGCGAGATGGGCTTGCCATCATCGAATGGCTGAGCCGCCAGCTCTGGTGCTCGGGCGCGGTGGGGATGATCGGAATCTCCTGGGGCGGCTTCAACGGCCTGCAGATCGCGGCGCACCGGCCCGAGGCATTGAAGGCCATTGTCACGGTCGGCTCCACCGATGACCGCTATGCCGACGACGTGCATTACATGGGCGGCGTCGAACTCAGTTCGAATTTCACCTGGTCGCAGACGCTCTATGCCGATCTGACCCGCCCGCCCGATCCGCTGATCGCAGGGGAAAAATGGCGTGAGATCTGGCTGGAGCGGCTGGAGAAGGCCAACTTCTTCCTACGTGAATGGATGTCGCATCGCACCCGAGACGACTATTGGCGGCATGGTTCGGTCTGTGAGGACTATGGCCGCATCCACTGCCCGGTCTTTGCGGTGGGCGGTTGGTCGGATTCCTACACCAATGCCGTGGGCCGTCTGCTTCGCGGGCTGAAGGCGCCCGCGTTGGGGCTGATCGGGCCCTGGGGCCATGACTATCCGCATACGGCAATGCCTGGCCCTGCGATCGGCTTCCTGCAGGAATGCCTGCGCTGGTGGGATCATTGGCTGAAGGGTAGCGATAGCGGCATCATGGAAGAGGCGAAGCTGCGCGTCTGGGTTCAGGAAGACCTGTCCACCGACCCTGCACATGACATGCGGGCCGGCGCGTGGCTGGGGCTGGACTCCGCCGAACCGGGCGCGGATCAGGTCTTCTGGCTTTCCCCTCTCCACCTGAACCTTGAACCGCAGCCGCAGGCCACGCGGGTGGAGGTCGACACCTTGCAGACCATGGGCTGGACCGCCGGAGAGTGGTGTGCCTATGGCGCCTGCGCCGATCAGCCTGCCGATCAGGCGGTGGAGGACGGCCTCTCGGTGGTTTTCGACAGCACGCCGCTAGCCGGGCCGCTTGTCGTCGTGGGGGCGCCGCGGCTGCGGTTGCGGCTCGCCTCTTCCGCCACTTGCGGACAGGTGATTGTGCGGTTGAACGAGGTGGACGAGAAGGGCCGTTCGGCCCGCGTCACCTATGGCGTTCTGAACCTTGAAAGCCGCGCGGGCTTTGACCAGCATGTGCCGGTGGTGCCGGGCGAGATGATGGACGTCGAAGTAAAACTCTGCGATGTGGCCTATCGCTTCCGCCGCGGTCGCAGGATTCGCATCGCCGTCTCGACCACTTATTGGCCGACAGTCTGGCCGGCAGAGAAGCCTTTCACCCTGACCCTCGATTGCGCGCATTCGGCGCTGCGCCTGCCCCAGCCGGATGCCTTGCAGACCAGCGCGCGCCCCGTGATTTTCGAGGCCCCCGCCGCCTCGATCGCAAACGCGCGCGCACAATTGCGGCCGGGCGAGATGCGGCGCGAGTTGAAACGGGATTTCATCACCAGTGAAGAGATCCTGACCGTGGTGGTCGATGACGGGCTGCAACGCCTTTCCCCGCACGGGCTTGAGGTCGGGCGTCGCTGCGTCGAGCGGTATGGCATCCGCCCCGATGATCCGCGCTCGGCTTGGGTCGAGGCCGACTGGACCATGACTCTTGGCCGGGGCGACTGGCAGATCCGCACCGAAGTGCGCTCATCTCAGCGGCGAACGGCAGCTGGCGTCGAGACGCGGAATTGCGTTCTGGCCTATGAGGGCGACCGCTGCGTCTTCCGCCGCGAAGAGTAAGGGCGGGCGCAGGCAGCCCTTCGATACGAGCGGATCAAACAAGGAAGGCGCCCTGTGGGCGCCTTTCTCTTCATCGGCTGCGGGTCTGTCAGCCCCCGCGAAGGCGACGGCCCTCGGGGTCGAAGGGCGGCTCGGAAAGAACCGTGGCCCGGTGCGGCAAGCCAAGGATCGCAACCTCGACCGTATCGCCCGGCTTCACCTTGTCTGCCTTGAGATAGGCGATCGCCAGCGACTTGCCGACCGAATAGCCGTAAGCGCCCGATGACACCTGACCAACCGGAGCCCCATCGGGAAGAAAGATTGGCTCGCCGCCCGTGGCATCGGCATCCTTCGCCTCGATCTCCAGCATCATCATCTGGTCGCGGGCGGGCTGGTTGCGGATATTCTCCCAGGCGTCTTTGTTGAGGAACTCCTTGTCGTCGCGGATCAGCCGGTCGAGACCGCTTTCCTGCGGCCAGTATTCCGGGCTGTAATCGCGGCCCCAGGAGCCATAACCCTTCTCGACCCGCAGGCTCATCAACGCGCGGCTGCCGACCGGACCCGCGCCATGTGCCTTGCCAGCCTCAAGAAGCGCGGCGTAGAGCCTGACCTGATCGGCCGCGTCGCAGTGCAATTCCCAGCCGAGGTCGCCGGTAAAGGAAACGCGCAGCGCCACACATTCGACGCCAGCCACGACGATGCGGGCTGATCGCATGAAGGGCATCGCCTCATTCGACAAGTCCGCATTGGTCATGCCGGCGAGGATGTCGCGTGCCCGTGGGCCCGCGACGTTGAAGCCACACATCGCCTCTGTCCTGCTCTCAAACAGGGTGCCTTCCGGCAGCGGCACCGCGCGGAAAAAGCGCTGGTGGAACCGCTCGGCCATCCCCGAGCCGATCACCATGAACTCCTCTTCGCCCAGACGGGTGACGGTGAAGTCGCCGGCGATCCCGCCGCGCTTGCCTATCAACGGGGTGAGGCAGGAGCGTCCGGCCAGCTTCGGCATCCGATTTGCGAAGACGGCATTCAGCCATGCCTCGGCCCCCGGACCAGCCACTCGGTATTTGGCAAAGTTCGAGATGTCGATGATACCGGCCTTCTCGCGCAGCATCCTGGCCTCGCGGCCGACCGGTGCCCACCAGTTCTGCCGCACGAAGCCGCAGGTCTCATGATCCGGCTCGCCCTCTGCGGCGAACCACAAGGGATGCTCCCAGCCGAAGTTCAGGCCGAAGATTGCGCCCATCTCCTTTTGCATCGCATAGGCCGGACGGGTGCGGAC
Organism: Tabrizicola sp.; assembly: GCF_036781545.1. GTDB lineage: Bacteria > Pseudomonadota > Alphaproteobacteria > Rhodobacterales > Rhodobacteraceae > Tabrizicola. Next base: position 56,774 of record NZ_DAIQAT010000002.1, read on the forward strand.
GGGACGGCCCGCCGCGCGTTCTTCGTTGGGGAAATGAATCTTGAAGCGGTGCGAATACTGGTCCTCGACCCGCGCCTTGGTGAAAGCTTTGCCTGCCCAGGCCCCGTAACGCGCCATGTCCCAGCCGAACATGTCGAGCGAGGGCTCGCCTTCGACGATCCATTCGGCGGCGAGTTTGCCAAGGCCCCCCGATTGCGAGAAGCCGGGGATGATGCCGTTGCAGCAGAAATAGCCGGTCAGTTCCGGCACCGGGCCGAACAAAGCCGAGGAATCGGGCGACCAGATCATTGGACCATTGATCACGCGCTTGATCCCGGCCCGGCCCACAGCGGGCACGCGCCCGATGGCCCGCATCATGTTGGGCTCGATCCGCTCCAGATCATCGGGGAAAAGCTCATGCCCGAAACCGGGCGGGGTACCCTCTTCGGCCCAGAACTTCATCTGCTTCTCATAGGCCCCGATCAACAGCCCCTGGCCTTCCTGCCGCAGGTAATATTCCCCGTCGCGGTCGGCGACCGAGGGCAGCCGGCGGTCCAGCGCAGCGATTTCACTGATGGTTTCGGTGACGAAATACTGGTGCTCTGTCGGGATCAGAGGCAGGTCAACGCCCGCCATCCGCGCCACTTCCCGCGCCCAGAGACCGGCCGCGTTGACGATCCAGGGCGTGCGGATGTCGCCCTTGTCGGTGCGCACGATCCATGTCCCGTCGGGCTGCTGCTCTGTCCCGGTGACGGGGGTGAAGCGGTGGATCTCGGCTCCCAGTTGGCGCGCGCCGGCGGCATAGGCATGGGTCACGCCCGAGGGATCGACATTGCCGCCATCGGGTTCATACATGATGCAGCGAACGCCGTCGAAATCAACCAGCGGATGCAGGCGCTCGGCCTCGGCCCGGGTGACCTCGTGGAAGTTCATGCCATAGCGGCGGGCCTTGGCGGCCTGGATACGCAGTTGGTGTTCGCGCTCCTGCGTTTGGGCAAGGTAAAGCGAGCCGGGCTGGAAGATGCCACAGCCCTGCCCCGTCTCGGCCTCGAGCTGCTTGTAAAGCGTCATCGTGTAGTGCTGCAGGCGCGAGATGTTGGTGTTGTCGTGCAAGCCGTGGATATTGGCCGCAGCATGCCAGGTTGAACCGGAGGTTAGTTCCGACCGCTCCAGCAGCACCACATCGCGCCAGCCGAGGCGGGCAAGGTGATAAAGGATCGAGCAACCGATAAGTCCGCCGCCGACGATGACGGCCTGTGCGTGGGTGCGCATATATTTTGTCCTGGTATGGCTAAATGTTGAGGTGCGGCGGTCCGGTCAGGGCTCATCCGCGCCAATTTCCTCGCGCCGGCGCGCCACATAGGCGTCAAGCTCTTCACGGATGGCGGGGTCCATCGCGGGCTCTTCGTACTCTTCAAGCGCGCGCTGCCACAGTTCGGTCGCCCGGGTCAGCGCGTTCTTCGAGCCTGCCGCCTCCCAGCCACCATAGTTTGTCCAGTCCGAAAGCATCGGCGCATAGAACGCGGTCTCATAGCGTTGCAGCGTGTGTTCCGTGCCGAAGAAATGCCCGCCAGTCGGCACCGAGGCGATGGTGTCGAACCCCAGTTCCTCTTCGCCGAAATCGATTGGCCGCATCACCTCCATCATGTTCTGCAGGATTTCCACATCAAGGATCAGCTTTTCATAGGAAGCGGTCAGTCCGCCTTCCAGCCAGCCTGCGGCGTGGTAGATCAGGTTCGCCCCGCCTCCAACCGCACCCCAGGTTGCCATAGCAGTCTCATAGGCCGCCTGCAGATCGACGGCGTTCGAGGCGTTTGCGTTCGAGGTCCGGTAGGGCAGCCTGTAACGACGCGCCAGCTGTCCCGCGATCAAATTGGCCTTGGTATTCTCGGGCGTGCCGAAGGCCGGGGCACCGGACTTCATGTCCACATTCGAAGTGAAGGCCCCGTACATCACCGGCGCACCGGGTCGAACGAGTTGGGTGAGCACCACGCCGAACAGGGCTTCGGCATTCTGCTGGGCAAGGGCCGCGGGCAAGGAGACCGGAGTCATCGCTCCCATCAGCGTGAAGGGGGTGACCGCGACCGGCTGGCCGTGTTCGGCCATGGCGATGAGCCCCTCGGCCATCTCGCCGTCCAGCAGGCGGGGCGAGTTGACAGAGATGATGGTGATCACGCCTGGGGCTTCGGCCATATCTGCCGGGGTGATGCCGCGGGCGATCGCCATCATGTTGATCCCGTCCGTCGCCCGGCCCCGCCCGATGGCGGTGCAATGGAAGGACAGGTCGCTGAGGGTGAGGTTGGCGCGATAGGTGTCGAGGTGGCGGCTGTTCGCAGGCAGTTCCTGCGGGGCGGTGACCTGATTGCCGATCAGGTGGATACAGTTGAAATAATGCGCCAGCCGGATGAAGTTCTCGTAGTCCTTCAGATTTCCAGTGCGGCGACCGTTGATGCAGTCATGCACGTTGGGCGGCCCCGCCACCAGGCCGAAGGCCATGTGATTGCCGCCGATGGTCAGCCGTTTCGACGGGGTGCGGCCGGTCAGGGTAAAGCGTTCGGGCGCGGTGCGCAGTGCCTCGTTGACGATCTCTTCGCCGATGCGGATCGTGCCGGTCTCGCGGTCGACCAGTGCGCCGCCCGCCTCGAAGAGGTCCATTACCTTTGTGCTGAGAACGCGGATTCCCAGTTCTGAGAGGATCCGCATCGAAGTGGTGTGGATGGCCTCGACCTGCTCTTCGTCGGCGATTGCGATCGGAGACCAGGGCAGTTGGACATCGCGCCACGGCAATTGTGGGATACGGCCCCCGCCGCGCGACACCTTGTTGCGGCGCGCGCTGCGACGGGCTGTGGTGGTCTCGTCGGCAGTCATATCGGTGCTCCTTCTTTCCGCCCGGCAGGCAGCGGCGCAGACACAAGCTGTCGCAGGGACTGCATCCCTTCGCCCTTGCCAAGCGATGATACTGCATTGTCGATGGCACCGGCGCGGACAGCGCCCAGCGGGGACGCATAGCGGTAGAATTTCTCGCGGATCTCCTCGATGGGTGCGGGCGTCTCCGGGTCGCCGGGCGCTTCGGTCGGGCCGGAGTTCAGCACACGGCCGTCCTTCAGACGCAGTTCAACCTGCGAGAAACGGCGGGCCGGGAACTCGGCATTGAAGGCTTCGCTTTCCTCCACAATCATCCCGCCCGCCAGGCGCCGCACCTCGGGGTCGCCGAAGCGCGCCTCGGCAACGTCATCGGGGCCGACGGTGCCATGAACCAGCCCCACCGCCGCCGCATAGGCCGTGGAATACTGCGCCTCTTCGGTGGTCGCGGGCAGTCGGATCGCCAGACGTTTGGACTCATGGAAGGTGGTGACGGAGATCTGCTCCACCATTTCCGAGGTCAGTCGGTGGTCCTGGCGCAGAGTCATCACCGCGTGCAGGGCGGGTTGCGCCCAGCGGCAGACCGGGAAGGGCTTGAAATACTGCTCGGTGATGCGCCAGCGGCTGCCGAGATCAGACCAGAGATCGGCGACATCCGCACCCTCTATGGTGATCGCCGGCGCGCCGGTAAAGCCGTCGGCGGCAAGATAGGCAGCCGAGACCCCCGCCATTGCACCATAGCCGGAACCGTCCTTGACCATGGTCGGCGCATCGATGCAGCGCATCATCTGGCTGCGCGGCCCATGATATTCCGCAATGCCAACGGCCTCGCGGGTCGTGGCCGTGTCCAGTCGCAGCACCCGCGCGCCCAGCGCGGCGGTGGCGACCGCGATCCATGCGCCCGAAGTGTGATAGTCGCAGGCAGTACGATGCAGCGCGATCCCGGCGCGGGTACCGATCTCGTATCCCACCACCAACGCGGCAAGAAAGTCGCGATCGTCGTCCTGCCCTTCGGCCTCGGTCAGGGCCAACAGCGCCGGCAGGACGCCGCAGCCGACATGGCCCTTGGTAAGCTTATGCCCGTCATGCCCGTCAAGCGAGTCGATGGTCATGCCCCCGGCCATGGCCGCACCCAGCGGGCTTGCCACCCGCCCGTCGAACAGCATCCGCGCACTGCGGCGACCGGGGGCGAAATGTTCCGCCGCGTGGTCGCGGATGATCTGCGACAGGCGCGTAGAAGTGCCGCCCGCCGCAACTCCCAGCAGGTCAAGCAGCCATCGCCTCCCCTGCGACAGAATTTCCCCGGGGATCGTGGTCGCCTTGGTATCGTGCAGAAAGTCGCTGAATATCAGTCCCATTGTCTTGTCCTTTAGACGCCGACCTTCGGCATGGAGGTATCGTAGCGGATGATCAATTCGCGCTTCAGCACCTTGCCGCTCGGATTCGTCGGCAAGGCATCCAGAAATTCGTAGCGCTTCGGTCTCTTGTAGGGGGCGAGCTCATTGCTCGCTTTGAAATGCACATCGAGCATTTCACCGGTCAAATCTGGATCTGACCTTACGATGCAGGCCATGACGATCTGCCCCCACTTCGGATCCGGCAGCCCCACAACGGAAGCCTCCTGCACGCCGGGGCAGTGATAGAGAATCTCTTCAACCTCGCGCGGATAGATATTCTCGCCGCCCGAGACGATCATGTCGTCGGCCCTGCCATGGAAATAATAGAATCCCTCATCGTCCTGGCTGAACAGATCTCCGGTGTAAATCCAGCCGGCCTTGAGCTTCCTCTGCGTTTCAGCCGGTTTGTTCCAATACCCGCTCATGGCCTGCGGTCCACGCACAATGAGCTGGCCGATCTCACCGCGAGCTACGCATTCGTCTGGCGGCACTTCGCGGGTAAGGTCATCGGTTACGATCCGGCATTCCGAGATCAGCGTTGGCTTGCCGCAGGAGCCAAGCTTGCGCATCACATCCTCGGGGCGAAGAAGCAAAGGCAGTGACGCCTCGGTCATACCGTATCCGTTGAAGATGCCGGGGCAGAATTCGGTGCGCACCCGTTCCATCGTCGCCGAGGAGATCGCCGCACCGCCGGTGGTGATCAGCCGCAGCGACGACAGATCGTGGCGCGCAAAATCCGGCTGGAACAGCATCTCCTGAATCTGGGTCGGCACCGCGAACAGCGTGGTGATACGCTCGGCCGCGATGGTTGCGAGGGTGCCGTCGGCTTCGTAGCGACCGGTTACCACATTGGTGCCGCCAACCATCAAATGCGGGATGAAATAGGCCTGCATCCCGCCGACATGATAGAGTGGCGCGATATGCAGCGCGCGGTCGCTGTGGCTGAGCGAATATTCCATCACGCAGTTCATCGCGATGGCGATATCGTTGGCGTGGGTGTGGATCACCCCCTTGGGTCGTCCGGTGGTGCCCGAGGTGTAGACCAGTGAGGAAATCGCATCCCCCGCGGGCGAGGGGCGCGGCTCGTTGCTGTCGGGGGTCTCGGCCAGAGTATCGAAATGGTGGTGCCCTTGCGGTATATTCACCGGATCGTAAGCGCAGCCGATATAGTCGTGGACCGAGCGAAGCTGTGCCGCGATCTTCAGCGCGTTCTCGGTCAGACTGCGGCCGTAGACCAGCACCCGAGCGCCGGAATCCTGGAGGATATAGGCGGCCTCGCCGGGCGAGAGGCGGAAGTTCATCGGCACCGCCACCGCGCCGAGGATCTGGCAGGCGAAATAGGTGGTGACCGAATTCTCCGAGGTCGAGACGTAGAAGGCCACACGGTCGCCCGGTCGCACACCGAGGTCGGACAGCGCTTGCGCGAAGCGGAGCACCCGGCCCAGCCATTCGGCATAGGTCCAGCGCCGCTCCTCGAATACCAGCGCGGTGTGGTCGGGGTAGCGGTCGGCAGAAGCTTCGAGGATGCGGGCGATGTGCATGGCGCTTCCCCTGTCAGAGATTGGGGCGGATCGCGGGCATCTCGCGCGCCGCGATCAGGTACTTGCACATCTCGGACGTGCCGCCGACGATAGGCAGCGCGCGGGCGTCGCGGTAGAGCTGTTCCACCCTTCCATATTGCCGGGTGACGCCATCGCCGCCGAGGATCTGCACCGCGCGGTCGGAACAGAACACCGCCGTCTCGCTGGCGACCAGTTTGGCCTGGCTCGCCTCGCGCATCAGATCCTTGCCGCCGAGCCCTGCGTCATACATCTTCGCCGCCCGGTGCGTCAGCAGCTCCGCCGCGTCGATGCGCCAGCTCATCTGCGCCACCATGTCCCAGATCAGTTGCTTCTGTCCAAGCTTCTGGCCGAAGCTGACCCGGCTCTGGGCGTGGTCCTTCGCCAGATCGAAAGCCGCGCGCGCGACGCCGAGGCCCGAGCCGCCGAGGATCACCCGCTCGAAATTGAACGCGCCCAGCATGATGGCAAAGCCCTGGTTCACCTCGCCCAGCAGGTTCTCTTCGGGGACGCGCACCTGATCCAGCGTCACCTCGCCCACCACCGAGCCGCGCCGACCCATGAAATCATAAAGCCGCGGGACGGACAGGCCGGGGGTGCCCGCGGGCACCAGCACCGCGCTCATGCCCTTTTGCGGCGGCAGGTCCGGGTCGGTGATGCCCCAGACGATATAGACATCAGCCTCGCCCGCATTCGAGATATAGCGCTTGAAGCCGTCAATCACCCATTCGCGGGTGCTGTCGTCGAAACGGATGCGGGTGGTCATCCCGGCGCTGTCCGAGCCGACCCCGGGCTCGGTCATGCAGATCGAGCCGACCGCGCGGCCTTCGAGGATCGGGGTCAGGTAACGCTCGCGCAGCGCCGGACGGGCGTGGCGGTGGATCGGATAGGCGCAGGACAGCGCGGTGGCGATGGTGGTCTCGAACGCGTAGTTCAGATAGGCGGCTTCCTCCGAGACGATCACCGCATGGGTCAGGCCCGGGGCGGAGAGCGGCCCAGAGTAAAGGTCGGTGAACATCAGTTTGAGATAGCCCGCCTCGCCGAGCGCGCGGGCCACCGCGGTCTGCGTCGAGAAATCCTGATTGCGCTCGATGGCATCGACCCGGGGGGCCAGCTCGCGCGCCATGAAGTCGCGCAATTCGGCGCGGAAGGCGCGGTCCTCGTCGGTCAGGAAGAAATCGTGCATGTCAGGCCCGGGGTTGTCTTGCGGATCGGAGGTACCCAGTTCGCACGCCAGCCGTTGGGCCCCGGTCAGCACCCGAGGCAGATTGGCATCTCGGAGCGTAGGCAGCAGGTGCCGCGTGACGCAGGCGGCCGTAATCGAGTTCGGCGGGATCTCTCCTCCGCTGCCGACCACCGCCAGCTCCCGCCCGAACGGATCGAGGATGCGCGAGCCGCCCCAGAAGGTCAGGCCGCGCTCGGTACCAGTGCGGTATCACCACAGGCGTGCCGTAGATCATCGCCCACCGCTTCACCCCCGCGCTGTTGGGCCGGGCGAGAGGCGTCGCGCCGCACAGCATAGCGAGATGGGTCGGCGCCGGGTTGCACACAGCGGCAAAGACCCCCAACCCCGCGCTCCACAGTCCACCAAGGGTAAAGGTATCGACACGGCGACCAGCAGCATCGTCTTTGCCCTCGTCCATACTGCTGCAGCTCGGCAAATTCAGATCGCGGTACAGACGGCTCATGCACCCCCCCGGAGGATCGTCGACTGCTTCCCGGCAGTTTCCTCGATGAAGCGCAGCGTTTCCATTTCCACCCCGAAGACCGGAGGAGCGGTTGCTACCGCACCACGTGAACTCGTCGAGCTTAATACGATGCGATTGCGCTCATGCCGTACTTGATCGACAGCGCGTTGCATAAATCCGTCATGGTCTTGGGTCCGCAGGAATGCGCTGCTCGATGCGGCCGTACGCGGCAGAGACAATCCCGCACCTGACCCTCTCGGCGCTGCATCGGAGCCTGCAACGGCACGGTATCTCCCACCTGCCCGATGTAGAAGGAGACAAGCCGAAGCGGCAGCAGTTCAAGCGCTATCCCATAGACCCTCGCCGACGGTTCTCGAACCGATGGCGAACATGCAGGCTCGATCCACATCGATATCGCTGAGGTGCAAACCGCTGAAGGGAAGCTCTATCTCTTCGTGGCCATCGACCGCACCAGCAAGTTCGCCTTCACCCGGCTTGTCGAAAAGGACTTGATTGCTGCCGTTCCCTATCGGCTGCACACGGTGCTGACCGACAACGGGGTACCGACCTGGAGGGCTGAAAGGGGAGTTGGAACGCCCAGACCGCGAGTTGGGTAAGCTTCCGTCCGCCCTGAAAGCCGGAGGCCCACTTCCATCAATCATCGACGACATGAAGAAGCTGGGGGCCCGCAAGGCGGAACGCAGGACGCAGAGGGCCGCACCCAGCCAGCCGAGACCTTCCGATCCCTCGTCGAGCAGGTGACGCTGGTGCGGACGACGGAGAACTGGCCATCGTCCTTCGCGGCGATCTCGGTGCGATCCTGCGCTTTGCCGCCGACCTTGCGCCTCGGAAGACCGCGTTCTGCAGCGTTCAGAACCACTTCGTCTGCAACATGGCCCAGCATGTCATCCCGCCGAAACCTATCGGGGCAATGATGAGACCTACAGTTCCGGACGACCGGGCCTACACATCGATCGACCATTTATAGTGGTGATGCTCCAGCATCGGATGCATGTCGGCGCCCTTCACCCTGGCGTTCATATGGCGGTAGATCGACCGCCAGTAGGGCTGGATCATGACGCCTTCGTCCTGCATGATCTTTTCGATCTTCGCCATCACTTCGCTGCGCTGCGCATTGTCGCGGATTGCCATCGCCTCGTCCAGCAGGCGGTCGAACTCGGCGTTCGCGAAGGCGGATTCATTCCAGGCCTCGCCGGTCCGGTAGGCCAGCGCGAGGATCTGCACGCCCAGCGGCCGCATCGCCCATTCCGTGGCCGAGAACGGAAACTTCAGCCAGTCGTTCCAGTAGCTCGACCCCGGCAGGACCGTCCGCTTGATCTTGATCCCCGCGTCGCGGATCTGGGCCGCGACGGCATCGCAGGTGCCGGATTGCCAGGCGTCGTCGATCGAGATCAGCTCGAACTCGGTGTCGGCATGGCCGGCCTCGTCGATCAGCGCCTTGGCGGCTGCGGGATCGACCACTTGCGGCGGCAGCTTGGCGTATTCGGGATGGATCGGGCAGACATGGTGGTTCTCCGCCGGCGACCCGAGCCCGGCATAGCCCAGTTCCAGCACCGCAGCGTTGTCGACGGCCATCTGCATAGCGCGGCGGACGCGCACATCCTTGAACTCTTCGGCAAGCTGGTTGAACCGCACGGTCAGGGTGCCGGCCGTCACCGCCTCGGACTTGATCCATCCAAAGGCATCGAAGGCGCCGACGAAGTCGCCCGCGGTCTGGTAGGTCGCGTCGATCTCGTCGGAGTTGGCGGCTGCAAGGATGGCCGCGGGATCGGTGCCGAGGTCGATGTATTCGATCCGGTCCAGATAGGGCCCGCCATAGACCTCGGTGCCCCACCAGAGATGGTCGGGATTGCGTGCCAGGACCTGACGCACGCCGACCTCGTTGGTTTCCGGCAGATAGGGGCCGGTGCCGATGGGCGTCAGCGAGGGATCGCTGTTGTCATAGCTCTGGTGGACCACGCCGCCCGAGTAATCCGCCATCGTGACGATGATCGAGATGTCCGGCACGCTGAGCGCCAGCTTGACGGTATGGCCGTCCACGACCGTCACCGCCCCGTCGCGCAGCTTCTTCGTCTCGGGGTTTCCCAAGGCCGACAGGCGCCCGGCCATCGAATTGCCCTCGACCGTGCCGTCGCACCAGCGGGCGATGTTGTGGGCCACATCCTCGGCGGTGAAATCATCGCCGTTGTTCCATTTCACGCCCTTGCGGACGGCGAGGGTATATTCGGTGGCGTCGTCGTTCGCCTCCCACCCTTCCAGCAACATGCCGCGCAGGCTGCCGTCGGGTTCGTATTCCACCAGATATTCCAGCCAGCCCCGGGTGAAGTTGGAGATCTCGCCCCAGTCGGCGGTGCGCGGGTCCTTCAGGGCCTTGGTCTCCATCGCCATGCGCAGCGTTCCCCCCTGCGTCGGCTGGGCCTGCGCCTGCCGGGGGGCGACGACGCCCAGGAGCCCATAGGCGACGCCGGAGGTTACGCCAAGCGCAGTGGCGCGGGTCAGGAATTCCCGGCGGCTCAGGGTGCCGCGGCGGACTTCTTCCGAATAGGCCTGGGCCGCGACATGGATCGGAGCGCCAGCCTTGATATCAGTGTTCATTGTCGCATTCCTTGCTTGGGTCGCCGGATGGGTTGAACGGGTCGAACGCGTTAGACGATCGGAGCGGTGGTCGGATGGCTTTGGGCAACGCCCGTGGTCGGCGACCCCGAGACCGGCGCAACCGCATAGAAGAAGGTGACGGGGGCATCGGCCTCGTAGACCAGCCAGGTGCCTTCGGGGATCCACAGCGTATCGCCCGGTCCGGCGTGAAAGGTGCCTTGCCGGGTCTTCAGGCGGAACCGGCCGTCCAGGATGAACAGCACCTCGTCATAGGTGACGGTCCATTCCATCGCGCAATTCTCGAACACGCCGATCCCGGCGCCCATCTGGCTGCTGAAGGAGGTGTTGACCAGCCCCTGCACCGCCGCGCCGTTCGGGCCGGGGACGATATCCTGATCGGATTTGCGGAAGAGCTTCACCTCGGTCATCACATGTCCCGCCTGTCTGCTTGCCTGTCTGAAAATCCGGCCCTCGTCATTCCACCCCGATCCCCGACGCGATCTCGGTTTCGCGGCGCGCGGCATAGGCCTGCAGGTCCTGCAGCAGGTCGGGGTCAAGCGGCGGCGGCTCGTAGTCCTTCAGCATCTTCTTCCAGATACCGTTGGCGCGTTGGGTTGCGGTCAGGCTTCCCCTGTCGCGCCAGTTCTCATAGTTGCTCCAGTCGGTCACGAGCGGGGAATAGAAGGCATCCTCGTAGCGGCTGAGCGTATCAGCGGCGCCGAAGAAGTGCCCACCCGGCCCCACCTCCTTGAAGGCTTCAAGGCCAAGGGTCGCATCCGACACCTCGATCGGGCGCAGCATGCTGGTCATCACCTGCAGCATCTCGGCGTCGAGGATCAGCTTTTCGAACGAGGCCGTCAGCCCGCCCTCCAGCCAGCCCCCGCCGTGGATCATCAGGTTGCAATGGCTCATCACCGTCGCCCAGATCGACATCTCGCTTTCATAGGCCGCCTGCACATCCTCGACATTCGCCGCGCAGGCATTGGACGACCGCCACGGCAGCCCCTGCAGCCGCGCCAGCTGGCCCGAGGCGAAGGCGGCCTTGGCATATTCCGGCGTGCCGAAGGCGGGCGCCCCGGTGCGCATGTCGACGTTCGAGGTGAAGGAGCCGTAGACGCAGGGCATCCCCGGCTGGACCGTCTGCAACAACGTTATCGCGGCAATCGCCTCGGCGTTCTGGCCGACCAGCGCCCCGGCAATGGTGGCGGGCGCCATCGCGCCGGAGAGGGTGAAGGGCGTGACGATCACCGCCTGCCCGCATTCGGCAAAGGCCCGGGCGCCGTGGGTCATGGCGGCATCCAGCACCAGCGGAGAGTTGGTGTTGATGTTCGCCATCAGCGCCGGGTTTTTCCGCAGCCCGTCCCGGTCGGTGTCGAACACCATGCAGGCCATGTTGATGGCATCGACGGCACGGAACCGGCCCAGCATCCAGGACCCCCAGACCTTGTCGGTCAGCTCGATCCCGTTGATGTAGCCCTGCAGGTGGCGGATTTCCGGGGGCCGGTCCATGGCCTCGAACGGCGTACCGTAGACGTAGTGGATGGTGTTCAGCGATTGCAGCAGCCGCACGAAGTTGCGCACGTCCTGCGTGCTGCCGTTCCGCCGCCCCTGATCCAGGTCGCTGCAATAGGGCGGACCGATGACCGAGCCGATGTTGACGTTGTTGCCGCCCACGACCAGATTGTGCTGCGGATTGCGCGCCCGCAGGGTGAATTCCGACGGCGCCTTAGCAATTTGCTCTTCGACGAAGGCCGGGTCGAACCGCACCCGCATCGTGCCGTGATCGACGGTGCAGCCGGCGGCCTTCATCACGTCCCGCGCCCAGGGATCGTGCATCTCCATGCCCACCTCGGCCAGCAGGCGCAGCGACGCCAGGCGGATCGTCTCGACCTGATCCAAGCTCAGCACTTCGACGGGCGGCAGCGGGTTTTGCAGAAGCGACCATGGCGGCTGCGTCAGCGCGCCCTTCCCTCGCTGCCCGCGGCGATGGCGCCGCCCGGCATTTTCCAACGGCACCGTGCCCTGATTGACCGACTCATTCACTCCATCCGTCCTTTCCAGGCTTCCAGCCGCAGCCGCGCCGATACTCCGAGCCCAAGGAACGGCTCGCGCGGGACCTTGCTGGGCACGCCATAGGCGCGTGCGTGGTCCAGCAGCTCCGATGTCTTCCCCGCCGCCCAATCGGCAATCAGCTTGCCGTGGATGGTGCCCTTCGACACGCCGATGCCGTTCTGACCGCCGACGACGAACACGTTGTCCGAGAGGCGCTGGAACAGCGGTTCGGTGTTGCGGGTCATGCACAGGCCGCCGGCGTAGGTGTGTTCGAAAGTCGGCTCGCCAAGCTGCGGGAAGCGGGCCATGAAATCGGCGATATGGCGCTTGCGGTGCCTTTCGATGGCGGCGGCAGAGGCGCTGACGGTAGCGGAATAGGCAAATCCGATCCGATGCCAGATCCGGTTGTCCTGCGTGCGCCGTATCGTAGGGCCTGCCGGGCCGACCGGATGGACGCCCCAGTCGGGGGTCCCGCCCAGTCTCGCCGATGCGTCGGCGGCCAGCGGGCTGGTGAGGCTGGCAAAGGACATGATGGTGAAGAGGTTGTGGCGCGCGATCCCGAAGGCTTCGGTGAACCCGTCGGTCGCCAGGATCACACCCTTTGCGCGCAGGCTGCCCTTCCGGCTGCGCGCAAGGATCTCGGGCTGAAACCGGACTTCGACGACGGGCGAGCTTTCGAACAGCAGGACGTTCTCCGGCAGGCTGGCCGCCAGCCCCCGGGTCAGCGCCGCGGGATTCATCAGATAGGTGCCGGGCGAATAGAGACCCATGCGATAGTGGCCGGTGCCCAGCCGCTCCTTCAGCGCCTCGGTGTAAAGCGGGGTGCTTTCGGCGCCGAGGGCGGTGAGGAAGTCCTGCGTCTTTTCCAGTACCTTCCGGGCCCGCGCGCCGACAGCCACCATGTATTTGCCGCGCCTGCTCCACTGGCAATGGATGCCATGTTCGTGGACCAGCCGGTCGAGTTCCGCCTGCCCCGCCCGGTGCAGCGCCAGGATGCGTCGGCCGCGTGCCAGATCGGCATGGGCCTCGCCGAGGAAGGGCAGGTCGATGGCAAAGCCCGCGTTGCGCCCCGCCGTGCCGCGCCCGACGCGATCCGCCTCGACCAACGCGATGCGCTTGTCGGGGAAATGCCCGGCCAGCGTGCGCGCGGCCGAGAGACCGGCATAGCCCGCACCGATCACCAGCCAGTCGGCGACCACATCGCCTTCAAGCTCGCGCGCGGGAGGCGGCGGCGGCAGGATGTTGAACCAGCCATTTCCGTCATCGAAGCGAGGAAGAAATCGGACGTGTTGCATTGTGACCTTCTGTTCGGAGATTCGGAGCGGGCCGGTGGGCGTCAGACCCAGGAGTGCAGCACCGTGCCCCCGGTGATCGTGCAGCCGTTCTCGAAATAGGTGCCGCCGAGGATCTCGCGGACTTCCAGATTGGTGTGTTCTTCCAGCACGCTGGGGATCAGCTTCAGCTGCGCCTTGCCGGCGAAGGCCACGCCCTTGCGGAAATCCGTGGCCTCGATCCGCAGCAATTCGCAGACCGAGGGCTTGCCGCCCGGCGTCATGGAGGGGAAATAGCGCAGGTTGATCTGCGGCCATTGCATCAGCGCGGGAATTTCCTCGTAGGGAATGGCGCGTTCGATATCCAGCCGGCCCTCGAACAGGCGCTCGCCATGGCTGGCGGTGTAGGCGCCCATGCTTGCCCCCGGCCCGAGCGCCGGCATCCCCGGATTCTGCGACTGATAGGTCGATTTGTAGGTTTCGCCGAACCGCTTGTTGAACCCCATGATCATGCCGCGGACCAGGCTGAAATCCTTGTTCACCCAGGTCTGCACGCAGAACCGCGCATCCTGCCCCTGATAGCGGCAGCCGATCCAGTGGACGGTTTCCTGATACCAGGTCCGCTCGGGGTTGATGATCGCCTGCTCGGGCTGGTCCCAGAGGCTGTACCATTTGCCGAAGTCGACGATCACCAGATCGGGCTCGCTGCTCGGCTCCAGGGGCTCGGGCAGATACGCCGCCAGCGCCGCCGGATCGGTCCGGTAGGCGATGCACATATGCTCGGTCCCGAAATGCCAGGGCAGATTGCCGACCACATTCGAGATGCCCTTCGGCGAGGGGTAAGAAAACCCTTTGAGATCCGTGATCTTTGCCATTCCCCACCCTTTTCATACCATCCCGGAAGGGCGGCCACCACATCTGGCCATCCTTCCCGGGCTTGACAGTATCGCGGCCAGATGATGAAAAAAGTGAATAATATGGCGTGAGTTATTGAGAATGTTTCAACCCGGCGCCTCGCGGCTGGAAATCCGTCATCTGGCGGTCTTGCATGAAGTCGCACGGTGGGGCACGGCCTCGGCCGCAGCGGAACATCTGGGACTGACGCCTTCCGCCGTCTCGCACCGCATCCGCGAGGCCGAGCGGCGCCTCGGCATCCGCCTGACGCTGCGCGTCGGCAGCAGCATGCGGCTGACCGAGGCCGGGGTGCGCCTGGTCCGCGCCGCCGAGAAGGTCTTCGACGAGATGAGCCGCGCCGAGATCGACGCCGCAAGGATCGGCCGCGGCATCGGCCCGGTCGTGCGCTTCGGGATCGGCACCTACAGCTTCTTCGCCTGGCTGCCCGACTTCATCTCCTACCTTGAAGCGGTCAGCCCGGAGACCAACCTCGAAGTCGTGGGCGAGGCGACCCACCGCCCCTTGGACTACCTTCGCGATGAACGGGTGGATATCGTACTGCTGCCGGGACAGGTTTCCGACCGGGATGTCGTCGTGCTGCCGTGTTTCACCGACGAGTTGGTTTGCGTGATGAGTCCCAATCACGATCTGGCCGGCCATGCTGTTGTCGAGGCCAGGGATCTGGCCCCGGAAGTGCATGTCACCTACAGTTCCGAGATCCTTCCCGGATTTGAATACGACAGGTTCTTCCGTCCCGGGGGGCACTACCCCAAGAAGCTGATGAACATCACCGTGCCCGAAGCCGCTGCCGAGCTTGTCTCTGCCGGCATCGGAATTTCCATCCTGTCCCGCTGGGCGCTGACCCCACGGCTCGGCCATGGAGAGCTTCGGGCTGCAAAACTTACCGAGGCCGGCCTGTCACTGTCTTGGAATGTCGCAATCAGGTGCAATGAGCTTCAGAACAGCGTCATCGAAAGAACTGCGACAATTCTAGCAAATTGGCTGAAGCAGATGCACCGGCAATAGAGTTGCACGGCTGAAGGAGCAACCAACGGCAATTGCAAGTTCCATGGATACGAAAAGCATTCGGGGCATATGAGACAAGGCGGAATAATGCCATTCGAGGGCTGAGCCTGTTCCGTTCGAATTCAGGGTCGCGCGTGTCGGCTTCAGGATCGTGGATTGAGGGGCCTGTAGGCAGTCGTCCGGCGGTGGCAGCGTGCGACGCCACAACGCGACGATCATCGGGGGAACGGCACGGGTTTGCCGAACTGCTTTGACGCCCCCCATCACAGCCTCAGTAAGCCGATCGTATGGAGATCAATCACCACAAGCGGCGAATGCGCTGTGATTTCGGCAAACCGCTCACTCAATCTCGATCCGGTCCAAACGCCCTCGAAACGGTCCCCGACGATGGTTTCGATGAGCGACGTATGCCAGACGGAACGCACCACCCGGACTGAAAAATCGCATCTGTCCGAAACCCCTGCCGATCGGGGTAGCCGCAAGGGCGACTGGCATCACGCGAACTAAGACCGTGGCCGGAACTCCAGGGCGAGTGTCCCTGCCCTACCTCTGATTTGGGGCGAGAGCAGATTACCGGCCAGCCCGAAGGCTGGTCGCAAGTCAATCGCTCTTCCGCACCCAGGTTCGCAGGTTAAGGGCGCGGGATGCTTTCTTCCCATGTCCTGGCATCGACCAGCTTGCCGTTTTCGAAGGCCTCCACCTTGGAAGAGATGTGGAAATGCGTTGCGTCGCAGTGGCAGGCGTCGAAGATCTCGGTGCGGATGTTCCAGTCGCCACGGGCCATTTCGTAGCTTTGCACCATCTCGTAGCGCGCCGAATCCGCGACATCGGGGCGGATGCGGAAGATGCGTTCGGTGACATGGTGCATTTCCAGCCCGATGGCGTCCAGCTTGATGCGGCCGATGGGGCCGAAAACGCCGCCGTCGCAGAAACTGCGATGGGTGATCTCTCCGGTCATCTGGTCGACATGGATATCGCGTTCCACCCGGCCGGGTTGCAGGGTGGTGCGGCCGGGGGGCGTGGCGGCGGCAGGCGGAGGGGCTGGCAACTCGATCGGCGCCTCGCCCGGGGGAGGGGTGCGGACCGGCAGGGTGAGTGCGGCGCTTTCGGTGAAAAGCCGCAATGAGGCGGCACCCGCCGCTGGCCAGATGATCGGCCAGTAGCCGTTGGAGACCGCTATCTTGATCCGGTGACCGGGCAGGAAGCGGTGCGAGATGCCGTGCAACTGCACGGTGGCCGCAAAGCGCTGCCCCGGCACCAGGGGCACGGTAGCGGAACGGTCCGCGTTCTGCGCCAGATTGGCTAGCCCGCGCGACACCGAATATTCGCGACCATCGGGGGCCACGTCGATCAACCGGACCGAGATATTGGCCGCCGGGGCATCTGCCTCCAGTTCCAGCGCCAGTTCGGGATTGCCGAGAATGTCCAGCGCCTCGGTAAGCGGCGCGCCGGTGAAGGTGAGGGAATCGCCATCATCCACCCGCTGGTCGCCGGGCAGGTCGCCTTCGACGCCGAAGCCGACCCAGTCCCCTTCCGACCAGACCACTTTCTGGCGGGGGCCAACCACCAGTTCGGCCGCCTCGGCACGATTCCCCAGCCGCCCCGGCCCCAGCCGCATGACCCGGGGGGCGACATTGGGCGTGGGCCATTGTGCCTCGGTGAACCAGTGTCCCGGACGGCGGGGCACATATTTCGCGGGCAGGCTGCCGTCGGTCTGGAAGATTTGCAGAGCGGGTTCATCGGTCACGCCATTGTCGATGCCCTTAAGCCAGTGGTCCCACCAGCGCAGCGCCTGACCGCAGAAATCGACCTTCGGGCCGGGTGCGCCCTCGTGCGGGTAAAGATGCGCCCAGGGGCCGATGGTCAGGCGCAGCGGCGCTTTCTGCTGTGCGGCCATGCGGAAGGGGGTGTCGCGGTAAAGATCGGCCCAGCCGCCCCAGAACCAGATGGCGCAGTCCATCGCGTCCGGCGTCGCGGCCACCGAGCCGTGGCGCCAGAACGCATCCCAATGCGGATGCCTGGTCCATTCCACGCTCCAGTAGTCGTTGGCCTCCAGCCGCTCCAGCCACATCTCGCGCCAGCGGTCGCCGACGATTTCCGGATCCGGTGGCCGCGAATTGAAGGCATGCATGATGCTGCCCCACCAGAGGTTGTCCATCATCATGGTGCCGCCGGAGTAATGGATGTCTTCCAGATAGCGGTTGTCGGTGCCCATGACCGGAATGATGGCCTTCAGTGCGGGCGGGCACAGCGCTGCGATCTGGACGGCGGTGAAGGCGCCCCAGGACTTGCCCATGATCCCGACCTTGCCCGAGCACCAGTCCTGCGCGGCGATCCAGGCAATGGCATCCACGCCATCCTGCTGTTCCTGCGCAAGGTATTCGTCCGGCATCACCCCGTCGGATTCGCCCGATCCGCGCATGTCGATGCGGATGGCGGCATAGCCCTGCGCGGCGAACCACGGATGCATGCTTTCATCGCGCAGGCGCATGAAATCGCGCTTGCGATAGGGGATGTATTCGATGATCGCCGGAACCGGATCGGCCTTGGCATCTTCGGGCAGCCACATGCGTGCGGCAAGGCGGGTTCCGTCCGGCATGGGAATCCAGAAGTTCTCGATGGCTTGGACGGTGCGGGGAGCGTTCATGGAAACCTCGTCGGACAAGGAGAAAGCGGGAATCAGGCCGTGGGGAATATGCGCGTTTCATCCGGAGTGCCAAGCACCCGGCCGTGCTGCCATTCGCGCAGGGTCCGGCAACGGCTGTCGGGAGCGAAGGTCAGCAGCATCACCCCGCTGGCCTCGCATCGCTCGCCACCGCGGCGCAGGGTATTGGTCTCGCAGGTCCAGAAAGCAACGGCCTTGCCACCGCCAAGCAGGTGGCTTTCGGAGAAGCGCATCGAATTGCCGCTTTGCTCCCGCGCCAGGCCGTCCCAGAAGGCGCGGAAGTCCCGCGCCTGGAACGGCACGGTATAGGGCGTGTCCTGATAGGTGGCGTCTTCGGTGAAGAGGGTCAGGAACAGATCGGTATCCTGTTCTTCCCAGGCCCTGACAAAGCGGTCCTGCCAGTGCAGAAGCTGATCAGGCGTCATTTGACCCTCCCCTGAAATTGGTATCAAGCTAGGCGGCGTGGCGTGGCTTCGGAACTTCGCATCCCTTCAATGGGCCTGCGCAAGGTGACGCAGGGCCGGGGCCAGAATGCGAAGGCCAAGGGGCGGCAATGGGCGGCGGAACCGATTTTACCCGAAATCTGGGGCTTCTGTGCAGCTATCAGCGCTCCATCGCTGAAATCTGCCGCAAGCTGGGCTTTAACCGCCAGCAGTTCAACAAATACCTCGCCGGAAGCGTCATGCCGTCGCGGCGCAACATGCGGCGGATCTGCGATTTCTTCGGTGTGACGGAATCCGAACTGCTGTTGCCGCATGACGAGTTCCGCCACCTCGTCGTCCTGCGTCCGGCAGGCCCCGTCGCCGAGGCGCTTCCCTCCGCCGTCACGCGCTTTCAGTCTGCCTCGCGCCTGTTGCCTGAACGCTATCTGGGGAACTACCTGCTTTATTCCCCCTCCTTCGCGATGCCGGGTCTTTTCACCGTCTCCTTTGTCAGGATGTCGCTGCAGGGCGGCATGGCGGTCTGGAAGAACATCGAATACCTGCGCCGACACGACCGGAACGGGAGAATCCAGCAGATATCGAAATACATCGGCATCGTGGCCGAGGTGGGAGACAGGCTGAATGTGTTGCAGGAAGAGGAACTGCGGCATGAGGTCGTGAACCAGACAATCCTCTATCCCGCCTATGGCAACCCGGTGCGGCGGCTTTATGGAATGCACCTGTCGCTGACCGACATGCACCGCCGCACCCCCGCCGCATCGCGGGTGGTGCTGGACCGGATCGAAGGAACGCTTCACCTGCGGCGGGTGCTGCGGAGGTGCGGACAATATCCGGCGGACCAGATCCCCTATGACATCCGCGAGCTTCTGGGCGCCCTGTCCCCGTTCGACCGGCCGATCCTTGAGGCATCCCCCGGCTAGGGCGGATCGGCATTCAGCCCGCAGGGGACGGACCTTCAGGGCCCGGCCAGCGCCCACCCGTCCACAGTCGAGCCTGCCGGGAAGGGCACGGCCTGTTCATGGGTGAGTTCGGTGGTTTGCCGGTTGTGCAACACCTGCGGGCGAAGACTGCATTAACCTGCTGAAACAGCTGCGGAATCGAGGTCTGGAAATGGTCTGGGATCCGTCAGGCAATGGTATGGCAAGCGTCTGGCATCCGCTGCGTTAACGAATCGGCCACCGGACCTTTCCGGCTGCTCTTCTCGGAGCCGGAAAGTCTCGCCGAATGGAGGCGTGCCGGGGCGGACCGGCAGTCGGCCCGGATAGCGATCCGGCCAAGGGGTTCGCAAAGTGAAGCAGCAAGGGCGTCATAAATCACCCGCCCCTTGCCCGTTGCGAAATTCTGCAAGGTGCTGGCGGCGGATTAGGCTTGGCCTTGCAACGCCAGCCAAAGGGCATTCGATGGCCCGCAAGTTTCCGCATCTGTTCAGCCCGTTCATGCTGGGCAATCTGCGGCTGAAGAACCGGATCGTCTCGACCGCGCATGGCACCTACATGCCGGTCAACGGCCTGCAAACGCAGCAGATCGCCGAATATCAGCAAGAGCGTGCGCAGGGTGGCGCCGGGCTGATCATCCTGGAGGCAGCCTCGACCCATCCGACCGGGATCGGCGCGGGGCGCTATGCGGTCGCGCATACGGACGATTGCATCCCGGGCTATCGCGCCGTCATCGAGGCGATCCATGCCGAGGGCGTGCCGGTGCTGGTCCAGCTTTACCATCCGGGCCGCGACGATATCGCGGGCGGCACCTCGGACGGGACCGTTGCGCCCATATGGTCGGCCTCGGCGGTGCGCTGCGAAGCCAACCAGTTGATGCCGCGCGCCATGTCCGTCGCGCTGATCGCCGAGATCGTCGCCAGCTATGGCGAGGCGGCGCGGAGGCTGATGCAGGCGGGGGCCGACGGGATCGAGATTTCGGCCCATCACGGGCACCTCGTCTCGCAATTCATGGACCCGCGCACGAACCTGCGGACGGATCGCTACGGCGGGCCGTTCGAGAACCGCTTCCGCCTGCTGCGCGAGATCATCGAGACGGTGCGCGCCGCCATCGGGCCCGACAAGGTGCTTGGCGTCCGCCTGCCCAGCGACGAGATGAGCGCGGTGGGCCTGACCCATGCCGATGCGCTGAAAGAGGCGGCGGCAGTGGCTGCGCTGGAGGAAGTCGACTTCATCCATGTCACTCCGGGGTCCTGCGCCACGCTGGACGGGCTGGTCCATGTCGCGCCCTCCATGGCCTTTGCGGCGGGCTATGCCGAAGCGCAATTCGCATCGCTCCGCCGAGTGATTGGCAAGCCGATGCTGGCGACGGGGCGGATCAACGATCCGCAGGTGGCCGAGGCACTTCTGGCCGGAAACGGCGCCGATCTGGTGGGAATGACGCGTGCGCTGATCTGCGATCCCGCGATGCCCGCCAAAGCCGAGGCCGGGTTGACCGAGGATATCCGCTACTGCGTTGGCTGCAATCAGGCCTGCATCGGCCACGGCAAGAAGGGCGGCTTCGTCACCTGCATCCAGCGGCCCGAGACTGGCCGGGTGGCCGAGTTCTCGATCAAGCCGGCCGCCAGGCCGCAACGGGTGCTGGTGGCGGGCGGTGGCCCGGCGGGGATGAAGGCGGCAGTGACGGCGGCGCGTCGCGGGCATCGGGTGGTGCTGTGCGAGGCGCGCCCCCGTCTTGGCGGCAATATCCGCTTGGCGGAACGCCTGCCGGGCCGGAGCGAATTCGGCGGTGTGGCCACGAACCTGATTGCCGAGATCGCCCGCCTTGGTGTCGAGGTCCGGCTAAATACCGTTGTCACCCGCGATCTGGTGCTGCGCGAGAGGACGGGGGTGATCGTGGTCGCCACGGGCGCCCTGCCCGCCCGTCCGGTCTTTCCCGGCGATGACGATCCTGCGGTCCTTCATGGGTGGGACCTGCTGGAAAGTCCGGTCAGGCTGGGCAAAAGCGTCCTGATCGCGGACAGCACGCTGGATTGGGTTGGCGTCGGACTGGCCGAGAGGCTGGCCCGGTCAGGGCATGAGGTGCGGCTTTGCGCGCTTGGCTTCAACCCCGGAGACAACCTGCCGGGGACGACGAAGGGTCATGCTCTTGGCGTTCTGCACGGCCTTGGCGTCCGGGTGGACCCGCTGATGCGGCTGGGCGGATTCCAGGACGGGACAGCCTATTTTGAACATGCGATCAACGGCTCGGTCGTGGAATTCGCCGGGGTGGACAACCTGGTCCTCAGCCACGGCGGCGCTTCGGACACCCGGCTTGAGGACGAGCTGGAGGGGCTTGCGCTGCCGATGCTGGTGGCGGGCGACGCCCTTTGCGCGCGTTCGGTGGAGGAAGCGGTTTTGGAGGGCGCACGCGCCGGGATGGCGGCATGACGGCTCCCGGCCCCCCGCGGATACCGGCGGCCGGGAGCGGCATCCGGGGGGCGGGATTTGACTAGACACATGCGTCCATTGCTTCCAAGCTGACTGCAAAGAAAACGACAATCCCAAATAGGGGGACACTAGAATGACGAAAACCAGACCGAATTCTTTCGCCGTGAATCGCCGGCAGCTCTTTGCCGGCGCAGGGGCGCTTGGCCTCTCTGCGCTGGTCTTCCCGCGTGGAGCGGGCGCAGCCACCGGTGGCATCCTTCGCGTCCGTTCCTATAGCGATCTTCAAATCCTCGACCCGGCTTTCATGCTTGCCGCGCCCGAGCTGGACATCATGAACTGCATCTACACCAAGCTGGTCGCGCCGAAGGCTGGCGATGTGTGGGGCTGGGAGCCCTCTGCCGTCGAAAGCATCGAGCAGCTTGACCCGCTGACCGTGGCCTTCAAGCTGAAGGATCAACTGGGCTTCACCGACGGCTATGGCCAGTTGACCGCCGATGACGTGAAATTCTCGATCGAGCGGATCGCCGACCCGGCCTCGGAAAGCGCCTATGCCGGCGACTGGGCGACGCTGAAGGAGGTCGAGGTCAAGGACACGCTGTCGGGCCTGATCCACCTGAACGCCCCCTTCGCGCCGCTCTGGACCTCGACGCTGCCCAGCAGTTCGGGGATCATCGTGTCGCGCAAGGCGGTGACCGAGTTGGGCGGCAAGATCACCACTAAGCCGGTGGCACAATCCGGCCCCTATATCCTGAAGGAATGGCTGCCCAAGCAGAAGACCATCCTGGTCCGCAACCCGGACTGGAAATACGAACAGGGCGCCTATGACGAAATCCACATCACGCCCATCGAGGACGAAAAGACCGCCGAGCTGGGCTTCGAGGCAGGCGATCTGGACTACACCTGGACCTCGGTTTCCTCGATCAGCCGGCTGAAAGAGACGCCGCCGCCCGAGGCGACAGTGGTAGAAAAGCCCTCGCTGGCCTTCGTCTGGATGGGGCTGAACAAGGATGTGGCGCCGTTCGACAACCCGAACATCCGCCGCGCCGTGCAATATGCCATCGACACCAAGGCGGTGGTCGATGCGGCCTATTACGGCGCCGCCGCCACCTCGACCGGCATCATCGCGCCGGGCCTGCCCGGCCATCGCGACGCCTGCATCTACACCTACGACCCGGACAAGGCGCGTGAGTTGCTGGCACAGGAAGGCGCCGAAGGTCTGACCATCACCCTGGAGATCCTGAACAAGACCGAGCGTCTGACGGCTGCGCAGGTCATTCAGGCCAACCTCGCGGATGTGGGCATCACCTGCGAGATCAAGCAGCACGATTCCGGCACCTTCTGGACACTAGGCTCGAAGGACGGTGACACCTGGAACAAGCTTCAGATGTATATCTCGCGCTTCTCGATGCAGCCCGATCCCAGCTGGGCGACCGCATGGTTCACCACCGAGCAGGTCGGCATCTGGAACTGGGAACGCTTCTCGGATGCCGAGTTCGACGAGCTGAATGCCAAGGGCCAGGTCGAGCTGGACGTGGCGGCCCGCGACACGATCTACAAGCGGATGCAGGACATCATGGAGGAAAGCGGCCAGTATGTCTTCCTGACGCATGAGGTCGTGGGTGTGGAATACCGCAACTCTGTGGTGCCCGCGCTGCAGCCGAACGCGATGCCGCTGTTGAGCGATTTCAAGCCGGCCTGAGCGCCGGTCTGAAGCCAAAGGCAAGCCGGGCGGAGTTCCATGCTGACCTACACCGCGCGCAGGCTCGGGCTGGGGGTCGCCATCATCCTTGTGGCGATGGCGATCCTCTTCTCGATGATCTACCTGATCCCGGGCGATCCCGCCTCGGTGGCCCTTGGCCCCAAGGCGACGCCCGAGATGATTGCGCATTTGCGCGAGCGGATGGGGCTGGACCAGCCGGTCTGGCGGCAGTTCGTCAATTTCGTCGGCTCGACCTTGCGTGGCGATCTGGGGGAAGAGGCGCTGTCGGGCCGTCCGGTGCTGACCGTGGTGATGGAGCAGCTGCCCTTCACCCTGGCACTGGTGTTCTGCGGCATCCTGTGGTCGGTGGCGCTTGGCGTGCCGTTGGGCTGCATCGCCGCCGTCCGGCGTGGCGGCTTTGTCGACCGGGTGATCGGCGTCCTGTCCGTAGCCGTCATCGCTGTGCCGTCTTTCGTCATCGCGATCTATGCGCTGTTGATCTTTGCAGTACGGCTGCAATGGCTGCCCGCCATCGGCGCCGGAGAGCCGGGCAGCATTGCCAGCCAGTTGAAGCACCTGATCCTGCCCTCGCTGGCGGTGGGGCTGGGCTGGGTCGGCTATATCGCCCGGATGGTCCGCGCCTCGATGCTGGAAACGCTTGAGGCCGGGCATATCCGCACCGCCCGCGCCTTCGGCCTGCCGGAGCGCTGGATCGTCTACACCTATGCCCTGCGCATCGCCATCCTGCCCACCGTCACCCTGCTGGGTGTGGGGATCGGGCATATGCTGTCGTCGTCTGTCTTTGCCGAGATCGTCTTTGCCCGCCCCGGCATCGGCAAGCTGGTGTACGAGGCGATTTCGACCCGAAACTATCCCGTCGTCACCGGGGCGGTCCTTGTGACCACCACCTTCTTCGTCTTCGTCAATGTTCTGGCCGATCTGGTGATCGGCCTTCTGGATCCCCGTGTCAGAGCAAGCTTCAACTGAACCGGCCCGCGCAAGGCGGAGCCAATGGCCCGGCGCGCAATCGATGCGACGCATCCTGCGCGAGCCGATGGGCGCCTTCGGCCTGGCGCTGGTGCTGCTGATCCTGTTCGCGGCGATCTTTGCGGGGGTGCTGGCCACGCATGACCCGACAAGGATCATGCCGCAGGACCGCTTTCAGGGGCCAAGCCTGACGCATCTTCTGGGCACCGACCACCTTGGCCGGGACCTGCTGTCACGCGTGCTTTACGGCGGGCGGATCGCGCTGATGGTGGCGCTTGGATCCACGCTGGTCTCGTTGCTGCTTGGCATCATCCTCGGGCTTGTGGCGGGCTACGGTCCGCGCTGGCTGGACGGGCTGTTGCTGCTGGTCTTCGATGCGTTGAAAAGCTTCCCCGTCATCATGCTGGCGCTGACCATCGTGACGCTGCTTGGCCCGTCGCTGGTGTCGGTGGTGATGGTGGTCGTCATGGTGTCGGTCCCCGGCTATGCCCGGATCATCCGCACCCAGACCCTTGCGATGAAAACGGCCGAGCATGTGACGGCCGCGAAATCCATGGGGGCCAGCACCGCGCGCATCCTGCGCGTGCATATCCTGCCGAATATTATCGGGCCGATCCTGATCCTGGCCTCGATGGATGTGCCGGTGGTGGTGGGGATCGAGGCCGGGCTTTCCTTCCTTGGCCTTGGCGTCCGTCCGCCCACGCCGTCGTGGGGCACCATCCTGAACGACGGTTTCGCCAATATCCGCGACTCATCATGGATCGTCATCGCGGGCGGGGCGCCGATCATCCTGACCACGCTTGGCTTTACCTTCCTGGGCGAGACCTTGCGCGATGTCTTCGATCCAAGGCTGAAGGGGCGCTGAGATGGGCGGGGCACCCACGCTGCAGATCGATGGCCTTTCCGTCAGCTTCGCAACCGAGGCCGGCACCTTGCAGGCGCTGAAGGACGTATCCTTCACTGTCCCGCAGGGCCGGATCACTGGCATCGTCGGCGAATCCGGTTGCGGCAAGTCCACGCTGATCAACTCCATCCTTGGTCTGCTGGCCGACAATGGTTCGGTGACCGGTGGCGTGATCCGGCTGGAGGGCAAGGAGGATCTGACGCGGCTTGGCGCGCGCGAGATGCGGGCACTGCGCGGCGAGCGCATCTCGACCGTGTTCCAGGATCCGATGGGCGCGCTGAACCCGGTGCTGTCGGTCGGCCGGCAGATGCGCGACATCCAGTATCGTTCAAACCTCAGCCGCAGGGAGAAGGACGCGCGGTCGGTCGCGATGCTGCGGCAGGTCCGCATCCCCGACCCCGAAAAGCGCCTGACGCAATACCCGCATGAGTTCTCGGGGGGCATGAAGCAGCGTGTCGCCATCGCCATGGCTCTGATGATGCGCCCGGCGCTGCTGATCGCGGATGAGCCGACGACCGCGCTGGATGCCACGCTTGAGGTGGCGACGATCGAGCTGATGAAGGATCTTCAGCGCGAGATCGGTTGCGCGGTGCTGTTCATCTCGCACCATCTGGGGGTCATCGCCGAACTCTGCGACGAGATGATCGTGATGTATGCCGGCGAGGTGGTCGAGCGCGGCTCGGTCCGGCAGATCTTCAAGGGTGCGCGGCATCCCTATACGCAGGCGCTGCTGGAATGCGATCCCGCGCGGCTGCATGAACGGGTGAAGCATCTGCCCACCATTCCCGGCACTTTGCCCGATCTGAAAAACCGCTCCGCGGGCTGCATCTTCCGCGACCGGTGCGCCAAGGCCGGCCCGGAATGCACCACCACCCCGCCGGATGTGGAACTGGCACCCGGGCACGTTGCCCGCTGCTGGTTCGCGAAAGAGGCTGCGGAATGAGCGCGCTTCTCTCCGTCTCCGACCTGCGGGTGGAGTTTCCCGTCGGCGGCCTCATGGCCCGGCTGCGCGGCGCGGCAACCCGGATCGAAGGCGTGGCGGGCGTCAGCTTCGATATCGGCCGGGGCGAGACCTTCGCGCTGGTCGGAGAATCCGGGTCCGGCAAGACCACGCTGGCGCGGGCGCTGAACGGGCTGCAAAGGGTGGCCTCGGGCTCGATCCGTTTCGACGGGCAGGAAATTTCAACCCTCGGCCGCGCCGCGTTGAAGGATGTGCGGCGGCGGATGCCGATGATGTTCCAGGATCCGGTCGGGTCGCTGTCGCCGCGCCTCGACATCCGCGCGCTGCTGGCTGAACCCTTCCGCATCCACGGCATGTCGAACCGCGATCTGGATGCCGAGGTGCGGCGGCTTCTGGCGCTGGTCGGTCTGCCTGCCGATTTCGCCAGCCGCTATCCGCATCAGCTGTCGGGCGGGCAGGCACGGCGGGTGGGCGTTGCCCGCGCCATCGCTCTGGACCCTGAACTGGTGATCGCGGATGAGCCGACGGCCGGTCTCGACGTCTCGGTTCAGGGCGAAGTGCTGAACCTGATGAACGATCTGCGCGACCGGCTGGGCCTGTCGATGCTGATCATCACCCACAACCTGCATGTGGTGCGCCAGATCGCCGACCGCACGGCGGTGATGTATCTGGGCCGCTTTGTCGAACACGGGCAGACCGAAGCCATCTTCACCCTGCCGCACCACCCCTATACCGCCGCCCTGCTGTCCGCCAACCCCGAGCCGGACCCCGACCGGGTGCATGACCGGATCAAGCTGCCGCCCGAAGTGCCTTCGGTTCTTGCCCGTCCCAAGGGCTGCGAGTTCCACACCCGCTGCCCCTTTGCGCAAGCCGATTGCGCGGTGCTTGCCCCTGATGCCCGGCAGATCGGCAGCGATGTGCTGACCTGCCACCATCCGTTGAATGTCCCGGCACCGGCCGGAATGGAGACCTGAAAATGAACGAGATCACCGTCATCACCGATTTCCCCCGCAAGGTGCGCGAGATCGAGAACACCTGGATCCCGATGCCGGACGGCACCCGTCTGGCCGCGCGGATCTGGCTGCCCGAGGATGCCGGGACCGATCCCGTTCCCGCCATTCTGGAATTCCTGCCCTATCGCAAGCGCGACGGAACGGTCGAGCGTGACGCCCTGACCCATCCCTATTTCGCCGGCCACGGCTATGCCGGCGTTCGCGTGGACATGCGCGGATCTGGCGACAGCGAAGGCCTGTGCGAGGGGGAATATCTTCAGCAGGAGCAGGACGACGCCGTCGCTGTGATCGCCTGGCTGGCCGAGCAGCCCTGGTGTTCGGGCAAGGTGGGCATGATCGGGATCAGCTGGGGCGGGTTCAACGGTTTGCAGGTCGCCGCACGCAGGCCCCCGGCGCTGAAGGCGGTGATCACGCTGTGTTCGACCGACGACCGCTATGCCGATGACGTGCATTACCTTGGCGGCGCCCAGATGATCGACAACATGCATTGGGGCACCACCGCATGGGCCATCGCCATGACCCCGCCCGATCCGGCACTGGTCGGCGATGCCTGGCGCGGCATGTGGGAGGGCCGGCTGAACGGCAACGGCATCTGGATGGAGGACTGGTTCACCCATCAGCGCCGCGACGACTTCTACAAACACGGCTCGGTCTGCGAGGATTATTCCCAGATCGAGGCGGCGGTCTATGCGGTGGGGGGCTGGGTCGATGGCTATACCAATGCCGTCTTCCGCCTTCTGGACAAGCTGCCGGGGCCCAAGAAGGGGCTGATCGGCCCCTGGGCGCACAAGTATCCGCATTTCGCGCTGCCAGGGCCCCGCATCGGTTTCCTGCAGGAAGCGCTGCGCTGGTGGGACCAGTATCTGAAGGGGATCGACACCGGCATCGTTGATGAGCCGCAGCTGCGCGCATGGATCACCGATCCGCTGCCGCCCGCCGCCGAATATGCCGAGATGCCGGGGCAATGGGTGGCCGAACCCGCATGGCCCACGCCCAATGTCACCCAGACCGCGCTGTCGCTGGCGCCGGGGCGGCTGTCCTTCGGCACGGGCGAGGCGGCCGAGCTGACCATCTCCTCGCCGCAGACGCATGGCATGGCCGCCGGGATGTGGTGCCCCTACGGCGTGGTGCCGACCATGCCGCTGGATCAGCGCGGCGAGATGGGCGGACAACTGGTCTTCGACAGCGCCCCGCTGGAGGCGGAGATCGACCTTCTCGGCTTCCCCGAGCTTGAGATCAGGCTGGCCGCCGACAAGCCGGTGGCCACGCTGGTGGCCACGCTGTCGCTGGTGCTGCCCGATGGCGCCGCAACCCGGATCAGCTATGGTGTGCTGAACCTGACGCACCGCCATGACCATCTGGATCTGTCACCGATGCAGCCGGGCGTGGCCGAGACCATCCGCCTGAAGCTGCGCTGCCTTGGGCAGAAGGTGCCGAAAGGCGCCCGGCTGCGGCTGGGGATCGCGACAGGCTACTTCCCGATCGTCTTCCCTTCGCCCGAGAAGGTGACCTTCACCGTCTTCACCGGCGAAAGCCGCCTGATCCTGCAGCAAAGGGCGCCGCAGGCAGGGGATGCCGCCCTTCCGGCCTTTCCCCGCGCCGAAAGCGCCAAGCCAATGGAGGTGGAAGTGCTGGTTCCCGGCGCACCCTTTGCCCGCTCGGTCACCGCCGATGCGGTCACCGGCATCACCACTTACGCGCAGGTTGCCGATGCCGGCACGTTCCGTCATCCGCATACCGGCATGATCCAGACCCAGAAATCGACCGAAACCTTCTCGGTCCACCCCGACGATCCGAACTCGGCCGTCGCGGTCTGCACCTGGGACAAGGTCTTTGCCCGCGATACTGGCTGGAAGGTGACGCTTTCGGTCAAATGCACGGTGCGCGCCCTGCGCGATGCCTGGCGGATGGAGACAGAGATCACCGCCCGGGACGGCGACGAGGTGGTCAAACAGGAAAGCCGCACCCGCGACTTCCCGCGCGATCTGAACTGAAAGGTGGCAAGAATGACCCCCGAAAGCTGGCTTGACCAGGAACAGCCCCGCTATGTGCAGGAGTTGCTGGACCTGATCCGCATCCCTTCGGTCTCGGCCAAGCCCGAGAACATTCCCGATGTCCTGCGCGCTGCCGAATGGGTGGCGGCGCGGGTGACGGCGGCGGGGATGGAGAATGCCCGCGTGATGCCGACGGCCGGGCATCCTGTTGTCTATGCCGACTGGCTGCATGCCGGGGCCGACAAGCCCACGGTGATGATCTACGGCCATTTCGATGTCCAGCCGGCCGAGCCTTTCGATCTTTGGACCTCGGCGCCGTTCGAGCCGGAGATCCGCGATGGCTGCATCTGGGGGCGCGGGGCTTCGGACGACAAGGGCGGCATGATGACGCCGATCCTTGCGGTCGAGGCGCTGATGCGCACCAAGGGCAAGCTGCCGGTCAATGTGAAGTTCTTCTTCGAAGGGCAGGAAGAGATCGGCTCGCCCGATCTGCCGGAGTTCGTGGCGGCCGAGGCGGATCTTCTGAAGGCTGACATGATCTTTTCCGCCGATGGGCTGCAATGGGCGCCTGACCAGCCGCAGATCGTGGACGCGCTGAAGGGCATGGTCTCGCTTGAGGTGGTGGTGAACGGGCCAAGATCGGACCAGCATTCGGGCCTGCACGGTGGCGGCATCGCCAACCCCGCGCTGGCGCTGACCCAGATCCTTGCCTCGATGCGGGCGCTGGACGGGCTGGTCACCATCGACGGATTTTACGACGATGTGCTGCCGCTGTCTGATGAGATACGCGCCCAGATCGCCCGGATTCCCTATGACGAGGCCGATTATCTGGCCGAGACCGGGGCGCCCGCGGTCTGGGGAGAACCGGGCTATATCACGCGCGAACGGCTGTGGGCGCGGCCCACGCTGGATGTGAACGGGCTGACTTCGGGCTGGCAGGGGGCGGGGTCGAAGACCGTGCTTCCGGCCGAAGCGCGGGCCAAGATCACCTGCCGTCTGGTAGCCGCGCAGGTTCCCGAACGGGTGTTCGACCTGATCGCCGCACATGTTGCGCGTCACACCCCGCCCGGCGTCACCGCCCGGGTCGAGCGCAATCCCGGCCGGGCCGACCCGTTCCAGATGCCCGCGGGCCATAACGCCGCTGCCGTGGCGCGCGAAGTCCTGGCCGAGGTCTATGGCCGCGAACCCTACCGCACCCGGCTTGGCGGCTCGATCCCCGTGCTGACCACGCTGCTGGATGTGCTGGGGGTCCACGCCGTGATGTTCGGTTTCAGCCATGATGACGAGAACCTGCATGCACCGGACGAATTCTTCCGTCTTGCGGTCTATCGCAAGGGCCAGACGGCCTATGTCCGGCTGTTGGAGAAGCTGGGCGCAGGAGGTTGATCAAGGAAGACCGGCCAAACGAAGGTCGGACAGGGCTCCGCGACGGTAGAAACATGTGCGGATCGAAGCGAGATCACCTTATGGGGGCAGGCCAGGCCGACGCCGCCCCGCAACCAGCGGCTGAAAAGCGCGGTCTTCGCTAGCTTTCGCGCGACCTGCAAGGTCGCTTGGCA
This sequence comes from Tabrizicola sp., assembly GCF_036781545.1. Taxonomy (GTDB): domain Bacteria; phylum Pseudomonadota; class Alphaproteobacteria; order Rhodobacterales; family Rhodobacteraceae; genus Tabrizicola. The sequence continues at coordinate 87,708 of NZ_DAIQAT010000002.1, forward strand.
GCTAGCGTTGCGCCCTGTTGTCTCGTGGACGAAGTGCCATTCGTAGCCCGTGTCGAACCTGGCCCGCGACACCAGGTCAGGCGCGAATCACTGGCAACCAGCATTCACCGACACAGCAAAGAAGTGCAGCGCGGTCCCGAGCCGTGGCCCGCCCTGACAGCATCAGACTGCAGGGATTGGAAAGGCGAACGACACATTCCGCCAAGGTGAAAATTGCGTGCCGGATCAATCCGATAGCACGCACCAACGAACATATATGTACCTTTCTTTGATGACGCTCTGCCCGGCAACAGACGGATTACTCAGTACAAATTGAGCATTTCTGCCGCTGATGCCAACCCTTCCTTGCTTGCAAGAAGAATCTTGGCAAAACAATGAAGGTACATTTATGTACTTCGACAGGCGCGACCAACGTCGCCGGACCAACAGGAGAGCAAGAGATGAACGACGCAAAGACCGACGCCCGCCGCGGCCATCTGTCCCGCCGCAGCTTTCTCGGGACGGCGGCGGCCACCGCGACGGTGACGGCCGGCGGGCTGTGGCTGCCGCGCGCGGCCCATGCCGACACGCCGAAGAAGGGCGGGACCCTGCGGCTGGGGATGGAGGGCGGCACCAGCACCGACAGCTTCAACCCGATGACGCTGTCGGATGAGCTGCCGATCGCGCTCTGCTACTGCATCATGAACGGCCTGATCGAATTCGACGCCGAGGGGCTGCCGCAGCCGGAGCTGTTCGAAAGCTGGGAGATCGAACCCGGCGCGGTGAAATGGGTTTTCAAAATCCGCCAGGGCATCGCCTTCTCGAACGGCAAGACGCTGACGGTCGAGGACGTGATCTATTCGATCAACCTGCACCGCGGCGAGTCGGTCTCGCAGCTGAAGGGCAATCTGGAACCGATCACCGAAATCACGAAACTGTCCGACAGCCAGATCGCGATCACCCTCAACGAGGGCAATGCCGATTTCGTGGCGCTTCTGGGCGATTATCACCTGCTAGTGGTGCCCGAGGGTCATACTGACTGGACCAAACCGATCGGTACCGGCGCCTATGTGCTGGAAAGCTTCGAGCCGGGCGTGCGTGCCGTCTTCACCGCGCGTGGGGACTACTGGAAGCCGGGCCGCGGCAACTTCGACCGGGTGGAGGTGCTCTATATCCCCGACGCGGTCGCCCGCACCTCGGCGCTGCAATCGGGCCAGATCGACGGCGCCAACCGGCTGGACCCACGGACGGTCGATTTCCTGGCGCAGGCGCCCAACCTGAACGTGGTGCGCGGCGAGGGCACCGGGCTGCGCTATGTGTTCTGCGCCCGGGTCTCGGACGATCCCTACACCAACCAGAACGCGGTTCTGGCGCTGAAATACGGCATCGACCGGCAGAAGATCATCGACAATGTGCTGAACGGCTATGCCACCCTGGGCAACGACCACACCATCAACCCCAACAGCCCCTTCTTCAACGCCGAGCTGCCGCAGCGCCCCTACGATCCGGACAAGGCCGCCTGGCACCTGAAGGAAGCCGGGCTGACCGGCAGCGAGTTCCGCCTGACCGTCTCGGAGGGCGCCTGGGTGACGATGCCCGATTGCGCCCAGATCTTCCAGCAGTCGCTGGACCCGGCAGGCATCAAGCTGGAGCTGAACAAGGTTCCGGCGGACGGCTACTGGAGCAACGTGTGGCGGGTCGATCCGTTCTGCGGGGTGATCTGGGCGTCGCGGATGACGGCGGACGAGAACCTGACGGTCTGCTATTCCTCGACCTCGCCGATGAACGACAGCAACTGGAAGAACGAGGCCTTCGACAAGCTGCTGACCGAGGCGCGGGTGGAACTGGACCAGGGCAAGCGCAAGGAGATCTATGCCACTTGCCAGCAGATGGTGTCCGACGAGGCGGGCCATGTCCTCTTCGCCATCAACGACACGCTGGACGGCTACGGCAAGAACGTCATGGGCGTGAACAAGCACCCGCGCTTCGGCTTCGACGACCTGAGGGTCGCCGAGAAGGCCTGGTTCGCGTAAGCGGGCGGGGGCAGCCATTGGGGGCAGCAGCCGGGCCATGAAACGCTATGTCGCAACCCGTCTCCTGCTGGGACTGGTGACGCTGTTCTGCGTCACCGTCCTGGTCTTCGTTGCCACCAACATGCTGCCCGGCGATGCCGCGACCGAGATCCTCGGCCGCGGCGCCACGCCGGAGACCGTGGCGCGGTTCCGCGCGCAGCTCGGCCTCGACGATCCGCTGGTCCTGCGCTACGGCAAGTGGATCTGGGGCCTGCTGCACGGCGATCTGGGCCAGTCGCTGACCACGCAGGCCAGCATCAACGACACGATCTGGCCGCGGCTGTGGAGCACCCTGCGGCTGGCCGGGCTGACCGCGCTGGTCTCGGTGCCGCTGGCGATCGGGCTGGGGGTGCTGTCGGCCGCGCGCGAGGGCAGTTTCCTCGACCGGGCGCTGGCGATGGCGGCGCTGACCGCGATCTCCTTCCCCGAATTCTTCACCGCCTACCTGCTGATCCTGGTGTTCTCGGTGAAGCTGAACCTGCTGCCCAACCTTTCCACCATCTTCCCCGAGATGACCTTCCTCGAGGCGCTGCGGGCGATGGTGCTGCCGGTGATGGCGCTGTCGTGCCTCGTCACCGCCCACATGATGCGGATGACGCGGACCTCTATCCTGTCGGTGATGTCGCAGCCCTATATCGAGATGGCCTTCCTGAAGGGTGTGCCCCGCGCCGCGGTGATCACCCGCCATGCGCTGCCGAATGCCGCGGCGCCCATCATCGCGGTGGTGGCGATGAACCTGGCCTATCTGGTGGTCGGCATCGTGGTGATCGAGGTGGTCTTCGTCTATCCCGGCCTCGGCCAGTATATGGTCGATGCGGTGGGCAAGCGCGACATTCCGGTGGTGCAGGCCTGCGGCGTGTTCTTCGCGCTGGCCTTCATCGGGCTGAACCTGATCTCGGACGTGCTGGCCGTGTTGGTCAACCCGCGTCTGCGCCGCCGGACCGGAGGGTGATGGCATGGCGTTGTTCGGCACGAGGGTCCCGCTGACCGCGCTGTTCGGCGCCGCAGTGATGGCGCTGTTCATCCTGCTGGCGATCTTCGGCCCCTGGATCACGCCCTATCCGCCCGATGCCACGGTGGGCAAGACCTGGACCGGCCCCTCGGCCGAGTTCTGGCTGGGCACCGACAACATCGGCCGCGACATCCTGTCCCGCATCATCGCGGGGGCGCAGACCACCATCGGCATCGCGCTGGTGACGACGGTGCTGTCCTTCACTCTTGGCGTCTCGGCGGGGATCTTCGCCTCGGTCGGCGGGCAATGGCTCGACAACCTGATGTCGCGGGTGGTGGACATGTTCCTGTCGGTGCCGGTGCTAATCATGGCGCTGATCGTGCTGACCGCGCTCGGCTCCTCGATCCCGACCCTGATCCTGACCATCGCCTTCCTCGATTCCACCCGGGTCTTCCTGGTGGCGCGGGCGGTGGCGGTGGATGTTGCGGCGCGCGACTTCCTCGACGTGGCGCGGCTGCGCGGCGAAAGAATGCCCTGGATCATGTTCCACGAGATCCTGCCCAATGCCATGCCGCCGCTGATTTCGGAATTCGGGCTGCGGTTCTGCTTCAACTTCCTCTATGTCGCCAGCCTCAGCTTCCTCGGCCTCGGGGTGCAGCCGCCGCAGGCGGACTGGGGCGGCATGGTGCGCGAGAACGGCCAGGCCATCGCCTTCGGCATCCTCGCGCCGATCTGGCCGGCGCTGGCCATCGCGCTGGTCACGGTGGCGGTCAACCTGGTGGTGGACTGGCTGCTGTCGCGCAACGTGAAACCCTCCGGCGCCTCGGCGGAGCTGTGAGATGAGCGACGGAAACATCCTGGAAATCCGCAACCTGCGCATCGAGGCGCTGAGCGGCCAGGTGCTGGTCGATGACGTTTCGCTGGAACTGCGGCGGGGCGAGGTTCTGGGGCTGATCGGCGAAAGCGGCGCCGGCAAGTCGACCATCGCGCTGGCCGCCATGGGCTATGCCCGCGCCGGCTGCCGGATCGCGGGCGGCGAGATCCGCATCGATGGCACCGATCTGCGCGGCATCGGGCCCGAGGGGCGGCAGGGCTATCGCGGCATGCGCATCGCCTATGTCGCGCAAAGTGCCGCTGCGTCCTTCAACCCGGCGATGCGGCTGATCGACCAGATCTGCGAAAGCCCGCTGCGCCACCGCCAGATGACCCGGGCCGAGGCCGAGGCCCGTGCCATCGAACTGCTGGGAAAGCTTGGCCTGCCCGAGCCCGCGAAACTGGCCCGCAAATATCCGCATGAGGTTTCGGGCGGGCAGTTGCAGCGCGCCATGGCGGCGATGGCGGTGATCGGCCGGCCAGATATCCTGGTCTTCGACGAGCCGACCACCGCGCTGGACGTGACGACGCAGCTGGAGGTGCTGGCGCTGATCAAACAGATCATCCGCGATCTGCACACCGCCGCGCTCTATATCACCCATGATCTGGCCGTGGTGGCCCAGGTGGCCGACCGCATTATGGTGCTGCGCGGCGGGAAGATGGTCGAACTCGGGGACGCGGAGCAAATCCTTGGGACGCCGGAGCAGCCCTATACCGCGGCGCTGGTGGCCGAGCGTGACCACAGCCGGCCGCTGATGTCCGCCCTGCCTCGCGACCCCGGCCCGCCAGTGCTGGAGGCAGTCGGCGTCGATGCTGGCTACGGCGGCGGCAAGGTCCTGTCGCAGGTCTCGTTCCGCCTGCATCGCGGCGAGACGCTCGCGGTGGTGGGCGAATCCGGCTCGGGCAAGTCTACGCTGGCCAAGGTGGTGACCGGCCTCCTGCCGCAGATGGCGGGCGAACTGCGGCTGGACGGCAGGCCGCTGGCCCCCGGCTACCGCCAGCGCGATGCCGACGTGCTGCGCCGCATCCAGCTGGTCCACCAGTTGCCCGACATGTCGCTGAACCCGCAGCACCGGCTGGCCAAGATCATCGGCCGCCCGCTTGCGCTGTACAGCGGCGCCAGCGGCGCGGTCTTGCAGCGCCGGATCGCGGACCTGCTGGACCTCGTGGGCCTGCCCGCGGATTTCGCCGACCGTTTCCCGCCGCAACTGTCCGGCGGGCAGAAGCAGCGTGTCGCCATCGCCCGGGCGCTGGCGGCCGAGCCGGAGATCATCATCTGCGACGAGCCGACCTCGGCGCTGGACCAGTTGATCGCCGACGACATCCTCAAGCTGCTGATGCGGCTGCAGGGCGACCTTGGCCTCTCTTACCTCTTCATCACCCACGACCTGGGAATCGTCCGCCGCATCGCCCACAACACACTGGTCCTGCTGAAGGGGGAAACCATCGCCCTCGGTCCGACTGCCGAAGTCTTCGCCGAGCCGATGCACCCCTATACCCGCCGACTGCTGGTCTCGGTGCCCGAGATGCGCAAGGGCTGGCTGGAAGAGGTCATGGCCTGAGATCGTACATATGAGTACGGCTTCCCTGCATCCCTTCGGGTTTGCATGTCGGGCGGCACGCCGCCTATTGTCGGCGCAATCATAACGAACGGGGATCGGACAATGCCGGAACAGGACACCGCCAACAGGCCCGCGGAACCGGCGTCCGAGCAGGAACGGTCCGACCGGCTGACCCGGCAGGACTGGCTCGACCTCGCCCTGAAGACGCTGGTCGAGGACGGCATCGACCGGGTGAAGATCCAGATCATGGCCAGGCGGCTGGATGTGGCGCGCTCCAGTTTCTACTGGCATTTCGAAAGCAGCGAGGCGCTGCACAAGGCCATGCTGGAGGACTGGCTGAAGAAGAACACCAGCCCGATCATCGAACGGGCCATGCGCCCTGCCCCGGACATCATCCGCGCTGTCGTCAACGTCTTCGAATGCTGGATCGACGAGACGCTGTTCGACCCGGCGCTCGACATCGCGGTCAGGCTCTGGGCACGCCGCTCGGCCGAAGTGCGGCGCGTCGTGCTGGAGGCAGACCAGTTGCGCATCGACGCCCTGCGCAGGATGTTCCTGCGCCACGGCTATGCCGAGCGCGAGGCGCTGATCCGCGCCCGGGTGATCTACTACACCCAGATCGGCCATCACACGCTGGATGAGTTCGAGGACCCCGAGGTCCGCTTCTCGCACGGGCCAGCCTATCTGCATATCTTCACCGGCCTCGTCCCCGACGAGGACCTGTGCCGCGAGTTCTTCGAGAAGCTGGACGAGACCTACTTCCGCCCCCGCCGCGGCAGGTAGCCCCGCCCCTGCGGGCCCGGTTTCGCCGCGGCGTGCAGGCACTAGACATATGTGTACCTCCATGGCAGCCTGCCGCAAACGGGAGGGACCCATGAAGAATCAATATCGCGTTGCGATCATCGGGGGCGGTGTCGTCGGGGCCTCCGTCGCCTATCACCTGGCGAAATCCGGCTGGACCGATGTGGCGATCATCGAGCGCGACGTGCTGACCGCCGGGTCCAGCTGGCATGCGGCCGGCGGCTTCCACGCCCTGAATGCCGATCCGAACATCGCCGCGCTGCAGGCCTATACCATCGACCTGCTGACCGAGGTGGGCGAGGAATCCGGGATCAACATCGGCATGCACATGACCGGCGGCATCTCGATCGCCTCGGCTCCGGCCCGCTGGGAATGGCTGCAATCCTCCTACCGCACCTTCCAGTCGCTCGGTATCAACGACGTCGAGCTGATCGGCCCGGAAGAGATCAAGCGCCGCTGCCCCATCCTCTCGACGGAGGGCATCATCGGCGGCATGTGGAGCGACCGCGAGGGCCATATCGACCCTTCGGCCGTGGTCCATGCCTATGCCCGCGCGGCGAAGAACCGTGGCGCAGACATCCTGGAGCATACGAAGGTCGAGGACCTGCGGCAGCGTCCCGACGGAGCCTGGGAAGTGATCACCGACAAGGGCATGATCCTGGCCGAGCATGTGGTGAATGCCGGCGGCCTCTGGGCGAAACAGGTCGGCCGGATGGCCGGGATCGACCTGCCGGTCTCGCCGATGGAGCACCATTACCTGGTGACCGAGGCCATCCCCGAACTGGTCGAGATGCAGGGGGAAATCCCGCTGATCGTCGATCTGGAAGGCTTCACCTACACGCGGCAGGAACAGAAGGGCCTGCTGATGGGCATATATGAGCGCGACTTCAAGCATTGGCACATGGAAGGCGCGCCCTGGGACTTCGGCATCGAGCTGATCCAGGAAGACCTTAGCCGCATCGAGGAAGAGCTTTCCCTGGGCTTCCGCCGCTTCCCCTGCCTGAACACGGCCGGGATCAAGCGCTGGGTGAACGGCGCCTTCACCTTCTCGCCCGACGGCAACCCGCTGGTGGGCCCGGTGCGGGGCCTGCGCAACTACTGGGTGGCCTGTGGGGTAATGGCGGGCTTCCTGCAGGGCGGCGGCGTCGGCAAGTCGCTGGCCGAATGGATGATCGGGGGCGAGCCGCAGGCCGACATCTACGGCATGGACATCGCCCGCTACGGCGACTTCGCCTCGAACCGCGAATATATCCGCCAGACCACCGGCCAGTTCTATTCGCGCCGCTTCGTGATGTCCTATCCGAACGAACAGCTGCCGGCCGGCCGGGTGCTGAAGGCGCCGGGCGCCTATGAGGGGATGACGGCGGCGGGCTGCCGCTGGGGCGCGGGCTGGGGGCTGGAACAGCCGCTCTATTTCGCGCCGGAGGGGTTCATCGAGGAGCCGTCGCTGAAACGCTCGAACGCCTTCGACCTGATCGGGGCGGAGTGCCGGGCCGCGCGCGAAACCGCCGGGCTTCTGGATATCACCGCCTTCTCGCGCTACGAGGTCAGCGGGTCGGAAGCCGCCGCCTGGCTGGACCGGACCTTCGCCTGCAAGCTGCCGAAACCGGGCCGTGCCGGCCTTGCGCCGATGCTGGGCGAGACCGGCAAGCTGAAGGGCGACCTGACGATCCTGAACTGGGGCGACGGCACGTTCTGGATCATGGGCTCCTACTACCTGCGGCAATGGCACATGCGCTGGTTCGAGGACCACGCGGCCAAGGGCGTGACGGTGCGCGACATCTCTGACGCCATCGGCGGCTTCGCGGTGGTCGGGCCGAACGCTCGGCATATCCTGCAGAAGCTGACCCATCAGGACCTGTCCAGCGCCGCCCTGCCCTTCATGGGGTGCCGGACGCTCGACCTCGGCCTGATCCGGGCCGGGGTGGCACGGATGTCGGTGACAGGCGAACTCGGCTACGAGATCAACTGCGGTGCGCTGGAACATGCCGCCCTGCGCCGGCTGCTGCTGGACGCGGGGAAAGACCTCGGCCTGCGCGAGATCGGCTTCAACGCGGTGCTGTCGCTGCGGCTGGAGAAGAGCTTCGGCATCTGGTCGCGCGAGTTCACCCAAGGCTATACCCCGGGCGAAACCGGGATGGACCGCTTCATCGCCTGGGACAAGGGCGATTTCACCGGCCGCGTGGCGGCGCTGGCAGAGCGGGACAAACCCTCGGCGAAGGTCCTGGTGACGCTGGAGGTCGCGGCGACCGATGCCGATGCCTCGGGCTATGAACCGGTCTGGCAGGACGGCGCCCTCGTCGGCTTCGTCACCTCGGGCGGCTACGGCCATACCGTGGGCAAAAGCCTCGCCATGGCGATGGTCGACCGCGCCGTGGCCGCGCCGGGCACGCGGCTCTCCACCCATATCGTCGGGCAGGAAGTGGCGGCGACCGTCATCCCGCCTTCGCCGCACGATCCGATGGGGACGGCGTTCCGCTCCTGAGCGCCGCCTTTCCCGGCCCCGCCCCGACCGGGCGGGGCGCAGGACCACCAGCCGGAAACCGCGCCATGACCAAGCACTATTCCGCCCTCTCGCTGGTGAAGGAGGGGCTCCGTGGCCAGAAGGGCTGGGTCCCGGCCTGGACCTCGCCCCAGCCGAAGCCGCGCTATGACGTGGTGATCGTCGGCGGCGGCGGGCATGGTCTGGCGACCGCCTATTATCTGGCCAAGACCCATGGCATCACCAATGTCGCGGTGATCGAAAAGGGCTGGCTCGGCGGCGGCAACACCGGGCGCAACACCACGGTGGTGCGCTCGAACTATTTCTTCCCCGAAAGCGTGCGGCTCTACGACATGGCGCTGAAGCTTTACGAGGGGCTGTCGCGCGAGCTCAACTACAACATCATGCTGTCGCAGCGCGGCATGATCTCGCTTGCTCACACCCCGGCTGAGATGGAAATGGCGGCCCGGGTGGTCAACGCCATGCAGATCAACGGCACCGATGCCGAGTTGTTCGGACCGGAGGACGTGCGGCGGGTGGTGCCGATCTACAACTTCGGCCCGAAGGCGCGCTATCCCGCCCTCGGCGGGGTCTGGCAGGGCCGGTCGGGCACCGCGCGGCACGATGCGGTGGCCTGGGGCTATGCCCGCGCGGCCTCTGCCCTCGGCGTCGACATCCTCCAGCAATGCGAGGTGCAGGAGTTCATCGTGGAGGGTGGGCGCTGCCGCGGGGTGAAGACTTCGCGCGGGGAAATCCGGGCGGATCGGGTCGGCCTCGCCGTCGCCGGCCATTCCGGGCAGATGGCGGCGAAGGCCGGGTTCCGGCTGCCGATCACCTCTTACGCGCTCCAGGCCTGCGTGTCCGAGCCGGTGAAGCCGATCCTCGACACCGTGGTGCTGGCCCCCGGCGCCGGCACCTATGCCAGCCAGTCCGACAAGGGAGAGATGGTGGTGGGCGGCGGGCTGGACCGCATCCCCTCCTACGGCCAGCGCGGTAACCTGCCGGTGCTGGAGACGGTGATCTCGGGCCTTTTGGAGATGTTCCCGTCCTTCCGCCAGTTGAAGCTGATGCGGCAATGGGCGGGGATCGTCGACGTGGTGCCCGACAGCTCGCCCATCATCGGGGAAAGCCCCTTACCGGGGCTGTTCCTGAACTGCGGCTGGGGCACCGGCGGGTTCAAGGCGATCCCGGCGGGCGGCACGCTGCTGGCGCATCTGCTGGCCACCGGGCAGCACCACGACATCTCGCGCCCCTTCGACCTCGACCGTTTCGCCCGCGGACGTCTTATCGACGAGGCCGCGGGCTCCGGCATCGCGCATTGAGGTAGACATGCAGATCTTCTCCTGCCCCTTCTGCGGATCCCGCCCGGAATACGAATTCCACTTCGGCGGCGATCTGGGCAACCACCGCCCCGAGGGCTTCGAGGCAGTGCCGGACCGGGAATGGGCCGACTATCTTTACTTCCGCAACAACCCGAAAGGCACGGCCCGCGAGGTCTGGATGCACCTGACCTGCGGCGAGATGTTCAGCATGACGCGCGACACCGTCACCATGGCGGCCGCGCCGGGCGAGACGCTGACGGAGGGTCAGCCATGACCGCCCGTCGCCTGCCCTCGGGCGGAGAGATCGACCGCGCGCGCCCGCTGCGCTTCACCTTCGACGGCAAGGTGGTCGAGGGCTTCGCAGGCGATACGCTGGCCTCGGCGCTCTTGGCCTCGGGCCGGCAGGTGCTGGGGCGCAGCTTCAAATACCGCCGCCCGCGCGGGCTGTTCGGCGCGGGCGTGGAAGAGCCGAACATCTGCGCCGATGTGACCGAGGGCGCCGCCTTCCGCCCGAACCAGCGCGTCACCACCGAGCCCGCGCGCGACGGGCTGGTGCTGCGCTCGGCCAGCACCGCGCCGGATGCGGAGCGCGACCGGACCGGCTTCATCGACCTGTTCTCGCGCTTCATCCCCTCGGGCTTTTACTACAAGACCTTCATGTTCCCCGACTGGCACCTGTTCGAGCCGCAGATCCGCGCCATGGCGGGGCTTGGCCGGGTGGATCCGGGGAAGACCGGGCCGGTGGGCGATCAGGTCAACCATTTCTGCGATGCGCTGGTGATCGGGGCCGGGCCGGTCGGCCTCGCCGCGGCGCGGATGCTGGCGGGCGCGGGGAAATCGGTCGTGCTGGCCGACGACGGCAGCCGCCCGGGCGGCAGCCTGCTGTATCGTCAGGCCGAGATCGACGGAAAGCCCGGCGCGGACTGGCTGGCCGAAACACTGGCGCAACTGGCCGGGTTGGGTGTCACGATCCTGCCGCGCACCACTGCTTTCGGGCTTTACGATCACGGCCTCGTCGCGCTGAACCAGCGGCATGAGGACGGACGGGCCGATACTTTGTGGCGGGTCAGGCCGGAGTGGATCGTACTGGCCGCTGGCGCGATCGAGCGGCCGTTGCCGTTTTCGATGAACGACCTGCCCGGGATCATGTCGGCCCAGGCCGGGCTGTCCTACCTTCGCCGCCAGGCGGTGCTGCCGGGCGCGAATATCGTGATCGCCGCAAACAATTCCACCGGGGCCGAGGTCGCGCAGGCCATGGCCGCGGCAGGTGCCCGCGTCACTCTGATCGACCGCCGCCCCGATGCCACGCCCCTGCCCGGCATCGCCTGCCATGCCGGGCGCAGCATCGACAGTGCGCTCGGCCGCAAGGCGGTGCATGGCGTGGTGCTGGACGACGGGACCGAGATCACCTGCGACTGCCTGCTGGTCTCGGGCGGCTTCACCCCCACCATCCACCTTTACGCGCAGGCGAAGGGCAGGCTGGCCTGGGATGAAACGCGGCTGGCCTTCCTGCCCGGCGATCCGGTGCCGGGGCTGACGGTGATCGGCGGCGCGGCGGGGCAGTTCACCCTGCACGAAGCCTTCGCCGCCCTGCCCGCCGCGCTCGGGCTGGAAGGCGCGCCGTCGGCCGTGCCGTCGAGCTATGACATCACCCCCGCCTGGCCCGAGCCGGGCTGCAAGGGCCGGATCTGGATCGACTATCAGCACGATGTGACGGCGAAGGACGTGGAACTTGCCGCGCGCGAGAACTTCCTCTCGGTCGAGCATCTGAAACGCTACACCACGCTCGGCATGGCGACCGACCAGGGCAAGACCTCGAACCTGAACGGGCTGGCACTGATGGCGCGGCTGACCGGCCGCGAGATCCCCGAGGTCGGCACCACCACCTACCGCCCGCCCTTCACCCCCGTTCCCTACACCAGCCTCGCCGGCCTGCGCGGCGGTGAGCGGATGAACCCCGTGCGTCGCCTGGCGCTGGAAGGCCGGCACCGCGCGCTCGGCGCGGCCCTGGGGGAATACGGCGGCTGGCTGCGGCCGATCCACTACGGACAGAACGATGCCGCGATCCTTGCCGAGGCGAAGATGGCCCGCGCCACGGTGGGGCTGTTCGACGCCTCGCCGCTTGGCAAGATCGAGGTGATCGGGCCAGATGCGGCGGAGTTCCTCGACTTCATCTATTACAACACCGTCTCCACCCTGAAACCGGGCGGGTGCCGCTACGGCTTCATCCTGTCGGAAAGCGCCGTGGTCTATGACGACGGGGTGCTGGTGCGGCTGGACGAGCATCGCTTCGTCGTCTCCTGCTCTTCGTCCCATGCGGCGGGCGTCCATGCGATGCTGGAGGAATGGCGGCAGGACCGCTTCCCGGCCAAGCGCATCTTCATCCACAACGCCACCGCCGAGACCGCCACGATCACTGTCACCGGCCCGCAGGCCCGCGCGGTGATCAGGGCGGCCGGGATCACCGCCGATCTGGACGACGCGGCCTTCCCGCATATGACCACCCGCCCGGGCTGCCACGGCGACACGCCGCTGCGGCTGACCCGGGTCAGCTTCACCGGCGACCGTTCCTACGAGCTGTCGGTCCGGCAGGATCTGGCGCCCGGCCTCTGGGATGCGCTGGATGGCGCGGCGCGCACCCTCGGCGGCGGTCCGATCGGCATCGAGGCAGTGATGATCCTGCGCGCCGAGAAGGGGTATATCGTGATCGGCAAGGACAGCGACGGCATGACCCGGCCGATGGACCTCGGCCTTTCCGGCCCGCTGAGGTCGAAGAAGGCGGAGTTCATCGGAAAGCGGTCGCTCTTGCAGGAAGAGGCGCAGCGGCCCGACCGCAACCAACTTGTCGGCCTGCAGCCGGAGGACAGCGGCGGCCTGCTGCCGGTGGGGGCGCATGGGCTGGATCTTACCGGGAATGCGCCGCGCTCCATCGGCTATGTCACCTCCTCCTGTCCCGGCGCCGGCCATGACGGCCCGGTGGCGCTGGCGCTGATCGAACGCGGCGCCAGCCGGCACGGCGAAGTGATCGAACTGCACCATCTGGGCAAGCGCCGCCGTGCCCGCATCACCGCGCCCTGCGCCTTCGACCCGAAGGGAGACCGGCTGAATGCTTGACCGCTCCGATTTCTGGACCACCCCGCCCGAGGCGCTGGCGGGCGAAGACATCTCCGTCCGGCTGTTGCCGCCCGTGCCGCAGATCATGGTCAGCGGCAACCTCGACGGCTTTGCCGCCGCCAACGGCCTGCCCCCGCCTGTCGACCTGCTGGCCCAGGTGACAGGACCGCGCTACGCACTGCGGCTGGCGCGGAACCGGATGCTGGCGGTGGGGATCGACCTCGATCCCGCCGCGGGCGGATGGGTCGACGGCGCGGCGCTGACGCCGATGACCGGCGCGCTGGCGATGGTGGAGATCGCCGGGGAGAATGCGATGGCGCTGGTCGCGCGCGGAACCGCCGTCGACCCGCGCCAGCCCTCCGCCTCGGCGGCACTGATGTTCGCGGGCGTCACCTCGGTCCTGTACCGCCACGATGGCGTCCTGCGCCTGCATCTGGACCGCGGCCTCATCCCCTATCTGATGGACTGGTGCGCCGCGTCAGACCTGTTCCGGACGCCGACCGCCGCAATTGGATGACCATCCGCGCCCCGGCAGCGGGGCGCCGGATCACGCAAGCGCCACAGGCCGGGGAGGGCCGACGACCATGGAAACCGAAGGACAGACCGCCCGCGAAAGCCGGACCCGCCGCCGCAACCGTGACGCGACCCCCAAGGTGGTGCGGGCGCCCAACTACCGTCAGTTGCGCCACCCCTTTCCGGCGCAGACCATGTTCTCCGACGATGAGGTGGCGGCGATCCACGACACGGCCCTGCGGGTGCTGGAAGAGCTTGGGATGCGGGTCCTGCTGCCCGAAGCCCGCCAGCTTTTCGCCGCAGCCGGCGCGCGGATTGACGACGACATGGTCTTTATCGGCCGCGATATCGTGACGGCCGCGCTTGCTGGCGCACCGAAAGCCTGGCGGCTGCGCGGCCCCTCGCCCAAGCGCGACCAGGACTATGCACAAGGATCGATGATCTTCATGGCAGGGGTCGGCTGCCCGAACGTGAATGACCGCGAACGCGGCCGCCGCCCCGGGTCGCTGGCCGATTTCGTCGAGACACTGAAGCTGTGCCAGCACTACGACGTGATCCACATGCTTGGCCCGCAGACCGAGCCGCAGGATGTGCCGGTGCATCTGCGCCATTACGCGACGATCAAGGCGCAGCTTGAATACGCTGACAAGCCGCTGTTCCTGTACTCGCGCGGCCCCGGGCAGGTGGCGCAGGGGTTCGAGATGATCCAGACCGCGCTGGCGCTGTCGGATGAGGAATTCGCCCGGGATGTCTGGGTCAGCACGGTGATCAACACCAACTCGCCCCGGCTGCTGGACAATCCGATGGCCAAGGGGCTGATCGACTTCGCCCGCGCCGGGCAGATGTGCATCGTGACGCCCTTCTGCCTTGCCGGTGCCATGGCGCCGATCACTCCGGCGGGCGCGCTGACGCTGCAACATGCCGAGGCGCTGGCCGGGATCACGCTGACCCAGATCGCCAAGGCCGGGGCGCCGGTCAGCTATGGCGGGTTCTCGTCCAACGTCTACATGAAAAGCGGCGCGCCCGCCTATGGCACGCCCGAGCATCTGAAGATGCAGATCGGCGGAGGTCAGCTGGCGCGGTATATCGGTCTGCCGTGGCGCACGGCATCAGGTGCGGCCTCCAACACGCCCGACATGCAGGCCGCGCTGGAGACGACCATGGGGCTTTGGGGTGCGTCGCTGGCGCATGGCACGCTGATCGTCCACACCGCCGGCTGGCTGGAGGGCGGCCTGACCTTCGGCTATGAGAAATTCATCAACGACGTCGAAAGCTTGCAGATGTTTGCCGAGCTTTGCACCAGGCCGTCAGGATCGGCCGCCGAGATCGGCTATGACGCCATTGCCGAGGTGCAGCCGGGCGGGCATTTCTTCCAGACCCAGCACACGATGGAGCGCTACCAGCAGGCCTTCTATGCCCCCATCGTCGCCGATCTGAACAATTTCGGCACATGGACGGAGGCGGGCGCCCGGACCTCCGACATGCGGGCGACCGATGTCTGGAAGGCCATCCTGCAGGACTTCCGGCCCCCCGAGGGCACATCAGAACGCGTCGAGCGCATCCTGCCACTGATCGAGGCCGGAACTGCTGCGGGCGGCGCACCAACGATGGATTGACGGTGGAGGAGGCAGAATGACCTTCTTTGCGGAGAAACGCCGCCCCATGTTCTCGGCCAACTGACCGCAAGGCCGCCCGGTTCTACGGCAAGTTCGAAGATTTGCTTACTCCTGCGACCGCAGCCGGGATTCTTGCCCACAAACGCGCTTGAACGAGGCATGCGGCCTGTCTCCTCGTCTGGGTGTAGAGGGCGGCTTTGGGCATCGAGATACCGGCATTGGGAGCCAGCGCTTTTGACAGCATTCGGCGATGAAAGCCCTCCGTCGTCCTCCTCAGGCAGCAAGACCCGCACTAACCCCGCCCGAATCCGCCTTTTTCAGCCGATCCTGCGCCCTGCTACGCTTCGCAGCTGGTTGCGGGGTTGCGCGACACCTGATTTGGAACTGCGTGTGCAAGTTGTTGATTTTGTTGATATGGATGTGGCTTGAGCAAAACAAAACCCCGCCAATCTGTTGGTTTGGCGGGGTTTTTGTTGTATGATCTGGTTGCGGGGGCAGGATTTGAACCTGCGGCCTTCAGGTTATGAGCCT
>NZ_DAIQAT010000003.1:0-90537 GCF_036781545.1 Tabrizicola sp.
TCGAACCCCTCACCGACGACCCGGATGTGAAGGCCGGGCTCCGCGATCTCGTGACGGCCGTTTTCGGGTGAGGCAGGCCATGTCACGGATCGACTTCGAGCCATGGGAACCCGAGGAATCTGTCGGGAAACTGTGGCACGCCTTTGCCAGCCGTCTGGATGGGGACCCCATCCACGACGGAGCCCGTGTGTCGCTTTCCCAAGTGGCCGGACGGCTGGCAGTCCTTTTCCGGGGCCTCGGCGGCGATCCGGCGGTGGACATCAAGCCGGTGGCCGGGGAGACATCGCACCACCGCCTCTCTCTCCTCCGCCGTCTCGGCACCTGGGCGGAAACCGCGCCCCGCGCCAGCTTCGACGGCGCGACCCTGCGCCTGCCGGAAAGTCTGACCGCCTTCCCCGACCCCCGCGCCAATGCCGCGCTCTACCTCTGGCTCGCCGCTGCCGCCGTGGCGTTGAAGGATCGGACCCCGACCGAAACCAGCGACCCCCTGCAAGCCGACCTCGCCGCCATTGCGCTGGCGCAGGAGATGACCACCGAGGCCCTCCGCCTCGCCCCCGGCTACCGCAAGCTTCACGCCGACCTCTGTGAAGCAACCCTCCTCTTCCGCCGCACGCCGTCCCTGCCGCCCGTGGAAGCCGCCGTCGAGGCGCGCATCCGGGCTGCCCTTGGCGCAAGCCTTCCCCTCCCGCCCCTTCCCGCGAAAGCCCCCCGCGGCTATCGGCCCTTCAAGCCCGTCGCGCTCTGGCCCGACCTGCGCCCGCTCGCCCGCAGCGAACACACCGCCGTCGAGGCCCGCGCCACCGAAGGCCCGCCCGAGGAATCCGAGGAGAAGACCGCAAGAAAGGCCCGCCGCCGCAAGGCCGACCAGGCCGACCGCAACGACAGCTTCATCCTGCACAAGTTCGAGGCCATCCTCTCGATGACCGAATTCCTCAACCTCAACCGCAGGGTCGAGGATGACGACGAGGACACCGCGAAGAAGGCCGCCGACGATCAGGAAGAGATCGGCCTCGCCCAGGTCTCCAAGGCTCCCGCCACCCGTCTGAAACTGCACCTCGACCTCGCCCCCGAAGATGTCGACCGCGAGCAGATTTCCGGCACCTTCACCTATCCCGAATGGGACGTCCGGACCGCCAGCTACCTCCTCTCTCACGCCCGGGTGCTTCACTCCCGTGCGGAAGCCAGCGACCAGACGCCCCCGTTTCGGGCCGACCCGCGCGCCAGCGCCCGTATCCGCGCCGTCCGCCGCCAGTTCGAGGCCTTGCGTCCCAGCCTGGTCTCGACCCCCGGCCACCCGGACGGCGATGTGCTCGACACCGAACGGGCGGTGCGCGCGCGGGTCGATTTTCTCTCCACCGGCGAGGGGGCGGATCGCGTCTGGCGCCAGACCCGCCCCGAACGCCGCGACCTCGCCGTGTCGATCCTGCTGGATGTCAGCCGCTCGACCGAAAGCGCGATCCCCGGCCACGGCCATGACGGGCGCAGCGTGATCGACATCGAACGCGAGGCGCTGGCGGCGCTGGCCTGGGGGCTCGACGCCTGCGGCGACAGTTTTGCGATCCACGCCTTTTCCTCGCTGAAGCGGCAGAGGGTCTTCGTGCAAGAGGTGAAGGGTTTCGCCGAACCGATGGCCGAAACGGTGGAAGGCCGCATCGCCGCGCTGACACCCGGTCACTACACCCGGCTGGGTGCCGCCATCCGCCACATGTCAGCGCTCTTGACGAAGGAATCGCGCAAGCGCCGCCTGCTCCTGGTCATCACCGACGGCAAGCCGAACGATCTCGACCACTACGAAGGCCGCCACGGCATCGAGGACAGCCGCATGGCAATTCTCGAAGCCCGCCGCGCCGGACATTCGGTCTTCGGCATCACCGTGGACCGCGACGGCAAGTCGTGGTTCCCGCGTCTCTTCGGCCAGGGCGCCTTCGCCCTAATCCCGCAACCGGAGAAACTGATTCAGGCCCTGCCGCAGATCTACCGGCAGTTGGTGACCGGATGACCGCGGCTTCCCCAGACGGTCTTCGGCAACTTCCTGCCTCATCGCTGGCCACCCGCGAGGAGAAGTCAAAGACGCACGACGAGCCTCCCCGCCGCGAGGAGAAATCGAAACCGCACAACGAGCAGCCACCCGGTCAGCTTCCCGGCGAACTCTTGATGTGGGTCCTCATCCTCTCCGAAATCGCCGTCTTCGGTGCGGGCCTCCTCGCCTTCCTCGCCGTCCGGCTGACCGACCCGACAGGCTTTGCCGAGGCGCAGTCCCACCTGCACCGCACCGGCGCCGCCGCGAATACCCTGGTCCTCGTCACCTCCGGCTGGCTGGCCGCCATCGCCACCCGCGCTGCCGAGGCAGGCCAGAGGCGCCGCCTGCGCCTGCTCCTTGCCCCGGCAATCCTGCTCGGCGCGGTGTTCCTGATCCTGAAGGCCAGCGAATACGCCGACCTCTTCGCCCAAGGCATCGGCACCGAGACCCATGCCTTCTACACCTTCAGCTTCCTCCTCACCGGCTTCCACGCTGCCCACGTCCTTGCCGGGATGGTCCTCCTCGCGCTGGTCGGCTGGCTGGGCACGCCGAAAGCGGTCGAGACCGGGGCGGCCTTCTGGCACATGGTGGACCTGGTCTGGGTCCTGCTCTTTCCCGTGGTCTATCTGCTGTGACCCGCGTCACCCGCGCCTGGGCGATGCTCCTCGCCCTTTCCGCCGCCTCGACCGCGCTCGCGGCCTCGGGCCTTGCAGGCGCAGCGCTGGTCCTGCCCGTGCTGGCGCTCTCCGGCCTCAAGGCGCATGTGATCCTGCGCGACTACCTCGGCCTCTCGGTCGCACCCGCCTGGCTGCGCGGCTTCGACCTCGGCCTGACGCTCCTGATCCTCGCCTTCGCCGGCCTCGCTTTGGCGGCGTGAAGGGTTAAGATTTGGTGTATCAAAAAAATCAACCCATTGATTTAAAATGAAATCAAAAACTGCCCACGTGCGGGCAGAGTCACCCCCCTTTCGACCAGGCCAGCGCCGGGTCCTCCTCCACATACTCCCGCAAGGCCCCCACATCCTCGATCTGGGCCGTGTTCTGCCGGATCGTGACCCCCTGCTCCTTCAGCCGCGCGAAGGCCCGGCTCAGGCTCTCCGGCTTCATCCCCAGCCGCCCCGCGATCAGCACCTTGTCATAGGGCAGCGTCACCTCGCAGGCCCCCTCCGGACAGGGCGCCAGTTCCAGCAGGAACTCCGCCACCCGCTGCGCCCCGGTCTGCGCCTTCAGGGCCTCGACCTGCGCGACCAGCCCATGCAGGTGGACGAAGGTCGCCGACAGGATCGAGATCGCCACCTCCGGGTTCTCCCTGATCTGCCGCAGGAAGGCATCCGCCTCGATCCGGATCAGCGTGCAGTCCGTCACCGCCTCCGCCGCCACGGGGTAGGTGTCGTGCCGGAAGGCCACCGCCTCGCCGAAGCTCGCGCCCTTGGTGAAGACCCCCACCACCGCCTCGGTCCCCGAAGGCGCGATCCGGTAGAGCTTCACCCAGCCATCGGCCACGATATAGATCGCGCTGGCCCGCTCGCCCTGCAGGAAGATCGTCTCGGCGCGGGAGAAGCTGCGGACTCGCGCGCTTTCCAGCACCGCAGCCGCCACCGCCTCGGGGGCCGAGGCCAGAAGCAGCGACCGGCGGGCAAGGGCTACGTATTCAGCTTTCATCCGCGCTGCTCCCTTGCATCTCTCCCCATCGGGCATACCCCGACAACGGCGCGCTTTCCAGCCGCTTCCACGTCCGCACGGCAAAGCGGCTCACCGGTCGAAACGGTCCAGCTGCGACTGGATGGCATCGACCAGTAAGGGAAGCGGCTGGTCGATGTCGACCGTCACCGCCTCCTCCGGCCCCGGAGCTTCCAGCGCGGCGAACTGGCTGTCGAGAAGCGTGGTCGGCATGTAATGCCCGGTCCGCCCGGCCATCCGGCTGGCGATCAGCTCCCGGCTGCCGGCAAGGTAGACGAAGCAGACCGGCCCGCCCGCCCCCGCGCGGATGCGGTCGCGATAGGCCCGCTTCAGGGCCGAGCAGCCGACGATCACCGGCGCCTCCAGGGCCAGCACCGCCGCCACCCGGTCCAGCCAGGGCCAGCGGTCGGCATCGGTGAGCGGCGTGCCGGACCGCATCTTCTCGACCGCCACAGGGGTGTGAAGATCGTCGCCGTCGCGGTAGGGCACGCCAAGCCGGGCCGACAAGGCTTCGCCCACGCTGGACTTGCCAGAGCCCGCCACGCCCATGATCACGATGCGCCAGATCACAGCGACGCCGTCATGCCGCCATCGACATAGAGGATGTGGCCGTTCACGAAACTGGACGCCTCGGAGGCGAGGAAGATGCAGGCGCCCTGCAGCTCCTCCACCCGGCCCCAGCGCCCCGCCGGGGTGCGGCTTTCCAGCCAGGCCGAGAACGCCGGATCCGCGACCAGCGCCGCATTGAGCGGCGTTTCGAAATAGCCCGGCGCGATGGCGTTGCAGGTGAGCCCATAGCGCGCCCAATCGGTCGCCATGCCCTTGGTCAGATTGCCGACCGCCCCCTTGGTCGCGGTATAGGGCGCGATGGAGCGGCGGGCGAGCGCGGTCTGCACGCTGGCGATGTTGATGATCTTGCCCCGCCCACGCGCGATCATGTGGCGTGCCACCGCCTGGCCGACATGGAAGACGCTGGCGATGTTGGTCTGCAAGAGCCGCTCGAAGGCCTCGGGCGGAAAGTCCTCCAGGGCCGCGCGGTGCTGCATCCCGGCGTTGTTCACCAGGATGTCAATGGCCCTGCCCGAGGCCTCGAAACCGTCGATGGCGTGACGGACGGCGTCATGGTCGGTGGCATCGAAGACCAGCGCCTCGGCCCCCGGGATGCTGTCTGCCGCCGCCCCGACCCTTGCGGCGTCGCGACCGTTCAGCACCACCTGCGCCCCAGCCCCGGCAAGCCCCTGCGCCAGCGCCAGGCCGATGCCCTGCGACGACCCGGTGATCAACGCCCGGCGTCCGGTCAGGTCGAAAAGCCCATGTCCCAAGTTTCCGCTTCCTTTCATGCTGCCGAAACCGTCCGGAAATCATACATCGACGAGACCGAACGAGTAAGCTCAAGCAGCGCTTCCCCGCAACGGAGAAGGAGGCAGACCATGCGCGATCCGGACAAGACCAACCCCGGCAAATGGGATCGGTCAACCCATGCGGTGTTCTTCGCCGCCGTTCCCCCGCCCGAGATCAACGCCCGCATGGCGGAGGCATGGCGTGATCTGGGGACCGGAGAGACCTTTCGCCGCGATACGCTCCACCTGTCCATCTACGCGGTCGGAGACATGGACGATCTGGACCCGATTCTCGTCAAGCGCGCCGGACAGGCCGTCACTTCCCTGAGGACCGCGCCGTTCACGCTCTGTCTTGATCGGTTGATGAGTTATGACGGCCGCCCTGGCAATGCGCCCCTTGTCATGGCGACGGACAAGGCAAGTGGGGACCTCAGCGAGATCGCCGCCGATTTGCATGCGGCGTGCCGCTCGATGAGCATCGCCGGATCGCGATCTGTGAAGGTCACGCCGCATGTGACGCTCGCCTACGGGACCGGTTTCGCCGACATACGATATCTCGCAGAGCCGATCCTCTGGAGGATCGAAGAGATCGTCTTGATTGACAGCCTCCGGGGCCAGAACCGCCATGTGCATCTCGGCCGCTGGCCGCTTCCGCAGGACAGGCGACAAGCGGGATTCGATTTCTGAACCGGCATGGATGCGCCGGATTGGGGGATTCGGTCGGGCCACCAGGGCGCGACACGCCTCCTGTACCGGACGATGCGCGGCGGCTTATGGACATCCTGGGTCAGGGGCCGACCTTACGCCGGGGCGGATGGTTTCGGGCCATCTCCTCTCAGCAGTCCGATGGAAGAGTCTGGTCGGCAGACAAATCCTCTGGACCGTACTGCCCCACCGCGAGCTGACCCTCTGGTAGGTTCGCGATTTCCACCGCAACGTCCTGGATTGGCCGGCGGTGGCTTTCGCGCCTAGTTTACCAGTCTCAGTCGCACCGGCCGGGCTTCCGCAGCGGCGACTTTCTGTCTCAGCTCATGAACACGTTTTTCGTGCTCTTGAAATGCAATCTCTGAACTCAACCCGGCACGGACCGAGGCGATGGATCTCAGAAAGTCCTGGTATATCCAGGTTTTCAGCATGTCGATTTCTTGGAGCTGTGTTTGCATCTTGAACGAACCTTCGAAGCGGAGGTTCTTTTTCTTTGTCGTCAAAGATGGCGAAATCGCGGCGATAAAAGCTCAGCAAGCGCCCGAAAGATCGGCTCCAGAATCGCCGATCGGGAAACATCTTCTGATCTGGTCGCGCCCCAGCAGCGTGTTGCGGCCTGACGCCAGATTCGGGGAGCTGCCCCGGGAAGCCCAACCGCCACACCCGCCCGCCAACCTGCCGTTCGCAAGCACTGATCGCGAACGGCGGTTAGGCGAGACTGGATTGTGTGAAAAGATACAAGACAACTATCTGATAATAAACACTTTTCCGTATTCCATGAGCAAGTGCGGGACCGCGTTGCTCTTGCACTCAAAGAGGGAATTCTAGGCCGCGGAAGGGGAATAACGCGGCCAGAACCCGCTTGGGTGATCAGATACAAACTGCACAGCACTCATTCGTCGTAGGGATATATTTATTCGCCTAATGCACAATTAGCAACACTTATATTGCTCGCGCCCGGAAACGATCTGTTCGCGCAGCGGCACAAGTGACAATTCTTGCATTCGCCTTCTACGGGCGCATCGGGGGCGTATTGTTTCTATTTCAGCATCGCCCGGGACTTGCGGGGGCGGCAAGACTCGCCCGCTGTTTCCATGGCGGCGGCGCGAGGCGCACCATCATCCAAAGACGAAGCGGCGCTCGATCCGCCGCGTCAGTCCGCACTTAGGAGGAGGATGCATCCAGTGACCGTTCAACGGTCGAGCGATCATGTGCACGCACGGCAGAGGGCAATCTGCGGTAGCTCGGATCCCTGCTCAGCTCTTCATGCGCCAGATGCAGATGCCGGGCCGGGATCTGCGGGAAGAGATGATGGACCAGGTGATAGGAGTCGTTGCGCGGAAAGAAGAGCAGGCGCACCGGCGCTGGCGCCAGCACATTGCGCGAGGCTTCGAGTTCGTCTTCCGCTCCGACCAGGCCGGCATGATCCAGGCAGTCTGTCCAGAAGTTAAACGTCGGATAGATGTAGAAAACCGGCAGGATGACGAAGACCAGCGCGGCAAGCGGATTCAGAAACAGGAAGACTGCCATCAACGCGAGGAGGAGGAGCTTCAGGCCCTGGAAAAACCGGCCGTCCTCGGCCGAGAGGTTGATGCCCGTATAGAGCGGCAGGTGTCGGCCGGTCAGAGGTACGATAACATGGCGCAGGATCGTTCGCGGGCTGATCGGATCATGCAGCCCGAACTTCTCGATGAGGGCGAACTCCGCATCATGTTCATAGTCGCCGTTGTTGGCATGGTGCGACAGGTGGTCGTCACGATACTTGCGGAAGGACTTCAGCAGGATCGCGGTGCAGAACCGTCCGATCATCACATTGTCCTGCCGCTGCTCTGCGAAGGTCGCATGGCTGCATTCGTGAACGATGTTGTTGATGCCCCGCAGCCGCGTTCCGATGAACGCAGCCGTGGCCGCCATGGCAACCACCGTCGCGACGGAAAGCGGGAGCGACAGCAGATAGGTGCCAAGCAGGATCGATCCGAGGACAAGACCGATATATGTCGCAACGATCGACCAGGCCACGAACCGGGTGTAGCGCGTCATGCCCATGAAGCGCCGAATGTACGTTCTTCTCAAGACTTGACCAGACATGCATCCCCCTGAGTTCTTTTCCAATTTTATCCAGATCGTTGAACAAACCAAATACTTTTGGTTGATTGTTTACCCGCCTCGCCGCCGCACATCAGGACAGCTAATGCAAATTCAAGGCTTGTCTTTGCCTTGCTGACACATGCGCTATATGGTTACTTGAGGCACATAAGCTATCCTTATACTGTGAGGCGGCAATGTCACGCTTTGACTATGATTCACTGACGATCCTTGCCGCTGTCATTCGCGAAGGCAGCTTCGAGGCCGCCGCGAAATCGCTGAAAGTGACCCAGTCGGCGGTGAGTCAGCGAATCAAGCAGCTGGAGGAAAAGGTCGGCGTGGTGCTGGTTGCCCGCGGCCGCCCTTGCCTTCCGACGGAAGCCGGCTTGCAGTTTTGCCGTCATGTCGAGCAGGTGGGCCTTCTGCAGCAGGAACTGGCTGAGCGGATGCGAACGCTCGTCGAAGGCGGAGAGCCCGGCGCTGCCACGGTCCGCATCGGAGTGAACAACGACAGCCTGGCGACCTGGTTTCCGAAGCTGATCAAGGTGGCAACGCAGGAGCTTGGCATCCGCTTCGACATTCTGCCGGATGATCAGGAGCACACGGAATCCAGCCTCCGCTCGGGGGATGCGCTTGCCGTCATCACGACGCTGGAGACCCCGGTACAGGGTTGCAAGATCATCTCGCTGGGGTCGATGGATTACTTGGCTGTCGCCTCACCCGAATTTTACCAGAACCACTTCGCAACCGGCGTTTCCCTCGCGTCGCTGCGGAACTCTGTCTGCGTGGCCTTCAATCGCAAGGACACGATTCAGGACCAGTGGATGGCGCTCTGCTTCGGCGCCACGGTTCCGCTCTCCATCCACTATGTTCCATCCTATGAGGGATACCTTTCCTGCTGCCTGAACGGCGCCGGCTGGGGCCTGGTGCCCAGCATTGCGGGCAACCCATACATCAGGCGCGGTGAACTGGTGGAGTTGAGCCCGGGCAAGAAGGTCAGCGTCGCGCTGCACTGGCAGGCCGGCATGCAATCGAGCGAAATCCTCAGCCGGCTCGGCAATCTGGTGCTGGACGTCGCGCGCGAGCATCTTGCCCCCGACCGCTTCCGCCCGAACTGATCGGCCTACTGCCGACCCCCAGATGCCCGGTCGATTCCAGAGCAAGTGATCGTCGCACCGCGTTCTCACCCCATCGCCGACGCATTGAAGCCACATTGATCCTGAAGATCGGAAGTGACCGGCAATTTGCCAGCGTCGCGTCCGTGGTATGCGAGGGGAGAACCAACGTGATTTCCGCAAAGGCAAATCGGGATAACGCCCCTCGCCCCCACCGTGTCGATTCGGCACCTTTGCGTCCGGCCTTGCGCGCCGCGATGGATGGAAATGGTCTTCAGGAAGTCATGCCGCCCGGCATCGAGGTCCAGCAGCGGCTTGTGCTGAGAGCCCTGGTCGAGAGGTTTGGCGGCGAGGTGACGGATTCCGCACTGACCAGGTACCTGTCACACCAATTCGGCTGGACGCCGCCCGCTCTCGGACCCAGGTTGATTGATATTCTTCAGGCCCTTCACCGGGCGGGCGCCTTGAGTCTGGAAGCCAACGGCCAAAGAGATTTCATCGTCAGACTTCTGCCGGATGGCGCAGAGCTTTCCCATGATCAATCCGACTTTGGATATATCGCCTCTTTCACTGCATATGAGCCCGTCTAGCGCGCTGTTGCGGAAGACAGGGCCCCCCGTTTCCCCATGCAAGGCCGCCGCTTTGAAAGATTTCCACCGGGCTGACACCCGCTGACGTCCTATGTTCGCGCATGGGCCTGACTGCAGCTGCCGTGCCACGCTGTTCCAACGCAGAAGAAACGCCCTTCTAAAATGCGGCAAGACCTGCCTCTACATCGTCCAGAAATTTGGTCCAGGCCCCTTCCTCATCAATGCCATTGATTCTCATGAGGAAAAGCCCCTCCACCGCCAGAAAGGCCACGCGCGCGGCCCGCGCCTCGGGAGAGGTGCCACTCAGCCTGTCGAAGATCCCGTGATACCAGTCCCTCGTCTCTTGCAGATCCACCGGATTTTCCAGCTGGCTGACCAGAAGCCCAGCCATCTTGGCGTTCATGGCCTGCTGTGAGGTGCGGGTCGCGGCGATATAGCGGCGGACGAAGTTGATAGGATCATCTGCGGGGTCATCGCCCAGCAAGGCTTCGAACTGGCTGGTCCAGCGGTCGATCAGGCTGCGGACCAGGTCATCCTTCGAGGCGAAGGAATACTGCACCCCGCCTTTTGATATCCCTGCCGCCTGCGCCAGCCCGCCGATGGTCAGCGCCGCGCCGCCACTGGTGCGCACAAGCTCTTCGGCAATATCCAGCAGCTTTTCCCGGGTGACGGTCGGCCTTCTGCCCATGTCTTCTCCACCTGCAGGTTTTTCCGTTGAAAAGAATACGATCGTATTTATATGGGGCGGGCAACAGAATCCAAGGTACTCCATGCCGGCCCGTCAACCCGATCCGAAACGCTGGCTGGTACTGCTGGCCGTGATGCTGGCGTTCTTGCCGGTCGTGCTGGACATGACAATCCTTCATGTGGCGGTGCCAAGCGTGACCCAGGCGCTGGCGGCCACGAGCACGCAAGTGCTTTGGGTGATCGACATCTACCCGCTGCTGATGGCCGGGCTGCTGGTGCCGATGGGGACGCTGGCAGACCGGATCGGCAACCGGCGCATCCTGCTGACCGGACTGACAATTTTTGGCACCGCCTCGGCGCTGGCAGCATTCTCGCCGAATGCACCCATGCTGATCACCGCGCGGATGCTGCTGGCGCTTGGCGGCTCGATGATCATGCCCTGTGTGCTGGGCATCATCCGTCGCACCTTCGAGGATGAGAAAGAGCGTGGCCTGGCGCTTGGCCTCTGGGGTACGGTCGGCGCGGCGGGCGCCGCGGTCGGCCCATTGATCGGTGGCGCGCTGCTGGAGCATTTCTGGTGGGGTTCGGTCTTCCTGATCAACATTCCGGTGATGCTGGTTGTCATTGCCGCCTGCTGGGTCCTGCTGCCCCGGCGAGAAGAATCCACCCCCGGCCACTGGGCCATCGGCCAGGCATTCCTGCTGATCTTCGGCATGATCGCGACGGTTTACGCGATCAAGGCCGGGTTCGGCGCCAAGCAATCCCTGCATGTCGTGCTGGCGGTGCTGGCGCTTGGGCTTGGCCTGCTGACCCTCTTCGTGCGCAAGCAGATGAGCGCGGCCGAGCCGATGCTGGATCTGTCGCTTTTCTCGCATCCGGCCATCCTTGCCGGGATGATCATGGCGATGGTCGCCAGTGGGTCGCTGGCCGGAGTGGAACTGACGCTGGCGCAGGAACTGCAATATGTCCTGGACAAGACCCCGCTTCAGGCCGGGATCTTCATGGTCCCGATCATGGCTGCGGCAGCGATTGGCGGGCCCGTGGCTGGCTGGCTCTCGGGCCGCTATGGTCTGCGCCCGGTCGCCAGCCTGTCGCTGGCGGTCTCCTCCGTTACACTGGGCTGGCTTGCGCTGAGCGATTTCCACACCCCCGGGGCGGTTGTGCCGATGCTGCTCGCGATGCTGGGGCTGGCGCTTTCCATCGGCCTGACGGCCTCGTCCATCGCGATCATGGGCTCTGTCGAGGCCAGCAAGGGCGGTGCGGCGGGCTCGCTGGAAGCGACCGGTTATGAACTGGGCACCGGGCTGGGAATCACCTTCTTTGGGGTCTTCATGTCAGCGGTCTACGGGCGGCATTTCGATGCTCCGGCGGCGCTGTCGGCGGAACAGGCAGAGCGGGCCGCCCGCTCCATCGGTGACAGCTATCTGGTCGCGCGCGAGCTTGCGGAGAAGCTGGGCATACCCGAGAAAGGCGACGCGGTGATCGCGGCCGGCAAGGTGGCGTTTAGCTCGACCCATTCGGTGTTGCTGCTGACCTCTGCGGCGCTGATCGGAGCGCTGGCCGTGCTGGTGTTCTTCCTGCTGGCCAAGGTCGAAAACATCGGCACCAGCGCTCATTGAAGCAGGGATGGCGCGGCAGTTCAGCCGTCGCGCAGCAGGTTCCTTTCTTTAGGAGCGCACCAGATCCCGCGTCAGCTCCGGGTCTCCGCCTCGTAGCCAATCGCAGACGCTTTATTTAGGGGCAGGTGCCGCGAAAAGCCTCTTGTAGCTTCGTCCCATCCCTGTTCCCCAGCCTCAAAGTTAAGGGGCAAGGCTTCTAGAACCTAGCGGCTCCTCCTGGTTCGGTCTGCCCATGCAGACCGACTATCACGCTGGATTCCTCAAAGGATTTGCGCAACAGGGCTTCGTTGCGGCACCTGGCAGAGGCATGAAGGCCATGGGCGTTCATGCCTCCGCGGAGCTGGACGGCGTGGAGAATTTCTTGTCTTGGCACGCAGCTCGGCCTGTGTTAGCAGCTTTTATTAGCATCTGGCGTTCATTCGACAATGGCGTCGAGCCAGAGCGCGCCAAGGTGATTCAACCTCCTGTATTCGGGGTTGAATTCTGGTTGTGCGCAAAAATACACATAACTTGCATGCGAGGGAGCGTTGGGTGCTCTGACGTGACAGATTTAAATGACTGCTGGCGCATCGGCGTTCTGTTCTCCCAGACCGGGCCTACGGCTTTGGCAGAGAGAGCTTTGCTGAACGGCACCCGCTTTGCAATTGAGGAAGTAAACAAGGCGGGCGGCGTCCGGGGAAAGCCGATCATCGCGGTTGAGATGGACCCCGCTTCTGACGAAGCCCGCTATCGCGATTTTTCGCGGGTGATCACCGAGGAAATGGGGATATCGGTGGTCTTTGGGGGATATACCTCGGCCGGCCGCAAGGCGATGATACCCAATATTGAAAGAACCGATAGCCTTCTATTTTATCCGACGTTCTACGAAGGATTCGAATACTCGGATCACGTTTTCTATTTTGGCTCATGCCCAAATCAGTATATCGTGCAACTTGTCGATCATATGATACAAAAGTTCGGCGGCTCGTTTTTTTTGGTTGGCGCGAATTACGTCTTCCCACGTGAAAGCAACCGGATTATTAAAGAGCTGTTGAGCCAGGCCGGTGGCAGAGTTCTGGGCGAACGCTACCTTCCGTTGGATTCCACTGCGAAGCAGGCCGAAGCAGTCGTCAGGGACATCGTCAAAGCAAAGCCGGATGTGGTGTTCTCGATCCTGGTCGGCGACCAGATCCTTGACTTCTACTCAGCATTTCACAGGACAGACCTTCGCAAAGCCGGTGTTCCCATCGCCAGCATCGTGACGACCGAGACGGAAATCGATCGCATGGGTCATGACATCGCGCTTGGACACTACTGTGCCGCAAGTTTTTTCGACACGGTGGAGTCGAGCGGAAGCAAACGCTTTGTCGATAACTTCCAGCAGAGGTTCGGAGAGTCGTTCCGCGCCAACTCCTCCGCCGAGGCCGCCTACAACCAGGTCATGGTCTTCGCCGACGCTCTTGAAAGGTGCGGGACCATCTCTACACCGGCGCTACGAGAAGCTGTCCTGGGTACCCAATTTGCCGCTCCGCAAGGTGACATCAGGGTCGACGCGGAAAATCACCACACCTATCTCTGGTCGCGCATCGGCGTAGTCGACGCCGCAGGAAAGATCGAGATCGTCTATAATTCGCCGCGCAGCGTCCCCCCTGATCCCTACCTTATCAACCATGACATCAAGCACCCGCCGACCCAGGCTTCTCGCAAACTGTCATTCGGATTGGACTGACCAAAGTGATGCGGAATACGAAATCCATTCGCGTTCTGCTTGTTCAACCGCCCAGCCATGATCGCGAAACCCTGCGTAGGCACCTCCAGCGCGTGGGCTTTCTGACGGAAACAAGCTGGCCTCCGTCACCACCCCTCTACGACCTGGCCGATGTAGTTTGCGTGGCCTTCCGTGCCGTGGCCGAGGCGAATGTAAAGCTGCGCTGGAACCGCGATGACCCGCCTGCGGCTTTGCTGGCCCTGCTGGATTTCGAGAACCCGGCCATCGTACGTGAAGCGATCCGGCTCAATGCCCATGCAGTTCTCGGGCTGCCGGTCAGAAGCTTCGGCGTAGTCGCGAATATCTTTGTCGCTCAAAACAACTTCAAGCTGCACAAAAATCTGTCAAGTCTGGCCCAAAGGCTGAAAACTCGCGTCGAGTCCGACAAGACGTTGAACAAAGCGAAGCAAATCCTCATGAGCTCCCGCGGGATGTCGGAACAAGAGGCGCACAAGGCCCTTAGGACCCATGCAATGAACCGGCGCGTAAGCATGCTGGAAATCGCGAAGGCGATCGCCGGGGCCGATGACGTATTTAGTGCATTGGAAAAGCTGGATAAATTCGAATCCAGCAAAGAGGCATCAACGCCCGAAGGCGACAGTTGACAAGAAAGTAAGAATCGGGCAGCGTTTTCTCACGGAGTGGGCGCAACGATGCGTCGACGTGTCCTCACAGCTTCTTTGTGTGCTGACCGACACTCCTGATCACAGAAACAATCAAACGCACAAAGCCTTGGCTTTTGCCTGAGGAACAATTGTGCCCATTAGACCGATGGGAGGTCTTGATGCCTAACTTCTGGAATCGGAGAAAGTTTCTAAAGACATCTGCGTTTGCCGGCGCTGCGGTGAGCGGTATTCCACACATCTGGATCAAAGACGACAGCTTGATGGCAAATGCCGCTACTGGCGACACGATCGACGTGGGTGTTCTCTTTTCCCTGACGGGCCCGCTAGAAGTGCCGGAGCGCTCGCTGTCTGATGTGACGCGAATGGCGATCAATGAGATCAACTCGGCGGGCGGCATCTCTGGTCGCATGATCAATCCGATCGTCGAAGATGGTGCCTCGGACCCAAAAATCTACAGCGAGAAAGCCAGCAAGCTGGTGATCAGTGACAAGACTGTCACGACTTTCGGTTCCTATACCACCGCTTCACGGCTCGCTGCTCGACCCGTGTTCGAAAAACGGAAAAATCTGTACTTCTATCCGACGTTCTACGAAGGGTCGGAATGCTCGCAGAACATCGTTTACACCGGGGCGGTTCCGAACCAGCAACTCTACAATCTCGTGCCCTGGATGGTGAACACGCTCGGCAAGAAAAAGATATTCATCGTCGGGTCGAACTATGCCTATCCGAAAGGCATGGCTCAGGTGTCGAAGTCACTTCTTGAGGCGAATAACGCCGAATGGGTCGCGGACGAGTATCTGGAACTGGGCGACACCGAATGGGGCGCCATGGTCACAAAGATCAAGAACTCTGGCTGTGACGCGGTTCTGTCAAATGTGGTTTCCGGCCCCTCCATCTCGGCCTTCTATCGGGAATTCCGCAACGCTGGCATGACCCAGGAGGAGGTGCCGATTTGCGCCACGGTCGCCTCAGAGATCGAGATTGCGGCGATGGGAGCCGAATTTGCAGCAGGCTCATATTCATCCTTCCCGTACTTCCAGGCAATAGATCGCCCAGAGAACCATGACTTCATTCAAAGGTGGCGCGACTTCAGCAAGGATCCGGCGGCGGTAACGCACCACCCGCTCGAGTCCTCCTATTTCCAGGTTTATATCTGGAAGCAGGCCGTCGAGACAGTTCTGAACGCCGGCGAAGATCTTACACCGATGGCTATTCGCGAAGCGACGCGCGGACAGGAATTCGACGCTCCCGGCGGCACCGTGAAGATTCACCCCGATAACATGCATACCTATCTGAGACCACGCATCGCGCAATGGGGTGACGATGGCCAAGGCAAGATCATCGATGAAGAGGATCTGACCTGCCCGCTGCCCTATGCGATCTCCGGTGAAACGGAAGACAACCTTTACTGCACGGCAGCTGGCTTGGATTCTAGCAAGCTCTGATATCCCAGCCGAATTGAGCAGTGTCTCCGCGCATCAAGATTTGCTGGGCGGAGATTTATGGCGCACGTGGTCGGGTGAGTAACGCCGACCCGGAACCAGAACTTCGGACGACAGGACCAGACAAAGATGATCGAATCCATCTTTCTTGGATTAAGCGTAGGCTCGATTCTTCTACTTATCGCCCTGGGCCTCAGTATCACATATGGGGCGATGGGCATCATCAACATGGCCCATGGCGAACTGCTGATGATTGGCGCCTACTGTGCGGTGCTCACGCGCATTCATCTGAGCTTCAACATGTACATGGCCATTCCCGTGGCGTTCATCGTCGCGGCCGCAGTCGGTTTCATCATAGAGTACTTTGTCGTCCGAAGATTGTACAGCCGCCTGATGGATACGCTCCTGGCAACATGGGGAATCGCAATCATCTTACAGCAGCTGATACGACTGGAGTTCGGCCTGCCATTCCTAGGAATTCACGTCGAGGGATTGGGACCTGGCCTTCAGAACTCCGGCATGCCCTCCGGCCTTCAGGGCAGCTTTCACCTCCTCGGCGCAAATATCCCCATCTTCCGTACGTTTGTCATCTTTGTGTCGCTCGCAGCCTTCTGCCTAACCTGGGCCATTATCTACAAAACATCGCTTGGAACCCAGCTGCGCGCGGTAACACGCAACGCAAAAATGGCTGCAGCCTGCGGTGTCAACGTCAAGCGCGTCAATACGCTCGCCTTCTCATATGGAGCAGGCATCGCGGGGATTGCCGGCGTGCTGCTTTCGGGATTTCAGTCAGTGAAACCGGACATGGGCTCATCGTTCGTCATTGATGGCTTCCTGGTTGTGGTGACTGGGGGAGTCAACAGCCTTCTCGGCACCCTGTTCTCTGCGGGCATTCTCGGCGAGGTACGAGCCCTGCTTGCGATCCTGTGGAACGACGTCCTCGCCCAGGCTGCAGTATTCTTTGGGGTGATCATCATCATCATTCTGCGGCCCCAAGGCCTTTTCTTCACGAAATCCCGGTGAGGTGGCGCGATATGTTCTCGGATAAGAAACTGGAAGCGCTCTCCTATATCGCGTTCATCGCCTTCATATTCATCTTGCCGCTGTTCATGGATGAATTCTGGCTAAGTCGCTTCGCGAAGTATCTCGTCTTCGGAATGTGCGGCGTCGCGATCAGCCTCAGCTGGGGGTATGCCGGCATCCTGAACTTGGGACAGGGAATGTTCTTCGGCATTGGGGCCTATTCAATCGCTTTTTCTCTCAAGCTTGCCGGCTCTGATAAGGCAGGAGGATCCACGCCGATCCCGGATTTCATGCTGCTGAACGCCGAACCGAACGCACCCCCGGAGTTGGGGCAGATCGTTACCGGATCTTGGATCTGGGTTCCATTCCAATCGCAATGGTTCGGTTTTGCGATGGGGCTTCTCGTGCCAGGTGTTTTCGCAGGTTTGGTTGCCTATATCCTAGGGCGAAGCCGGGTGTCCGGCGTCTATGTGGCGATTATTACGCTATCCCTGACCTTGCTGGGCAGGCTCCTGTTAGTGGACCAACAGCAGGTCACCGGCGGCTTCAACGGAATCACAAATATGGGATACTTCGACCTATTTGGTCTAGAACTCGATCCCTATTTTAAAAATACCTACTACGTCATCGCAATCTGTCTGACGGTAGTCTTGTTAGGTCTTCGCTGGCTGGTTTCTACTAAGGCAGGTCTGATCCTGCAGGGCATTCGCGATAACCAGAATAGGGCACGATATCTTGGGTATTCGGTCTCGGCCTATCAGGTGTTCTTTTTCGTCATCTCCGCAATCGTCGCCGGTCTGGCCGGAGTGCTTTACGTGATCGTGTCCGAGTTTGCGTCGCCGACCTTCCTCGATATCACCTTCTCGGTGACTATGGTTGTCTGGGCGGCCGTTGGCGGCAGGACCTCGCTACTCGGTGCTTGTATTGGCGCTATCCTGCTCAACTATGTGGGCGCGACGCTCAGCGAAACCGAGAGCCTGCTTTATGCTTGGCAACTTCTCATCGGTGTAATCTTTCTTGCCATTGTGCTGTGGCTTCCCAATGGCTTGGCCGGACTGGCGACTGATCTGGTGCGCAAGCTTTCCGGGCGCAAAGGCACGGCGACCTGATGATGTTATCCGGCCATGATCTGAAACTCGTCGAGCGGGTAAACATGATACAATCGAGCGCAAACTTTGTAGTCGAGAACCTGGAAGTCAGCTTCAATGGCTTCAAGGCTGTCGACGGCATGAATCTGAAGATCTACGATGGTGAACTCCGCGTTCTTTTGGGTGCGAATGGCGCCGGAAAGACAACTTTGATGGATTTGATCAGCGGTCGGACGAAGTCGACGGGTGGGAAAGTCCTTCTCAACGGGAAAAACATCACAAACTGGGAGGAGCATTTGATTGCCCGGGAAGGCATAGGGCGCAAGTTCCAGATTCCCAATGTTTTCAGAGAACTTACCGTTCGCCAAAACTTCCTGATAGCAGATTGCCGACAGACGGGTGTCTTTTCGAACGTGCTGAAAGGTATCGGGCGGACGCTGCCGGAAAATGTTCAGTATGCAGTGGAACTGACGGAACTCGGCGACGTGCTGGACCGTGAAGCAGCGATCCTGAGCCATGGGCAGACGCAATGGCTCGAGATCGGCATGCTTCTTGTCCAGAATCCCCAGCTTATTCTTTTGGATGAGCCTACAGCGGGAATGACGGCGCAGGAAACCCAGAAGACTGCGGAGATTATTACACGGCTTAAGGGGCAGCATACGATCCTTGTCGTTGAGCATGACATGGGATTTGTCCGTGCGATCTGCGAAAGAATCACGGTGATGCACCAAGGTCGCAACCTCGCCGAAGGCACGGTGAAAGAGATAGAGAACAGCGAAGCCGTCAAGGCAGCTTATCTCGGCAGCGGAGGGATTGGGCATGCTTGAACTTGCTCAGGTCAACTCCTTCTATGGGAAAAGCCATATCCTCCATGACGTGAACATGGTTGTGCAGCGGAACTCGATCCACGCCGTTCTTGGGCGCAATGGTGTGGGCAAAACAACCCTGCTGAGCTGTATTATGGGCCTGACAGATAGCTCTCGCGGATCGATAAAGCTCGATGGATTGGAGATCATCGATTTGCCGACCCACCAGCGGGCCAGGTCCGGAATTGCGATCGTGCCGCAGGGGCGGCAAATTTTCCCGGATTTCAGTGTCCGAGACAATATCCTGATGGGCGGATTTGCGCATCCCCAGGGCAAGCGCAGGGTGCCGGATCTTGTCACCGAACTCTTCCCCTACCTACGCGACAATATGGACCGGCAAGGCGGGTTGCTGTCGGGCGGCCAGCAGCAGCAGTTGGCAATCGCGCGAGCCCTGGCGTCGGAGCCGAAGATCCTGCTCATGGACGAGCCGACCGAAGGCATCCAGCCCAACATCGTCGAACAGATCGAACGGACGATCATGCGTCTGAACGCGGAGTTCGGGCTGACGATTATCCTGGTCGAACAGAATATCCGCTTCTGCCGCGAAGCGGCGCAACGGTTCCACATCTTCGAAAAGGGCAGGCCTGTGGTCGGCGGATCCATTGATGGGCTGACCGAGGACGTCGTTCACAAACACCTGTCGGTATGAGGAGGCACAATGGTTCAGATACTTGACACGATACTCGGATACGCCTCGGAACCGCAGTTTTCCGAGGCGCTGCACCGGCTTGAGCATCACGACCGCGTCGAGCTGCTGACTATTGCGCCGGATGATATCGCGCGGCGGCGGTTCCGTCTGACAACCGACCGTGGGACCGATTGCGCTATCAACCTGCCGCGCGAGGTCGGGTTGTCGGACGGCGCTATCCTTGCGCTGTCGGACGAACGCGCCATCATCGTGCGGCTGAGCGAGCGCGAATGGCTGACGCTTGCGGCCCCTAACCTGAGTGCGGCGCTGGAGTTGGGCTATTTTGTCGGCAACCTGCACTGGAAGGTGCGCTTTGCTGAGGGGCAAATCCTCGTGGCGTTGGAAGGGCCGCGCCAGACCTATCTGGAGCGGCTGGAAGCAATGCGGGCTGAGGGCAAGGTCCTGATCGGGGGAGAGGGGAATGCCTGACCCCCTGCTTGCCACGCTGTCGGTGTTGCAACATGCCGACAGCATGTTCCCCAATGGCGCGGTCAGCTTTTCATGGGGACTGGAGGCCCTGTGCAATAGGGGCGTCGTGGCCGGGAAGGAAGACCTGACCGAGTTCATGGCAGCGCATATCGAGGGTCGCTGGGCCGATCTGGACAGGCCCGTCGTGGTCCATGCGCTAGCGGCTGGAGAGGATTTGGTCAGGCTGGCCGATCTGGACCGGCTCGTCGAGGCGCAGTCTCTGGCGGCCGAGTTGCGCCTTGGCTCGACCCGGATGGGCAATGCGCTCTTGAACGTACACCGACGGCTGAGGACGCCACTGGCGGCGGAATATCTGGGGCTGATTCAAGCCGACCAGGCCCTTGGCCATATCGCGGTGGCGCAGGGGATGATCTGGGGCCGATTGGGGCTTAGCGCGGAGCAGGCGCAGTTGATGTCGGCACATGGCCTATGCACGGGAATTCTGGGCGCGGCGATCCGGCTGTCGGTCATCGGCCATATGGACGCCCAGGCGATCCATGGCCGTCTATTGCCGCTGATCGAGGCGGTTCTGCGGCAACCGATCTGCCCGCCCGAGGCACTGCACAGCTTCACGCCACAGATCGATATCGCATCGATGAACCACGAAACCGACGAAATGCGTCTGTTCGTGAACTAGAAGCAGGGAGGGCAGGATGCTTCTAACACCTACCGAGATGGAACGGCTGACCATTTTCACAGTCGCCGAGATCGCGCGCCGCCGCAGGGCGCGAGGACTTAAGCTCAATCACCCGGAATCTGTCGCCTATATCACCGATGAGATACTAGAAGGCGCGCGCGATGGGCGCAGCGTGGCCGATCTGATTTCCTACGGATCGACGCTGCTCAGCACCGACGACGTGATGCCCGGCGTGGCCGACCTGATCTCGATCATTCAAGTCGAGCCGCTGTTTCCCGACGGCACGAAGCTAGTGACGGTGCATGGCCCGATCCGCCCAGGCATGCATGTCGTGGAGGGTGTCGAGCCGGGTGAGTTGGTGGTGGACGAGGGCGAGATCGAGATCAACCGCGGCCGCCGCACAACCCGCATCAAGGTGCGCAACACCGGTGACCGTCCGGTGCAGATCGGCTCGCACTACCATTTCTTCGAGACCAACCGGGCGCTGGATTTCGACCGGGCTGCCGCCTACGGGCTGCGCCTCGACATTCCGGCCGGCACGGCTGTGCGCTTCGAACCCGGGGAGGCGAAGGAGGTAACCCTGACGGAATTCGGCGGCAATCAGGAGCTTTACGGGCTGAACGGCTTGACCAACGGGTCGGCCAGAAGTGCCGAGAACAAGGAGCTTGCCCTGCAACGGGCTCGCGACGGCGGCTTTAAGGGAGCGTGAGTCATGGCTTGGATGACGCGGAAGGAATATGCCCGGATGTATGGCCCGACCAAGGGCGATGCGCTGCGGCTGGGCGACACCGAGCTTTTTGCCGAGGTCGAGCACGATTTCCTGGTGCCGGGAGATGAATGCCTGCACGGCGGCGGCAAAACGCTGCGCGACGGGCTTGGCCTGACGGCGGGGTATGACAGCGCGATGGGGGCGCTGGACATGCTCTTGTGCAATGCCACAGTGATCGATCCCGTGGTCGGCATTGTGAAGGGCGACATCGGCGTCAAGGACGGTCGCATCGTCGCCATCGGCAAGGCTGGCAATCCCGATGTGATGGACGGCGTCCACCCGAAGTTGATCTGTGGTGCGGCAACCACGGTGCGCGATGCCGAGGGGTTGATCGTGACTCCGGGCGGCATCGACGTGCACGTGCACTTCGACAGCGCGCAGCTATGCGACCATGCTATTGCCTCTGGGATCACCACGCTGATGGGGGGATCGCTTGGGCCGATCACTGTCGGCATCGACTGTGGTGGCGCCTTCAACGTCGGCAAGATGATCCAGGCGGCGGAAAGCTTTCCGGTAAACTTCGGCTTCCTCGGCCGAGGCAATACCTCCAAGCCACGGTCGATCTACGATCAGATCCTTGGTGGGGCGGTCGGGCTGAAGATCCACGAGGACTGGGGATCGATGCCTGCCGCCATCGACACCTGCCTCACGGTCGCGGACGAACTGGATTTCCAGGTTCAGATACACACTGACACGCTGAACGAAAGCGGCTTTCTGGAAAGCACACTGGCGGCGATCAAAGGCCGCACGATCCACATGTATCATACCGAGGGCGCCGGTGGCGGCCATGCCCCGGATGTCATCCGGGTGGCGGGAGAGATGAACTGCCTACCGTCCTCGACCAACCCGACCAATCCCTTCACGGTCAACACCTTCGACGAACACCTCGACATGACGATGGTGTGTCACCACCTCAGCCCCTCGATCCCCGAGGATGTGGCCTTTGCCGAAAGCCGCATCCGCGCCCAGACCATCGCGGCTGAAGACATCCTGCATGACATCGGCGCCATTTCGATGCTGGGGTCCGACAGCCAGGGCATGGGCCGGATCGGCGAAGTCATTGCGCGGACCTGGCAGCTGGCGTCGAAGATGAAGACCCAGCGCGGGCGACTAGCGCAGGAAAAGACCGCGCGCGGCGACAACGAGCGCATCAAGCGCTACATCGCCAAATACACCATCAATGCCGCCAAGAGCTTTGGCATCGACGCGCACGTCGGCTCGATCGAGCCGGGGAAACTGGCCGATTTGGTGGTCTGGAAACCCGGCTTCTTTGGGATAAAGCCCGAAATCGTCATCAAGGGCGGTTTCATCGCATGGGGTGCCATGGGCGACAGCGCTGCGTCGCTGATGACCTGCGAGCCGGTCCTGATGCGGCCGCAATGGGGCGCCTTCGGCATGGCCAGCAAGGAAACATCGGCCGTTTTCGTGCATCCCTCTGCGATCGAGGATGATCTGGCCGGCAAGCTGCGCGTCAACAAGATGCTGTTGCCGGCACGTGGCACCCGCAGCCTGACCAAACGGGACATGCTGCACAACGACCTCTGCCCGAACATCCGGGTCGATCCACAGACCTTCGATGTGTTTGTGGACGGAGAAAAGGCTTGGTGCGAACCGGCCGAGAAACTGCCACTCGCCCAGCTTTACATGTTCAGATAGGGGGTCACATGAACCAGGCAGCAACACCACAAAAGGGTACACCCGCCCGAAAGACAGCGGCCCGGGTAGGTATCGGTGGCCCGGTTGGATCGGGCAAGACCGCGCTGATCGAACGCCTGATCCCTGCACTGACTACGCGGGGTGTCGAAGTGGCGGTTGTCACGAACGACCTCGTCACCAAGGAAGATGCTCTGCGGCTGCAACGCTCGGGGCTTATCGACCCCGCCCGGGTTCTGGCTGTCGAGGCCGGGGCCTGCCCTCATACCGTGATCCGCGAGGATCCCTCGCTCAATCTCGCCGCCGCCGCCAGGCTGGACGTCCTGTTTCCAAATGCGGATGTGATCTTCATTGAAAGCGGTGGAGACAATCTGGCATCGACCTTTTCGCTCGATCTGGTCGATTACTGGCTGTTCGTCATTGATACGGCTGGCGGCGACGACATCCCGCGCAAGAAAGGCCCGGGAATCATCCGGTGCGATACCCTTGTAATCAACAAGATTGATCTCGCCCCCTATGTCGGCGTGAATGTCGAGATGATGCTGCAGGAAGCCCTTGCAGTCCGATCTGGCAAGCCCGTGATCCTGACTGATTGCAAACGGCTGACCGGGCTCGATGAGCTGGTTGAACGGCTTCTGCATGATGTGTTGTTCACCCATGCCTGACGGAACTGTCTCGGACACAGCTTTGACTCCTGCTCTCGCCAAGCGGGGTAGGTTGCAGCTGTCCTTCACACGGGCGCCAGCAGGACGGACGTTTCTGAGCAAGCAATTCTCGTCCTATCCCTTCCACCTCTGCCGCCCCCTCTATCTCGACGACGGGTCTATGGGCGGCATGGCCACGATCTACACCCAATCCTGTTCTGGTGGGCTCTACTCGCTCGACCGGCTGGCAACGATGATCGAGGTCGGCCCAAACGCGCAGGCACAGGTGACCTCGCAAGCCTCGACGATTATCCACCGCGCCACCTATGGCGGCGCCGAACAGTTCTGCGAGATTTCCGCCGCCGCCGGAGCGCTGGTCGAATACCTTCCTGAAGCGGCAATCCTGTTTCCCGGCGCCAGACTGAAATCCGCGACTACGCTTCGGGTCGACGCCGCGGCTAGCGCAATCCTGTTCGACAGTTTTCTCACCCATGACCCCTCGGACTCAGGACAGGTCTTCGACCTGTTCGAGAACGACTTGCGCGTAATCACACCCGAGGGCAAACCCCTGGCCATCGACCGGTTTCGCGTCACGGGCGCGGATTTTGCGCGAAGCGGGATCGGTCGGATGGGCGGGTTCACCTGCCACGGCAGTGTCATCGTGATTGCCCCGGGCGTCGATATCGAGCGGTGCATCGCGAACGCCCGCGAGTCGCTCGTCGGCTTTGAGGACGGTGCGATCGGCATCTCACAGCTCCCGCTGGCCAATGGCTTTTCGGCCCGGATTATCGCGCGTGACGCAATCCCATTGAAAAGAGCCACCCTATCACTTTGGAACCTGGCGCGCATGGCGATAACCGGGCATCCCCCCAAGCCGCGTCGAAAATGACGGACCGGGTTTTCAAGGATAGCGATGGTTCTGGATCGTTCGAAACTCGCGAAAACTGATCGAATGAAATCACTTACGGCAATCGAAGCTACTCAAAATGACAGGAGCGTACAATGAAAACAGCACGTCTCACGACCGCCATGATTTTGCTTCCGAGTGTTGCGCTTGCACATCCGGGCAACCACGCTATCGGCGGCTTGGCGGCTGGCCTCCTTCACCCGGTCACTGGAGTTGACCACCTCGCTGCGATGGTGGCCGTCGGCATCCTCGGTGCGATGCGGGGCGGGTCAGCTGTCTGGCAGTTTCCTCTGACATTTATCAGCATGATGATTGTCGGTGCGCTTATGGCGGGTTCCGATATCCCGCTCTTCGCTGTGGAACCCGCGATCGTACTGTCGTCGATCGTTCTTGGAGCGATGATCCTGCTGAGCCTGCAGCCCAGGACAGCGATCTCGCTGGGTATCGTTGGGGCGTTCGCGCTGTTTCATGGGCACGCCCATGGAGCTGAGGTGGTTCAGGGCACGACTTGGGCAACCTTCATCTTAGGATTTGTTGCATCCACGGCGGCCTTGCATCTTGTCGGTGTCAGTTGTGCATTGGCCGCTCGCGAAAACGCGGCGACCTTCAGGCGGTTGGCGGGCTTCACTATTGCAGGGGTGGGTGCCCTTGCCGGCGTCGGTCTTATCTGACGTATCCGTAAAGTCCCCAACTCTCCCGAGCGGGCGTACTGGCCGGCGTCTTGGAATTGATGCCGGTCCTTTTTTTCGCTGCCAGCCAATTGGTCTGCGCTCAATCGACATCACAGGTTTGGATCATGCCTCGCAACGTCAAGCTCCAGCCGGGATCGCCGGACCGGGCTCTCCGCGCAAGCAGCGAAAGCGAGGCTTTTCGCAGCGACAAGGATCTCAATCAGGATTCTCATCAGATCCGATCGGATTCCGCTCGCGGCCTCGGCAATGCCATTGGTCAGGAAGTTCGCGCGATGAGGCGCGGTCGACGCATGACGATTTCCGATCTCGCCCAGGCAACCGGCGTATCCCCGAGCATGCTCTCCAGAATGGAGAACGGGAGTGCCTGTCCCTCCATCGCTACGTTGCATCTGCTGAGCCGCGCTCTTTCCGCCCCGCCCTCTGTTTTCTTCCGCAGCTATGACAGGAAACACGACGTCCAATTCGTAAAGGCGGGTCAAGATGTCGAGACGGCGCCAAGTCACAACGCCGACGGTCAGCGGCATCTTCTTCTCAAGGACCTCGATTCATCTGAATCGGGGTTGCTGGTGGCGCCCTATCTTATTGTTTTAGATGAAACATCAGTGCTTCAACGCGACACATGCCAGAGCGGCGTCAAGCTGATCTACATGCTGGATGGGGAAGTGATCTACCGCTATGGCGTGCAGGTCTTTCACCTTTGTTCGGGCGATAGCCTGTTCTTCTTCGCGGATGTCCCGCATGGCCCAGAAACCGTCGTCGCGCCAGGTGCGCGCTACATTTCCGTCACCAGCAGCCTACGCCCTTGACTGATTTTCGGTCCAGGATCCGCGATGAAGGTCTCGCCTTTGCGTCGGACAGTCTACGATCCCGGCACCCCACGCCCAAAACAAGCTGAGCGTCCCACACGGCAGCATTGGGCGGAACCTTCTGGGTGTTCAACCGTCCTTCCATCAGTGGACGGTTTGGGAATGGAGGCCCAGAAGGTCCAGTGCCCTCTCGGCCGTGTAATCGGCGATCTACGGGCCGATCATCAGTGATGCTCTTGGCGCTGGTCTTCCACGGCGTGGCCAGAGTCCCTGGTCGCGATTGCGATCTGCGTTTTCATCACGTGACGCGCTCAAAAGTCCCGGAAGCCAGTGACGTTGGACACAGCGTACCCCTCTTGAGCACGCCCGGCGACAAGCCGCTACCCCGCTGCAAGCCCGTTTCCTCTGACGGCACCCTCACGCTGCCCGAGGTCATGGAGGCTGAAGCCAGTCAATGAAGCGATTCTGTCGTAGTAGTCCTGAACATCCCGATTGGCCGGCATTGCGTTGACGATATTGATCGAGCGGAGCATCGGAAACAGCAGGATATCATCGATGCCCACCTGATGCGTCCGAGGAAGAATCGTGCTCAATTCGTGCAATCCACGTTCCATGTCGCTCATCAGCTTTCCGCTGCGTTCAAGAAGGCGCGTGAACGGCCCATAGGCCCTCTCCTTTGCTTCAACAAAGGCCGCCCGCGCCCTGGCCGTACGGAATTCGGGGAGCCCCGGATTGGCGACGCGGGGAAGGACAAGCCCGTAGATCGTTGCTTTCCACCGCGCGAGCCATTCGGTGATTTCTTCACGCGGCGTCTGATCGAAACTGCGGTGCCCCGACAAACCGTCGATCTTCTGCAGGATGTCCAGGCTCTCTCCCATAATGCCATCGGCGTCCTCGAGAATCGGCAGCATCTTGCGGCCGATCAGGCGTCCTGGAGTTTCCTCGTCATCATAGGACAAGTAGATCTCTTCGACAGGCAATGCCTTGAGATGAAACCCCATCTGTACACGAACACAGTAGGGACAATGGGAGTAGAGGTAGAGCTTCATCGTCGCCCTCAGGCATTCACATCGACGACGACACGGCCCTGCACACCGCCTTTCAGGATCGCAGCCCCAAGTGCGGGCAGATCGGCCATGCCCGCGGGTTGCACCATGGTCTCCAGAAGATCGAGCGGCAGGTCACGTCCCACCCGTTCCCAGGCCTGAATGCGCCGGGCGGTTGGACACATCACGCTGTCGATGCCCAGGAGGTTGACCCCGCGCAGGAGGAAGGGAACAACTGTGGCAGGCAACGCCGCCCCACCCGCAAGCCCCACCGCCGCGACCGAGGCGCCATAGCGCATCTGACCCAGCACCCGCGCCAGCATTGCGCCGCCGACGGCATCGACACACCCGGCCCAGGTCTCGCTTTCCAGCGGGCGCTTGACCGTTTCGGCCAGATCGGCACGCGGCACGATGCGCGTGGCACCAAGGCGGGTCAGATAGTCGGCACTTTCAGGGCGCCCGGTAACGGCGGCCACTTCATGACCCAGACGCGCAAGAATAGCGGTCGCGACCGAGCCGACACCCCCCGCCGCCCCGGTCACAAGCACCGGGCCATTGCCGGGCTGCAGCCCGTGATTCTCGAGAGCCATAACCGCAAGCATGGCCGTGAAGCCGGCGGTGCCCACGGCCATTGCCTGCCGCGTGGTCAGACCCGCGGGCAGCGGGACCAGCCAGTCGGCCTTGACTCGCGCCCGGGTCGCATAGCCACCCCATTGCGCCTCACCCACGCGCCAACCGGTCAGCACCACCTTGTCGCCGGGAGCAAAACGCGGATCGACGCTTTTCTCGACAGTGCCGGCAAAATCGATGCCCGGCACATGCGGATAGCTGCGCACCAGCCCGCCGCCCGGACCAAGGCAAAGCCCATCCTTGTAGTTCAGGGTCGAATATTCGACCGCGACCGTCACCTCGCCTGCGGGCAGATCGGCATCGTCAACTTCGCGCACGGCCGCCGAGGTGGCCCCGTCGTCGCCCTTCGTCACCACCAATGCGCGAAAGCTCATCATTTCGTCTCCTGTTTCGTGCACGCCTATGGCGCAAGCATCTGCAATTTCTGGTTATGATCAGAATTTCGTTGACGGCGGCCGGCCTGTCAAGGACTATCCGGCCGAAGGTCTGAACGGAACCGCTGCGCGTCATGATTGCCCGCCCTCAAAGCCCTGCGCGCACCGTCGATGTGATCAGCATCGCAGCCCTAGCCATGGCCGAGATCCTCGCCATGAGCCTTTGGTTCATGGCCAGCGTGCTCTTGCCCGAGATGCGGGCCGAGGCGCCGCTTTCAGTCTGGCAAGCGGGGGCGCTTGCCACATCGGTACAGGCGGGTTTCGTTCTTGGGGCGCTGGGGCTGGCGATGCTGGGACTTGCCGACCGCCTTGATCCGCGCCGGATTTTCGCCGGATCAGCACTGCTTGCGGCGGCAGCCAATGCGGCGATGGTTCTGCTGGCGGCGGATCACTCCGGGCAGATCGTGCTGCGGGCTCTGGTGGGTGCCGCGCTCGCCGGGGTTTACCCGGTGGGGATGAAGATTGCAGTTGGCTGGACGACGGCGCGACGCGGAACGATGGTTGGTCTGCTGATCGGGGCGCTGACGGTCGGCTCGGCCGCATCGCATCTGATCGCCTTCGGAGGGGGCCACGGCTGGCGCACCCCGACTTTGATGGCGAGCGGATTGGCGGTGATGGCAGCGGGGCTTATGGCGGCGGTCCGGCTGGGACCGCACCACCAGCGCGCGCCCGGGTTTTCGTTCGGTGTCCTTGCGCTGGCGTGGCGCGACCGGAGGCTGCGGCTGGCCTATGCCGGTTATCTCGGCCATATGTGG
This sequence comes from Tabrizicola sp., assembly GCF_036781545.1. Taxonomy (GTDB): domain Bacteria; phylum Pseudomonadota; class Alphaproteobacteria; order Rhodobacterales; family Rhodobacteraceae; genus Tabrizicola. Next base: position 28,762 of record NZ_DAIQAT010000003.1, read on the forward strand.
GAGCTCTACGCCTTCTGGGCCTGGATCGGCAGCGTTCTGGCGCTGTCTCTTGCGGAAGGGCACGCGCGGCTGACCGCCTTTGCCGCCATCGCCTTGGGAGGGCTGGCCTGCCTGCCCGCAGGCGGCCTTGCCGACCGGATCGGCAAGGCTCAGGTCGCGCGCGCGGCGATGCTGATTTCAGCGCTGGCGGGCGTGGCAACTGCGGCAAGCCTTGGCGGACCCGCCGCCCTGACCATCCTTGCGGCAATGGTGTGGGGAGCCTCGGTCATTCCCGATTCTGCGCAGTTCTCGGCATTGGTGGCCGATGCCGCTCCGGCCGCGCGGGCAGGCAGCCTGATGACGCTGCAGACCGCGATCGGCTTTCTCTTCGCCGCGCTGAGTGTGCAGCTTCTTCCGTTGATCGCTGCCGCCCTGGGCTGGAGCGCAGCATTGTTGGTTCTGGTTCCCGGCCCGCTTCTGGGTGCGGTGGCAATGACACGGCTGATTGCCCTGCAGCGCGATCCGGCTGCGGAGTGAAACACGATTCAGCGGTCACCGGGAAAGGAGGCCCGGCCCGCAACAACACGGAGGAAATGAACGAATGACAAGGCAAGTCGCAATCATCGGCGGGGGCCCCGCGGGCCTTGCCGCCGCGCGTTGGCTGAAGGCGTGGGGCTTTGCCCCGATCCTGGTCGAGGCGCATGGCGAGATCGGCGGGCAGTGGAACGGATCGAACCCGATGTCGGGCGTCTGGCCCGAGATGCGAACCAATACGGCGCGGATCACCACCGCCTTTTCCGATCTCGACTATCCGGCAGAAGTGGCCGTCTTCCCGCGCAATCAGGAAGTGCTGGCCTATATGCGCCGCTATGCCGAGATGTTCGGCCTGCTGGAGAACGCCCGGCTGGGCACCCGGCTGGCTCGGCTGGAGCAGGTCGAAGGAGGCTATCGCCTGCTTCTCGAAAAGGATGGCATGGTCGAGGAAATGACCGTGCCAAATATCGTGATCGCCACCGGGCGCTACAACAAGCCCAATATTCCGGCCATCGCCGGGCTGGAAAGCTTTTCGGGCGAACTGGGGGCACGCCATGCCTTCCACTACAAATCGCCGGAAGAGTTTCGCGGCAAGCGCGTGGTCGTCGCGGGTGGCTCGATTTCAGCGCTGGAGATCGCCTCCGACTTGTCGATGCTGGGCAGCCGGGCAGTCTGGCTGTCGCAGCGGCGGCAGCGCTATGTGATGCCCAAGATGGTGCGCGGGGTACCACTGGAATACTACGCCTTTACCCGCGGCGGAGCGCTGATGCGCGACCACGCCACCGCAGACGAGCTGGACCGGGCGCAGCAGGAATTCGTGCTGACCTATGGCGGCGACCCGGCGCGCTATGGGGCGCCAAAACCACATACTGACATCCGTAAGGCGGGTTTCACCGGCAGTCAGCACTACCTGAACCTTGTCGCCGAAAACCGCCTCTCGGTGCGGCCATGGATCGCCCAGGTCGACGGCCAGACGGTGACATTCACCGACGGCAGTTCGGTCGAGGCGGATGGCATCATCATTGGCACCGGGTTCGATCTGAACCTGCCGTTCCTGTCCGATGCGATTGCGGCGACGCTGCGCGTAGATACCAAGGGGATGCGGGTGGCCGATTTCACTTTCCATCCTGATCTGCCCGGGCTGGCCCTGATGGGGCTCTGGCCGCAGCAGGGCCCTTACCCCGTGCCCTTCGAACAACAGGCCCGCTACATCGCCTATGCCTGGTCGGGCACGATTCCGGCGCCGACCAGGACTCAGCTTGCGGCGGGTCTGGCCGCCTGCGAGGCCGAGGGGCATTTCGATGATTATCGCGATCAGAACGAGATGGCGTTGCGCTTTGCCCGGCTGTGCGGCACCGATCCCGTGGGCGTTGGCGATGCGGCGTTGCAACGGATGCTTGAAGCCTCGGCCACGACGGCGATCATGTTCCGCATGACCGGCCCCGATGCGCTGCCCGATGCGGCCGATCGGTTCCGTGCGCAGTTCCGCCGCTTTGGCCCGGCTCTGGACGAAACCCGGGCTGCGCTGGCCTCGTGAATGCGAAAGGGCGGGCCAGCTTGACCCGCCCTGCCGCCTCGAAAACCGTGGATCAATGCGTGCGGAGAGGGAGCTTCTCCATTGCGGCCCATGTGTCTTCGAACGAAGTGAGCAGCCCCTGCGAGCCAAGTGCCATCGCCACCCGGGCCGAGGCTGCAGTGGCGAAGCGCAGGGTCTGTTCAAGATCCCAGTTCTTCGATAGCCCGGTAATCACCCCTGCGGTAAAGCAGTCGCCGCAGCCGGTGGTGTCGATCACCGGGATGTCATGCGCGGGCAGGCGCAAGGTCGCGCCATCTTCAGCCAGGGCAAAGACGCCCTCGCCTCCCAGCGTCAGCACCACGTTGCGCGCACCTTGATCGCGCAAGGCGCTGGCAACCTCCTGCGGCGCCGAAAGGCCGGTCAGTTCCCGCGCCTCCTCGATCGAGGGGATGAACCAGTCGGTCAGCGGCAGCATTGGCGCGACCAAAGCCGCAACGGCTGGGGTGGCCTGGATCAGGTCGAAGGTGGTGGTCAGCCCCTTTTTCTTGGCCGCCTGCATAAGCGAGACCGTAGGTGCCCCGTCAAAGCTGCGCAGCAAGCCGGTGCCACCGAGGTGCAGGATACGCGCATCAAGCGCAGCCTCATGCTGATCGGGCACCAGGGTGAAGAGGGCTGCGCTGCCCGGCACATGCAGAGCCGGGCGTTCGCCATTCGGGCGAACGGGCAGGATGGTGGCAGAAGTCTGGGTCGCGCCGGTACGGGCAATGCAGCTGCAATCCACGCCGTGCCCCTCCAGCGTGGAAACCATGTAGTCGCCCAAGGCATCGCTGCCCACAAGCGAGACGGCCCGCACTTTCTGCCCCAGAATGGCGCAGTCCAGCGCGGTTGCTCCGGCGGTGCCCGCCACCGTCATGCAGATTTCCTCGATATAGTCGGCACGCCCCCCCTCGGGAATGCGGGTGACGGGGCGGCCAAGGATATCGACGACATAGAAGCCGACGCAGGAGACGTCGAACTGCGGCATCAGTGCCCCCTGCCCCGCAGACCGAAGCTGAGCGCCAGAACTGCAAAGACCAGAACCCCGATGCCGACCTGCTGCCAGTAGAAATTCCAGCCGACCAACAACAGCCCGTTGCGGGTGACGGCCAACAGCAGCACCCCGATCAGCGTACCGATGACGCTGGGGCGACGCTGGGCCGAGATTGTGGTGCCGATGAAGCAGGCCCCGATGGCATCCAGCAGATAGGCGTCGCCCGACAGCGGCACATAGCTTTTCACCGTCGAGGACAACAGAATGCCGGTCACGCCGCAAAGCCCTGCCGCAATGATATAGACCAGCGAGGTATGGAACTGAACGCGGATGCCCGAGTACCAGGCAACACCCGGCTGTGCCCCGAGCGCGCGGATATAACGGCCGAAGACCGAGCGGTGCAGCAAGACGAAGACAGCGACCGCAATCACTGCAAGGATCAGCATCGGGGTGGGAATGCCCAGCACGTCGGATTTGACGATGGCGTTGAAGGTGGGGGCGTACTTGGCATTGGCCAGATAGACCGGCTTACCGCCGCCCGAGGCGATCTTCTGAACCGACTGTCCGATGAAGAGGATGCCCAGCGTGGCAAGGAAGGGGCTGATCTTCAGCCGGGTGATCAGCAGTGCGTTGATCAACCCGACCAGCAAGGCCGCCCCGATCCCCGCCGCCATGGCCACGCCGACGAAGACCCCGGCCTTCAGCAGCATGATGAACGCCATCGAGGCCATATCGACAGAGATGCCGACGGAAAGGTCGATCCCGCCCGAGCTTACCACGATCGTCATGCCGATGGCGACGATCGCCAGCATGACGACGTTGTTAAGGATCAGGTTGTAAAGATTCGCCGTGGTCAGGAAGCTGGGGGCCGCGATGGCGAAGCCGATGACAATCAGAAGCAATGCGACGATCACCGCATAGTTCGAAACTGCGCGCAGCCGGTCTTCGATGGGCATGGCTCTGGAAAGATTCATCATCTCATTTCCCCTGCGGCTTGGCGAAGGTGGTCACGGCAACGACCATCAGGATCAGGACGCCCTGCACGCCGTTGACCCAGTAGTAGGAAACGTTCGAGAGCTGGAACCCGTTGGCAAGAAAGCCGATGAACAGGGTGGACAGGATCGTGCCGCCCGCCGTCGGCACAAAGCGGCGCGAAAAGACCGTGCCCAGAAGGGCCGCTGCAAGGATTGCCAGAAGAAGTTGCCCGGTCGCAGTGGTCGAGGCAGAAAGCCGTGCCACCAGCAGGATTGCGGCAAACCCGGCACAGAAGCCGGAAAAGGCATAGGTGCCGGCAACATAGGCACCCACGTTGATGCCCGCCGCCCGGGCGGCCTCGGGGTGACCGCCCACGGCATAGAGCCTCAGGCCAGTGCGCGAATAGTGAATGGCCCAGATCATTGCCAGCGAGAAGAGGATGAAGATCCAGGCCAGCATCGACAGTCCAAGGAAGCGCCCGGTGGCAATGACCATCGTCACCGGCGAACTGACCCCGATCACCTGGTTCTCGGTGATAGTCAGCTCCAGACCGGCACTGATGTTCATCACCGCCAGCGTGGCCAACAAGGGCAGGATGCCCAGCCGGACCACAGCAACGGCGTTCAGAAGCCCCACCGCGATACCGGTTCCCAAGGTCGCCGCGGCGGAAGCCAGATCACCCCAGCCGCCGTTCAGCATCGTCGCATAGACCGCAGCACAAAGTCCGGTATTGGCGGCAATCGACAGGTCGATGCCACCGGTCTGAACATCGGTTCCCCCTCCGATCAGCACCACCGCCATGCCGAAGGACAGAACGCCCATGATGGCCGTCTGCTCTATCACGTTGAAGATGTTGGCGGGCGAGATGAAGCCCCGGGTGGTAAAGGCGAACCACGCCATGATCAGCACGAACATGGCCAGTGCGCCCAGACGCAGGAACAGGGTTCCCTTGCGGCGTCCCGTCCCTTCGGGTCGGGCGCCTGACCCGGCGGTTTCTGCAGTGGAGGTCATTGTCATGTCGTCTCCCTCGCGGTCGTACGCGATGCGCCCGAAGCCGCGGCCAGCAGGCTGTCGGTATCGGCTTCGGCGCGGGTGAATTCGTCGATCAGTTCGCCCCGGTAGATGACAAGCGTGCGGTCGCACATGCCCACCAGTTCTTCGAGTTCAGAAGACATCAGCAAGATCGCCGCCCCTTCTGCCGCCAGCCGGTTCATCAGGTTGTAGATTTCAACCTTGGCACCCACGTCCACCGCTACGGTCGGCTCGTCCAACACATAGATGCGCGACTGGCACGACAGCCATTTCGCAATGGCGACCTTCTGCTGGTTGCCGCCCGAGAGGTTCTTGACCAGATTGTGCCGGTGCGGGGTCTTGATCGAAAGCTCGCGGATCAGACCATCGACGATCTCGGCTTCCTTCTTCGACGAGACAAGGCCGCCCTTCGCATAGCGGCCCATAGAGGCCAGCGAGATGTTGTCGGCGATCGACAATCCCGCCGCGATGCCATGGGCACGGCGGTCTTCGGGCAGCATGGCAATGCGGCGGCCCACGGCCTGGACCGGATTGGCCACCGTCACCTCGACCCCGTCGATGGCGATCCGCCCGGCGTCAGGCCGGTCAAGACCGAAGAGGCACTGGATCAGTTCTTTCACGCCCGAGCCCAGCAGGCCCGTCAGCCCCACAACCTCGCCCGCGCGTATCGTCAGAGAAACATTGCGAAAGCTGCCCGCCAGCGACAGGCCCTGCACCTCAAGTACGGGTGCGCCGATCTGTGCCTGACGCGGCGGATACATCTCGCCCATGTCGCGGTTGATCATCATCGCCACGATCTGCTGGATCCCGGCGCTCTGCGGATCGACCACGCCGACATCGGTGCCGTTGCGCATCACGGTCACCTCGTCGCATATTTCCTCGATCTCCTGCATGTAATGCGAAATGAAGATCACCGCGATGCCGTCGTCACGCAGTCGGCGCAGCACGCGGAAGAGGCTGTCAACTTCGCGCTTGACCAGCGCGGCGGTTGGCTCGTCCAGCACCAGAATCTTGGCTTCCTGCGCCAGCGCGCGGGTGATCTGGACGATCTTCTGCTGGGCGGTGGTCAGGTCCTGAATCAGCGCATCACCCGGCAGGTCGAGATCGAAATACCGTTTGAGCAGATCGGCCGCACGACGGCGCATCGCCTTGTGGTTCAGGAAGGGACCGATCCGCGGCTCGTGCCGCAGAAAGATCGCCTCGGCCACCGTGGCGGTCGGCACCATCAGTCGGTCCTGGTGGATGAAATGGACCCCGAGCTTTTCGACCAGCGCAGGGGTCAGCCGGGCAATCTCGTTACCGTCAATGCGGATCGTTCCGGCATCGGGACGCAGGATACCGGCCAGAACCTTGATAATTGTGGATTTCCCGGCACCGTTTGCGCCGACCAATCCATGAATGGTTCCCCTGCGGATCGTGAGATTGGCCCCTTCAAGCGCCCGAACGGGGCCAAAACGCTTGGAAATCGCCTGCATCTCGATCACCGCGGAAGTTGTGTCCAACGGCATCCTTCTCTCCCCTGCCCTGCGGTAAGATCAGGCCGGGCGGCCACCATGGGCCGCCCGGCCATTGCTGTTCGTCAGTCGGTCGAAGGCAGGGTCGGCACAACCTCTTCCGCATTCTCCTTGGTCACCATGATATGCGGAACGAAGGTGAAGGGCGGCACTTTCTCGCCGGCAAGATGGGCGGCCACATTCTGGACCGAAGCCTTACCCATCCCCACGAGATCCTGAATCACGACCGCACCGGCGGCGCTGTCCGGGTCCTGGATCATCGCAAGGAAATCGGCCGAACCATCAACGCCATAGGTGCGGATGCCGGTGCGGCCCGCGCCGTCAATCGCCTGCGTCACCCCGATGAGCGGCACATCCCAGCAGGCCCAGACCGCATTGATGTCGCCGTCATTGGGATACTTGGTCAACATGTCGGCCGTATCGGCATAGGCACGTTGCGCCGTGTTCGGGATCACGTCGCGCATCTCGGGCTCGATCACCTTCACATCAGGAAAGTTCGAGATGACATACTTCATCTGATCGTAGCGGATCTTGCAGGGCGGCACGCTGTAGAAGCCGTTGAAGACAAGGATGTTTCCCTTGCCGTTCATGTCAGCCACCATCTTCAGCGCAAGCGCCGAGCCGATGGCGTAGTTGTCCGACGCGACCACGTTGGTGGCCGAAGGAGTGGTGGTGTCGATGGTGAAAAGCGGAATGCCCGCCTCTTCCACCCGCGCAAGCCACGGGTTCAGCACGTCTATATTACCCAGGATTTCGATGATCGCGTCAGGCTTCTGGGCGATCAGCGTCTGGATCTGGCTGACCTGGGTCTGGTCGTTGGACTGGGCGTCCAACGCGATGACCTCGGCTCCCAGCCTCTCGGCCTCGGCGATTGCGCTCTGGTAGAACAGCCGGTCGGCCTGATTGTCCGATCGGATCGCCGTGATGCCGATCACCTTGCCTTCCAGCGAGTGTTCCTCGGCCATGACGCCCGACGCCGAGAGCAAAAGTGCCAGCGCCGTGCCACAGAAGGCAAAAGTCTTCAGTCCTGTCATTTCATTTCCTCCCTTTGTGGCGGCCTTGTAGCCGCCTTGACTGATCCGGTTCCTCCGACCCGGCGTTCAAGCCCGCCACCCCTGCCGGGGCAGCCGACCTCTCTCAGACCTGCGCGTAGCCCTTCATGGCGGCGCGCACCCCCTCGATCTCTTCGGGCGACAGCCGCGGCGGCTCTCCCAGTTGCAGGCTGACCAGATACATCCTGGCCAGCGCCTCAATCTCCTGCGCCATCCACATCGCCTGGGACAGCGTGCGGCCAAGCGCGATGATGCCGTGATGCGCCAGAAGGCAGGCCATCCGGCCGTCCAGCGCCTTCAGCGCTGCGTTGGAAAGCTCTTGCGTGCCGAAACGCGCATAGGGCGCACAGCGGATTTCATCGCCGCCCGCGATAGCAACCATGTAGTGTACCGCCGGGATCGGCCGGCCATGCATGGCGAGGGCCGTGGCATGAACCGGATGGGCATGGACAACCGCATTCACATCCGGGCGGTTGCGCAGGATGTCATAGTGGAAGCGCCACTCGCTGGAGGGTCGACGCTCACCCGACGCCTGGCCATCCACCCCGATGGCGACGATATCGGCGGGTTCCATCGCGTCGTAGGGCAGCGAGGTCGGGGTGATCAGCAAACCGGCGCCCTGCCGCAGGCTGATATTGCCCGATGTACCCTGATTCAGGCCGCTGGCGTTCAACTCACGGCAGGCCGCGATGATACTGTCTTCCGGCGATGAAAAGCCGCGCCGCGACTGCGACGTTCTTTTAATCTGCATCGCAGCACCCCTCCCTGACTGCGCGCGTCCATTTTCTCTGGTGCGGAGGCCCCGTGGGCCGGTTCCGGTTCACGCCGGATAAGTTCAGGCTACGGGAGAAGCTGGATTTCTGTCAATCTGGTTATTACCAGAAAAAGAAGAAATCCCGGTCTTTCGGATGCGCTGAAGTTCTGCGAGGCGGGAAAGTTCCGTCAGACGGAAATGTGGATCCTGGCGTGGTTCGAATCGTAATAGGCGGTGTAAAATTCCACCGGTTCCCCCGCTTGATCATAGGCAATCGATTCGATCACGATGATCGGCTGGTGCGGATCGATGCGCATCAGCTTCACAGCGTCGGGGGAGGGCATCTCGGCAGTGAACCAGCGTTCGGCGCGATGAACCTCGATGCCATAGACCATGCGCAGCGTCTCGTAGAGCGAGCGATTGGTCATATCAAGCTTCTCCATGTCGGGAAGACGATGTCCAGGCAGAGAGATCCAGCTGAGCGTGATCGGATGGTCCTCCATACGATACATCCGCCGCAGCCTGATCACCGTGCCTGCCTCGGGCAGATTGAAAACCTGGCGCTCGCGCGCATTGGCAGGGGCGCGGAAAAACTCGAGCGTGTCGGTGGAAACACTGATCCCCTTGGCCGCCATGTCGCCGAAAACACTGATATTTGCGTTGAGAAAGTCGGTCTGCCGCCGCTCGGGCGAAACGAACATCCCCTTGCGCGGCATCTTGACCACGCTGCCCTCGTCCGAAAGGGCCCTGATCGCCGCGCGCACCACAGGGCGCGACACGTCGAGAAGGCTGCAGATTGCCTGCTCCGACGGCAGGCGCGATTCCGGTGGCAGATTACCTTCGCGGATCGCAGCGCCGATCTGGTTCTTGAGCTGGACCCAAAGCGGAGCCGGAGAGCTTCGGTCCAGGGTGAAGCCCGCGCTGAGGGTTCGAAAGTTCTCGGCCGCCTGCTGGTCCTCAAGGTCGTAGCTGGGTCTGCCCCGGCCGCGCGCAGCCGACGGCCTGGCTTCTTCCGCATGCTTAGTCGTTACATCCACCAAAGCGCCCCTTCCTTCATACGGGGGTCACAGTAGCAGTTTACCGTCTGCCCGCCCATGGCATGGCGCGCAACTGCAGCAAAAGCTGCAGTTCCGCCCCGCGAGAGGCGCGGCGGCTCAGGCCATCTGCGCTGCCATCGCCTCGCACCAGAAGGTGAATGTCATCGCCCCCGGATCGGGATAGCCAAGCGAGCGATCCCCCAGCGCCCGGGCCTTGCCCGTGGTCGCGACCATATCGCGTGTCGCCTCCATGCCAGCGCGGGAGGCCTGGGCCATCGCTGCCAGCCCGGCAGCCAGACCGCCCTGCGCTGCAGCCAGTGCAGCGATCGCCGGTTCGGCTGCATCAATCATCGTCTTGTCCCCGGCCTTGGCCTTGCCCCGGTCCTTGACCGCCTGCAGTCCGGCCCCAAACGCCTGCGCCAATGCAGCCGGTTCGGGAAGATCGCCCGGGGGCAGAACCTTGCCTGCCGCCGAAAAGAATGTACCGAAGATGGCGCCCGAAGCGCCGCCACTGGTCATCATCAACGCACGCCCCCCGGCCTGAAGGCTGGCCGCCGCATCGGCGCCCTCCATCTTGCCCAGTGCGTCGGCAAAAGCGCGGAAGCCGCGTGCCATCCCGATGCCATGGTCGCCGTCACCGATGGCCTGATCGGCTTTGGTCAACGTGTCCTTCGCCGCGACCACCGCCTCGGCGGCAACCGCGAGTGCCGCCTTGAACCCGGCTTTCTGCGTCGTGTCCATCTCTGTCCTCCCTCTGCGCGCCTCAGGGCCGCAGGAAACTTTCATTCGACGCCGGGCGCGCCAGCAGCTCTTCCATATCGGCGTCAAGCTTCAGCAGCGTCAGCGAGAATCCTGCCATCTCCTGCGTGGTGCAATAGGGCCCGATCCAGGTATCAGCCACCGTCACCCCTTTTTCCGCCAGCCGCTGATGCGCGCGTCGGGTGACGACATAGAGCTCCATCAGCGTCGTGGCCCCCATGTCATTGACCAGAAGTGCAACCCGTTCACCACCGGTCAGGGGATAGTCTTCCACGAGCTTGTCGATCATGAGATCGGTCAGCGGATCGGCCTTGGCCATCTTCAGCGTGGCCACCCCCTTTTCGCCATGGACCCCCATGCCGACCTCGACCTCGTCATCGGCAATCTCGAAGGTCTTCTCGCCCGTATCGGGCAGCGAGCCGGGTGCAAAGGCGACCGAGAGCGAGCGCAGATTGTCGGCCACGCGCTGCGCCAGCGCGGCGGTGGCGTCGAGATCGGCGCCCGTGCCTGCCGCCGCCCCGGCCAGTTTCAGCGTGAAGAACGATCCAGCCAGCCCGCGGCGACCGAGTTCCGGCGCCATCGAAACATCTTCGCCGGTGCGCACCGTGCGGGTTTCGATACCGTCATCGGCAGCCAGTTCGGCGGCGATTTCATAATTCATGTTGTCGCCGGCGTAGTTGGCCTGCAAATACAACACGCCCTTGCCTTGATTGGCCGCATGGCTGGCCGCAAGGATCACATCCGGAGTGGGGGCGGCAAACATGTTGCCGCAGGCCACCGCATCGGCGAAACCCGGCCCGATCAGCCCCTGATACATCGGTTCATGCCCCGAGCCACCGCCGACAACGATGCCGACCTTGCCCGGCTCGATCGCGCTGCGCACCAGTACCGGCAGGTCGGGCAAGAGCCTGACTCTGCCATGCGACGCGAAAACCACCCCCTCGGCGATTTCACGCACAAGGTTTTCGGGATCGTTGATTGCCTTCTTGATGACCATGGTCGTTCAGTCCTGTTTCTTCACCAGAGAAGGCGAAACCTTCCACTGGCGCAATTGATAGACGGTGCCGGGCCGCTTGATTTCCTTGGCCGGGTTCTCCAGCCGCCGGCGCAGGCTGTGGATCGGCGTCGCCTTGGGATCACTGCGCACCTCGACGACCGAGGGGCCGTCATGGGCAAAAGCCGCAGCAAGCACCTCGTCAATCTGGTCTGGCCGTTCGACAAGGAAGCCTTTCAGCCCAAGACCGGCCGCCGCGGCCGCATAGGAAGGCTTCGCATGGTTGGACTCAAGATCAACCGACAGGCGGGTGCCGTTGTAATAGATTTGCTCCCACATCTGAAGCCAGGCGATGATGCCGTTGTTGAAGATCAGGTTCACCACACGCATGTTGTGCTGCGCCTGCGTCGCCATCTCGCCGATGTAGAAGGACGAACCGCCGTCGCCCGCCACGGTCAGCACCCGCACATCGGGCCGCGTCATCGCAGCACCCAACGAGGCCGGAACGGAATAGCCCAGGCTGCCCTGCCCGCGGGCATAGAGAAAATGCCGTCCCGCATCCTTGGCCAGCAGATACTGCCCGATCCAGCCCGAGGAAAAGCTGGCGTCCGAGATCACGATATCCTCGGGTTTCAGCAGTTCCGCCACCGTGCGCAGCACCCGGCCCGGATGGATCGGCGTCGCCTCGTTCTCCCAATCGGCGCGGATGATGTCGCGTTGAGCATCACGCACCGTGTCGCAGCGCGCTGCCCATTCCGGGTTCTCGCGCGGGGTCAGCAGCGGGATCAGTTCTCGCAGCGTCTCGCGGATGTCGCCGAACAGCGCAACCGTAGGCCGGAAGGTGCGACCATGTTCCTGCGGGTCGTCATCCAGCGTGATGGTCGCTTGCGTGGCGGTGGGCAGCGTCCAGTTGTTCGCGGTGTTCTGGCTGGCCTTGGACCCGCACCAGAAGATCAGATCGGCCTCGGGCGCGATGTCGAGTGCGGCCTTGGACCCCATCGGATTCAGCACACCCATGGCCAAGGGATCGGTTTCCGCGATCACTCCCTTGCCCGACAACGATGTCACGATCCGCGCGCCAGTGACGGCCGCCAGCTTGCGCAACTCCTCATAGGCCAGCGAGGCGTGAACACCGCCACCCGCCACGATCAGCGGCCGTGTTGCAGCCGCCAGTTCCGCCGCCGCCGCCGCCAGATCGGTGGCCAGCGCTCGGGCGCGATGGGCGGGCGCGCGGATATAGCGATCGTCGATCATGATCGGCTGGGTTTCCGGATCCCAGGGATGATCCATCACGTCATGCGGCACGATGATCGCTACCGGGCCGGGCCGGGGCGAAGTCGCCACCCGCCAGGCGGTGCGGATGATCTCGGGGAACGAGGCCGGCGTCGGCACCATGAACGCCTCTTTCGAGATCGACTTCAGATAGGACAGCTGGTCGAAGCCCTGGCTTGCGACGCCCTTGGCCTTCAGAGGCAGCCAGTCGCGCGGCAATTCGCCGACGATGGCGATCAGCGGAATCGAGGCATTCATCGCCTCGACAAAGCCATCGGTCAGCTTGGTCGCACCGGGGCCGACCGTCACATCGCAGACCCCGGGCTTGCCGGTCAGCCGGGCATAGGCGTCGGCAGCATAGACGCCGTTGCGTTCGTCGCGCACCAGAACGTGGTTGATGCGGTCCCGACGATTTCCGATGCCTTCATAGAGGCCGCAGGTCTGGCCACCGGGCATCCCGAACACCACCTCGACGCCATAGGCGATCAGCATTTCCGTCAGCATGTCGCCCATATGCAGGGCGGTTGTGGTCTCGGGCATATTCTGGTCCTTCATGCCGGTTCCCCTCAGGTCAATGCGCCATAGCGGCTGTCGCGGTAGTCCAGCGCCTTGCGCAGACCCTGCTCGCGGACCAGCGTGACGAACTCGGTCTTCTCGGGGGCCTGAGCCGCGTTCAGCGTGGCGGCAAGGTCAAGGTTGACGTTCACTGCATTGCGTAGGCCCATCGCCTCATAGGCTCGGGTCAGGGCGATCTTGGTCAGTCGCAGGGTGATCAGCGGCGTCAGCGCGATCTTGCGGGCAAGCTGATCCACCGTAGCTTCAAGCGCATCAGGGGCCACGACACGGTTGATCATGCCCAGGCACTCGGCCTCGGCTGCGCCTATGGTGTCGCCGGTCAACAGAAGCTCCATCGTCTTCTTCTGCCCCAGAACGAAGGGCATCAGCAGCGTGACAGGGCCTGAACCAAAGCGGATTTCCGGCTCGCCGAACTGGGCGCGGTCAGTGGCGACGATCATGTCGCAAGCCATGGCCAGTTCGCAGGCTCCGGCAAGGCACCAGCCGTCGACGGCCGCGATGGTCGGCTTCTGAGAGGCCCAGACCGCCATCGACAGCCCCACATTGTTGGACAGGGCACCATGCCAGTCTTCGGGTCGGGCAAGGCCCACCTCGACCTCTTCCGCAATGTCGTAACCGACCGAAAAATTCGCACCGGCCCCGCGCAGCACGATGACCTTCACGCCATCGTCGGTCTGCATGTCACGTACATGGCCGGTCAATTCCCGCACCACCGTCGATGACAGAGCGTTGATCTTTTTGGGCCGGTTGATCGTCAGCCAACCCACACCGTCGCGGATTTCGCAATCCACCACCGGCGCTCCGGTTCCCACGTCTGCCATGGTGTCATTCCTTCTGCGTTCTGGCCCCGTCGGGGCCGGTTTCATGGTCAAGCGGACGTCCGGGAGGCCGCCGTCCTGATCGTCAATTCTCCGTTCGCCAGCATCCGCCGCATCGCCGCCTTGTCGGCCTTGCCGACCGAAGTGCGCGGCAGGGCCGGCACCTCGGCCCAATGGGCAGGCACCCACCATTTCGCCACCCGCCCCTCCAGAAACCGGATCAGTTCAGCGGGATCGAAGCGGTCGCCCGCCACAATCAGCGCCAGCGGTCGTTCCTGCCAGCGCGGATCGGGCGCGGCGATCACCGCCACATCACGCACCGCGGGATGTTCTCGGATCGCTTCCTCCAACGGCAGCGAGGGGATCCACTCGCCCCCCGACTTGATTGCATCCTTGACGCGATCGGTCAGGCGCAACCGCCCGCTGGCATCAAGCGTGCCGATGTCTCCGGTACGCAGCCAGCCATCCTGAAAGCCGTCGCTGGAGTCGCTGCGGAAATAGCCCCCCGTCACCCAGGGGCCACGAATTTGCACCTCTCCCGGCGTCGCGCCATCCGCGGGCAGCGGCACGCCGTCCAATGTGGCGACGCGCAGTTCCAGCCCGCAGACCAGCCGTCCCGGCTCTGCCCTTTGCGCCGAGGGTCGGCCGATCACCGACATCGACGAGGTTTCGGTCATGCCCCAGGCGGTCGAGGTTTCCACCCCCAGCCGCCCCCAGGCAGCGACCAGCGTATCCGGCACCGGGGCACCGCCCATCGACAGGCGGCGCAGGCGCGGTGGGGCTGGCAGGCCCGCCGCCTCACGCGCTGCCAGCACATCGGTCCAGATCGTGGGCACGCCGGCGGCGAGGGTGACGCCCTCCTCGTCGAGCAGCGGGTTCAGCACCGCAGGCTGAAACTGCGTACCGGGCAGAACCAGTGTCGCCCCCGCCATCATCGCGGCATAGGGAATGCCCCAACCGTTGACATGGTAGAACGGCACCGCAGGCAGGATCACCTCGTGCTGCCCGATACCCAGCGAATTCGCCGTGCAAAGCGACATGGCCTGCAACCAAAGTGAGCGGTGGCTGTAAGCCACGCCCTTGGGCAACCCGGTGGTGCCGCCAGTATAGCACAGGATCGCCGCCGCGTTCTCCTCGGGGTCGGGCCAGTCGATCCGCGGCTCCCCTTCCGCCAGCAAAGTCTCGTAGCCGATGGTTTCCACATCGAGCCCAGGGAAAGGCGACGGGTCCGTCGTTCCGGTCACGATGACCAGCCGGATCGGCCCGCCCGCAAGCCGGGGGGCAAGCGTAGCAAAGCGCGGGGCCAGTGCGCCATCCACCAGGACAGCACGGTCCCCGGCCTCGACCGCCATGCCTGCAAGCTGATCGTCATGCAGGCGGATGTTCAGCGTATGAAGCACGGCCTCCAGCGCCGGAACGGCGAGATAGGCCTCCAGATGCTCGGGCGAGGCCGAGGCAAAGCTTGCCACGACCTCGCCCGTCCCGATGCCGCGCCGCGACAGTGCATCGGCCAGTTGCCCCGCCCGGGCCGCCAGCACCCCCAGAGTGCCACGGCTTCGACCGTCCGGCCCCTGCGCCACCACCTGCGCGGCAGCGGTTACCCGGGCGGCGTGGCGCAAAAGCCGCGCCACGCCCAGCCGGGCATCCTGCATCGTGCTGCGCATTCCCTGCCCTCAGCTCCGCCGTGCCCGGCCCATCGCATCGACCGCAAGGATCGCGGCCAGAACGGTGTCGGTCGTCAGTTCGGCATAGGTTGCATGGGTCGCCTCGCCGGGGTTGAGCGAAGCAGCCGCCCCTCGGCGCAGATCCTCGGTCGAGGCATCGCCCAGGCCCATTCCTTCCAGCGTCGTCGGCAGATCCAGCGCTTCGCAGAAGTCGAAGACCTCGTCGATCTCCGATTGTGGACGATCTTCCAGCACCAGAACGCACAGCGTACCGAAGGCCACCTTCTCACCATGCAGTTTTGAATGGCATCCGGGCAGAATCGACAGCCCGTTGTGGATTCCATGAGCCGCCGAGCAGCCACAGTTCTCAAAACCAAGCCCGGAGAGAAGCGTGTTGGCCTCGATGATGTTCTCGACCGCGGGGGTAACGATCCCTTCGCGCGCCGCAGCCACTGCGCCCATGGCGTCCCGCATCAGCACCTCGTGGCAGGCACGGGCGATCGCCATGCCCGCGATGGGCATCCCCTGCCCCCCCGCGACATAGTTCTTTGACCGGCTGTCACGGTTCGAGCGCGCCTCGTACCAAGTCGACAAAGCATCGCCGATTCCTGCGATCAGGAAACGCACCGGCGCTTTCACCACCAGATCAGGATCGACGATGACCATATCGGGATTGCGCGGCAGGAAGATCGGGCGGTCGGCGCAGCCGTCTTCGAAATAGCGCATCGCAAGGCCCGAAGTCGGCGCGTCGGTGGAGGCGACCGTCGCAAAGCAGAGAATTCGAGCACCCAGATCCTCGGCAACCAGCTTGGCGGTATCAAGCGTCTTGCCGCCGCCGATGCCCGCAACCGTGGCGGGGCGGCTGTCGCCTGCCGCCGCAATGATCCGGTTTACCTCGCCTTCCCAGCATTCACCGCCGAAGATGATCTTCTGCACGGTCACGCCCGTCTCGGCAATCGAGGCGTCGATCTGCGCGCCATAGGTTTTCTCGATAAACGGATCGACGATCACCAGCGCGGTTTTTCCCAGCGCCGCAAGGTGCTGGCCGACCCGGCCGATCTCACCACGGCGCTGGACATAGCGCGCGCAGCTTCCAAATCCACGTTCGGACATGCTGGCATTCCTCCCTGCCATATCTGTTTCGACGGCGCGGGGCCTCCCTGCCCCGCGCTGCGGCTCAGGCCGCTGCGGCGATCTTGAGAGAACCCGTCACCGGCACGCCGTGAACCGCGGTCATCGCATTGGGGCTGAAGTTGAAGGCCAGATCGGCAATCTCTTGCAAAAGTGCCGCGTCGGCATCGGCATCAACCTCGATGTCATAGGTCAGGCCGCTCATCTTGATCTGGGCATCGGGGCGCAGGTTAAGGAACCCGGCAAGGTCAAGCCCGCCGCCCATGGTGATGCGCAGGCTGCGCAGAGCCACGCCCTTGACCGAGGCGTTGACCACAAAGCCGACCATGATGCAGGCACCGACACCTGACATAAGATACTCTTGGGGGGTAGGGCCGCTGGACTGACCCAGCAGTTGCGGCGGCTCGTCCACTGTCCAGGAGAAGGCACGGGGAATCGCATCGCCGCCCACGGACATCGGCAGCGTGGAGGCTTCGATCCTGGTGCCGCCTTTCCAGTCAAGCTGCACGCCATAGCGTGCAAGGCCCGCCGCCGGTTCGGCGCGGATCGCCGTCTTGGCCCCCGCCAGTCCTTCGGTATCGATTCCGTTCAGCATATCATCCTCCCATCAGGCGGAACGGAACATCTGCCGCCGCCTGTCATTCGTTCATCGGGTTATTTTTGGTTATACTCAGATTTCTGTTGCGATTAAAAACCAGATCGACAAACTGTCAACATCAAATCACGCCGCAGCCACGGAAATGCGGAACGAAGCGACCAAGCGGACTGATGGCTTTCAACCCATTGGAAACGAACTGATAATTTATGTCTGCGCGCCGGAAAGCGGAGGTAAAACCGCTGCGCCGCGCCAAAGGAACAGCAAGTGGCCGGAGGAGAGCCGGCAAAGGGAGGACACATGTATCTGCAACTCTTTGATCTCAAAGACCGCGTGGCCGTGGTCACTGGGGGCGGCCGGGGGATCGGTCTCGAGATCGGTCGCGCCTTGGGCGAGGCCGGCGCCCGTATCGTCGTCGCCGACATTGATTCCGGCACGCGGGAACAGGCGGCGGCGCAGCTTGGCGCCGAGGGAATCGAGTCCCTCGCCCTGCCCGTCGATGTGACCAACACCGCCAGCGTCAGCGAACTGGCCGAATCGGTGATGGATCGCTTCGGGCGGGTGGACATTCTGGTCAACAATGCGGGCGTGTCGCGTCTGAACGCCGCCGTGGACATCAGCGACGAAGAATGGCGTTGGGTGATGGATGTGAATGCCAATGCGGTGTTCTGGTGCGCCCGCGCCTTTGGTCGCCACATGCTGGCAGCGGGCAAGGGCAGCATTGTCAACCTCGGCTCGATGTCGGGGCTGATCATCAACCGCCCGCAGTTTGCCGCGCATTACATGGCCAGCAAGGCCGCGACCCATCACATCACCAAGGCGCTGGCAGTGGAATGGGCAACGCGCGGCGTGCGGGTGAATGCCATTGCGCCCGGATATATCGGCACCGAGATGACCATGCAGCTGAAGAACATGCCCGACGTCTACGCCAAGAACGTCGAGATGACGCCGATGGGCCGCTTTGGTGAGCCGCGCGAGATCGCGGCTACGGCCCTGTTCCTGGCTTCCGACGCATCAAGCTATTTCACCGGCTCGATCCTGTCGGCGGATGGCGGCTACACCGCCTGGTAGCGCCATGGAAACCCAGGCAGAGGCCGCCGGGTTTACCGAACGGCTGGCGCGGGTGCTGGCGTGTTTCGAGCCGCCGCCGCATGAATGCAGCTTCATGCAGATCGTGCGGCGCACCGGCCTGCCGCGCGCCAGCACTCACCGCATGATCGGACAACTGGCAGAGATTGGCTATCTGGAGCCTGGCCCGGCGGGGCGGGGCTACCGGCTGGGCGCTCGGCTTTATGGCTTGCTGCACGCCCATATCGACGCCGATCAGCTGACAGGATTGGCAAGACCTATTCTGGCCGAGGTGGCACAGGCGTGCGGCGTGGCGAGTTTTGCCGCGCGGCTGACGCAGGGACAGGTGGACCTCTTTGCCACTGCCACGCCGGATGATCCGATGCGCAGCCATGTCTTTCCGGGCATCGGCTTGCGGCCAGTTCATGCCTGCTCCTCCGCCAAGGCGCTGGTGGCGTTTCAGCCCGAGACGCTGCGGGCGGCGATGCTGGCGGCCCCGCGCGAGAGTTTCACCCACCGCACACTGACCGGCGACGACGATCTGATCGCGGAATACACCCGCATCCGGCGCGAGGGCTATGCGGTCTGCGATGGTGAAATCAACGAGGGGGTGGTTTCGCTGGCGGTGCCGGTGATGCTGCCACGCCTTGGGCCGGTCTATGCACTGGGGATAATTGCCCTCGCCGACCGGCTAGCGCCCACGCATCGCCCGGCGGCGGTGCAGTTGCTGAAACGGGCTGCTGCCCGCTTTGCCGCCGCGCTTGATCCCGCGCCGCTTCCGGCGCCCGTTCCCGAACCGGAGAACCGACATGACCCCGCATCTTGAACATTTCTACATAAACGGCCGCTGGACCGTCCCTGCCGATGGGGCCAATGCCCCCCGACTGCCAGTGATCGACCCGGCCAGCGAAGAGGCTTTTTGCACCATCGCCCTTGGCAACGCCGTCGATGCCGACCGCGCGGTGCGCGCCGCCCAAGCCGCCTTTCCGGCCTTTGCTGCCCTGCCGCAGGCTGAACGCACTGCCCTTCTGGCCCGCATCCTTGCTGCCTATGAGGTGCGGATCGAAGATCTCGCCCGCGCGATGAGCCGCGAGATGGGCGCACCCCTTGCCTTTGCGCGCGAGTCGCAGGCCGGGATCGGCCTAGCCCATCTGCGGCAGATGCTGGCCACGCTGGAAACCTATGAATGGTCGCATATGCGCGGCAGTACCCGCGTCATGCGCGAACCAATCGGGGTGATCGGCATGATCACGCCCTGGAACTGGCCGATGAACCAGATCGTCTGCAAGGTCGCCCCGGCCATCGCGGCGGGCTGCACAATGGTCTTGAAGCCTTCGGAAATCGCCCCGCTATCAGGCCTGATCTTTGCCGAGATCATGGAGGCGGCGGGCACACCGCCCGGCGTCTTCAATCTGGTGAACGGCGATGGGCCTGGCGTCGGCATGGCGCTGTCACGGCATCCGGGGGTGGACATGATGTCCTTCACCGGCTCGACCCGTGCCGGGATCATGGTGGCCGAAACCGCTGCGGCAACGGTCAAGCGAGTCTCGCAGGAACTGGGCGGCAAATCGGCCAACATCCTTCTGGCGGACGCCGATTTCAGCACCGCAGTCGCCAAAGGCGTGGCCGGCTGCTTCGGCAATTCGGGCCAGTCCTGCAATGCGCCGACCCGGATGCTGGTGCCTGCCGACCGCCATGATGAAGCACTGGACCTCGCCTCCGCTGCCGCCGCGACTTTCCGCACCGGCGATCCGGCCCGGTCGGAAACCCAGCTTGGCCCGGTGGTCAGCGCCGCGCAGTTCGACAAGATCCAGCACCTGATCGTGACCGGCCTCGACGAGGGCGCGACCCTTGCCGCAGGCGGACCCGGGCGGCCCGAGGGGCTGAACAAGGGCTTTTACGTCCGCCCCACGGTCTTTGGCCGTATCACGCCCGAAATGACACTGGCGCGCGAGGAGATCTTCGGCCCGGTGCTTTCTATCCTGCCCTATCGTGACGAGGCCGAGGCCGTCGCAATGGCCAATGGCACCGAATACGGACTGGCCGCCTATGTTCAGTCGGCCGATCCCGAACGGGCGCGTCGGGTGGCAGCAAAGATGCGCGCGGGCACTGTCTATCTGAATTATCCGGCCTGGGATTCGGCCGCTCCCTTCGGCGGTTACAAACGGTCGGGCAACGGGCGCGAGTATGCGGATTTCGCGCTGGATGACGTCACCGAAATCAAGGGCGTCGTGGGCTGGGCCTGACGCGGCAAAGGGAGAAACGACATGAACAAGATCAACCCGCTGGGTGTTCACTGGCTGGTGCTGACCAAGACCTGGGACAGCGACGGCGCTCGCCATGCCATCCGCGAGGCGAAACGGATCGGCTACGACTTCATCGAAACGCCGCCCACCCCCGTCGGGGACGAGGTGACCGAGGTGACACGCCAGCTTCTCGCCGAAACGGGCATGGGCGCTGCAGTCTGCTTGGGGCTTTCAGCCGATCAGGACCTGACCAGCCCCGATCCCGAGATCCGCGCACGCGGCGAGGCGTTCCTCATGGGTGCCGTCGACACCTGCGCGCGCATCGGCGGCTCTCTGGTCAGCGGCATCACCTATTCCGCCTTCCAGAAATACATGCTGCCCTGCCCCGCCGATGGACGCACCGCCTCGATTGCCGCCATCGCACGTGTGGCCAGACATGCTAAGTCTCTTGGCATCACCATCGGGCTCGAGGTCGTGAACCGCTATGAGACCAATCTGCTGAACACGGCAGAGCAGGCGCTGGCCTTCTGCAACGAAACCGGGATGGAAAATGTGAAAATCCATCTCGACAGCTATCACATGAACATCGAGGAAACTGATATCCAGCAGGCGATCCTGAAAGCGGGCGACCGGATCGGCTTTTTCCACATCGGCGATTCCAACCGGGGCTACCTGGGCGCGGGAAATATCGACTTCAACCCGTTCATCCGCGCGCTGTTCCAAGCGGGCTATACGGGCCCGATCTCGTTCGAAAGTTTCTCTTCGACCATGATCGACCAGCCGCTTCTGGGCATCCTCGGCATCTGGCGTGATACATGGGAAGACGGCAAGGACCTTGCCGAACACTCGTTCACCTTCATGGAAGCGCTCGTCAAGTCCGGCCGCGAGGCCCATCGCCGCGCTCTTGGCCGCGTGGCCTGACCTTCTTGGCCGTGAAGCGAGGATCATCGCAATGGAACGACTGAAGGGAAAGGTTGCCCTGATCACCGGGGCAGGATCGGGAGTCGGCCGCGCCGCAACGTTGTTGTTCGCACAGGAGGGCGCCCACGTTCTGGGCGTATCGCGCACCGCGTCGGCACTGATCGAAACGCAGGAGTCATTAAGGGCCGCAGGGCTGGATTGCGCTGTCGAAGCGCAGGACATCAGCCTCGAATCCGGCGCAAAGGCCGCTTTTTCCGCCACGCTGGCGGCCTATGGGCGGATCGACATTCTCGTGAATGCTGCGGGGGTCGGCTACAGCTGGCAGCGCCAGTCACCCGGAACGATGGAGGACGTGGCAGGCACAGAACTTGCCCAATGGGACGAGGTGATGCGGATCAATCTCACCTCCTGCTATCTGATGTCGCGCCTTGCGGTACAGCAGATGCGTCAGCAGGGCGACGGGGGGGCGCTTGTCCATGTCTCCAGCGTCTCGGGCTTCCGCGGCCTGACGAAAGCCCATGCCTATTGCGCAGCGAAGGCGGGAATGATCAACCTTTCCAACGCAATGAGCTGCGCCTATGTGGCCGAGGGCATCCGGTCGAACGTAATTGCGCCAGGCTATATCGCCACCGGAATGATCGGTGACGTGATCGACGGCTTCAAAGACCCGACAAGGGCGCCATTCATGTCCCCGATGCTCCGCGCAGGCCGCCCTGAGGAAATCGCACAAGGATGCCTGTTCCTGGCATCAGACGATGCCAGCTATTGCAGCGGGTCGGTCCTGACCATCGACGGCGGAATGACCGCGATGCAAGGGTGAAGCCATAGGGTCCCTGCAGAGA
Source organism: Tabrizicola sp. (assembly GCF_036781545.1). Taxonomy (GTDB): domain Bacteria; phylum Pseudomonadota; class Alphaproteobacteria; order Rhodobacterales; family Rhodobacteraceae; genus Tabrizicola. Next base: position 51,071 of record NZ_DAIQAT010000003.1, read on the forward strand.
GCTGGCGGGGCGCCGCCGCGTGCTGGCTTCCCCTGACAACTTCCACCGCCCTGCTTTCCGCTGAAGCCGCGGAAGCTAGGACGCGGTGTGCAGGATCGCCAGGTTCGGCAATCCATAGGGTGTGACGCCGAAATGGTGGCAGAGGCGACCGAAGCCCTCGGTTTCCAGAAGGTCATCGTAGGGCTGGTCCGGGAACTGGATTCCTGCGCGATGGACCTCGGCCGCAACCAGAAGCATGGTGCCGCCAACCGAGGTCAGCGGAACCCTGTCGAGAAAGCGCAGGTGATTAAGGTGACGGCGGCGGTCGTGGTTGGCCGGCGGCATGTAAAGACCACCCTGCACGTGTTTCAGATAGCGGCTATCGCGCCGTTCGGTCGGGTCGGTGAAGCTGTTCAGATCATAACTCGGCCCGTTCCACGACAGCCGACAGTCTGGCGTCACCACCTTGCGGCGCTCCGCGAGAAGCCGGCGCAGGATGTCAGGCGGATAGTCGCAGACATCCGCATCCAGCCAGAGCACCCAGTCATCGCCAGGTTTGACCCCCTGGTCGATCAGGTGGTTCCTGACCCTCGCGAGATGCGAACGGCGAGCACGCTGCAACCGTGGTAACCAGCGCTTTTCGCGCTCCAATGTCGGCCCCCCGGGGAAACTGATCACGCGAAAATCGTGGAAGCGTCCAGCGTATCGCTCGCGGAGGTCAGCCAGCCGCGAGACAGTTCCATCTCGGCTGTCTCCTTCGCAGAAGGTAACCGACAGCCTTTCGGCGGGGTGATCCAGCGCCAGAAGGAGTTCCATGCAGCGGTCGAGGAAAGGCTCTGCATCCCGCACCGGAATGAGGACGGACACCTGATCGCCCGAGGTGACGGGCCGATGCAACCGAGCACGGTCGATGCTTTCCGCAGCGGCGGTTCGCGACAGATAGGCCCCGCGGGAAAGGGAATAGGCTGCCTTGCGCCAGGCGGTCTTGACGGCACGCGACACGGGGCGTTGGGCACGCGGGGGAATCCAGCTTCCGCGCCACAGATGGTTCGATATGCGCAGGGGCGCCAGGGGGCCATGTTCCGACCCGACAGTCTCGATCCCTTTCGAGGTGAGCGGCGTGAAAAGATGGCAGGAATGCAGCGCCAGCCCCTGTGGATCCGGGTAGCTTTGGACTGCCCCGGTCAGCACGGCCGGCCCGGTCGATTCCAGCACGTCGTGAAGGGAATGGGCACAGCGCTGGACCAGGCCGATCAGGTGCGCCCAGAAGGGATGTCGGGCCGGCCCCGCCATGACGCCGTTGAAATAGAGCCGATCCAATCCGTAGGCCAGCACGTGGTGGACATGCTCGATCGGCTCCTCGCTCAGGACGACACGCCGTTCCTGCGTCAGCGCGTCAGGCGGGGTAAGACATTCGGTGTCAAGATCGGCATAGATGCCTCCGTACCTGTCCAATACCATATAGCGCCCAAGATCGGCACGCTGCACATTGTTCGGGTAGGACAGGTAAAGCGGTTCAAGATGCGGATAGTGATCCCGCACAAGAGTCAGAAGATCGGCGTCTGTCCAAAGCCGCCACTCCCAGCCGGCGCCAAGCCGACGCCAGGTGTCGCTGGCATCGGCAGGAAGGTCCGCAGACTTCCAAGTCTGGTGTATCAGCTTGGGGATGCGTCCGCCTGGCTCGCATTGCTGGTTGCTCATCTGTCGGACTTTCCCTCATGCAGAGCGGCCGCGACCGCTGTCTCTATCGCTCGCGGACCGTGATGGCGGAACGCGAAATCCCTTGCTGCGGCCGCGAGATCCTCCCTTAGATCAGGGGCTCGGGCCAGCCTTAGAGCAGCCTCGACGAACTCACCATCGCTTTCGGCCAAAAGGAATTGCCGACCTGGCGCGACCGCCAAACCCTCGACGGCCTTTGTGCTTGCAATGACCGGCAGTCCAACCGCCATCGCCTCCAGAGCCTTGATCCGCGTACCGCCACCCTCTCTCAAGGGCATGAGCGTCATGGTCGATGCGGCATAGATCGGAGCAAGATCCATGGGATCCGAGACAAGTGCGACCTCAGGATAACGCGCCATGTCCCGGCGCAGCCTCTCGGCCGGCGCGCGTCCGGCCAAGGTCAGGCGCGCGGAAGCGTCAGCGGCACGCAATGCGGGAAAGATGCCCCGGGCCAGGCGCATGGCTGCAGCAATGTTGGGTCGGTAGCCGAGATGCCCCACGAAGACGGCATCGATCCCGTCCGGGCGTTTGATGGGCTGGACCAACATGCACCAGTCCGGCACAGGGTTGGGTATAACGCAAACCGGAGACGCACCCGAAGCAAAGTGCCGGAGCAGATCGGCATCAGCCTGCGAGCAGGCCCAGACTGATGCCACCGCCCGCAGGAGCCTGCGTTCTGCCTCGGCCGCACGGCGCCAGCGACCACGTCGCTGCAATCTTGCAAGAATCGGGTGGCGCGCCAGATCGGTCTGGCGCAACAAGTCGCTTTCAACGTTGTGGGCGTCAAGGATCACGCGCACGCCCCGTTCAACCAGGCGGTATGCCACGGCCGAAAGATAAATCCCCTCGACTATCGCAATATCGCCGGGAGCCAAGCGGGCGCGCTTCTCGATGGCGTCCAGTATGGCAGCCGGCATCTCTGCCTCGATGAAGGATGGTGCGCGAACCTGACGGGTATTTGCCGCCGCGAACAGTTCGGCGACAACCTGCGTCTCAACATCGCCGATTTGGGACAAGGCACGCGAAAGGGCATGGGCACGCAACTGTGCACCCGATCCCGTGGCACTGGGGCGCTCGGGCACGATATGGACGATGCGCAACGTGTCAGGCCTTTCGTCTCGCCAGGCCGCGCGCGCGATAACCCAGACACTTCAGATGGAAATACATCGTAAGCTGGATGCGCAGCCTGCGGTCGGTCTGCCTGCTCAGGTAGCGTGCGCTTTCCTCGAAAAGACCGGCCCGCGCGCAATGGCGCAGGTAGCTCCGGCCCAGATGGCCCGCCATCGCGGGGAACCGGTCGCAAACATGCAGCATCGCCTGCGCGCGCTGAAGCGCGTCCAGGCGTGTGGTAATGTTGCCAGCTTCATTTGCGCTGGCGTGACTGTGGACCGTGACGCCGGGACGCGCTGAATACCAGGCCCGGCGTCCTTGCTCGATCAGGCGACAAACGTAGTCCGTATCCTCGTTGATCGGGATTTCCGTTGTGAAAGGGCCAACGGCGTCAGCAACCTGGCGGTGAATCCAGAACCCCATACCTGTTCCGCAAAGCTGCTTGCGGAGTGGAGCATTCCTGGGGACGGGACCCGTAGCAAACCGCGGTCGCCGGGGTGGCTCTCGCCGCCCATCTCTGGTCACGACACAAGCCGAAAAACCATAGTCGAAGCGCGGCGCAGGGCCGTGGAGGATATCCCCGATATAGTCGGGCCAGAGCTCGTCATCATCGTCGAGAAAGAAGATCACCGCACCCCTACTGGCCGCAATGCCCGCATTCCGCGCTGCAGAAATGCCTGCGGAGAACTCACGCCGCATAATCCGGAGCCTCTGGTCGCCGGGCCCATGCAACACGTCTTCCGCCGGTCGTTTGCTGGCGTCGTCAACCACAAGCACTTCGCCATCATCACCCAGTGCCCGCATCGCCGAGGCGACTGCTCGGGGCAGAAGCCCGGGACGGTCCTTCGTCAGTATGATGATCGAATGGCTGGTCATTTCAGTCGTCTATGCGCGTTGGGCCAATCAACTCTGCAGGGGCTCTTCAGACAAGACATTCAACGCCGGGCCAGCCAAGTTTGGATCATAAGTTAGGCGCATCTTCCACGAAACCGCGAGTCGCGGAAAATTGTTCCGACGCGCTCAATCCCAAAAGAGCGAAATGCGGTGCGCCGTGACTATGCTTAACTCGTTCGTGACGCTGACGAAAGCCGGCCTCTGCCAGAAGTGCTGTCAGACGAATTCGAGCTGATCTCTACAAGACCGCACCTCCCTGCGAGAGCGGCGGCATGGGCGATCTTGTAACCGGCGGCCATGCCCCGTTGGATGATCCGGCCCACTTCAGACGGGATCGTATTTAGAGGCGTCGAATTCGGACAGGGCGGCCGTCATCGAGCGCAGCGTGCCCGGCCATGCGGCCTTGTTATGGCCCGTATCGTCCAGGGAGTAGTTCGCGCATCCGCCGGCCACGACCGGAGCCTTGTCAAGCAAGGCATCGGCCGCACGCTTCCATTCCAGTTCGGCCTCTTCGCGGACCTCAATGGCGCGCAGCCCCTTGTCGCGCAGATGCTCGAGTATCCGCAGGACATAGGTCGCAACCGCCTCGCCGGGATAGAGACCGTTCCAGATCTGCCCGTTCGGAGCCGGTCCACCGACGAGATAGAGGTTCGGGCATCCTGCCACGGAGACCGATTTATAGGCGCGCGGATGCCCCGCCTGCCAGACACCGACGGTCTGGCCATCCCGGCGTTCGACAAGATTAAGGATATGGCCGCCAAAATAGAAACCGGTGGCGAAGACGATTGCATCGACCTCGAAAGACTTGCCTCCCCCGGTTACGAGGCTGCCATCCCGGATGCCCGCGACTCTCTCCGGCACCAGGGTTACGTTGTCCTGTGTCAGGGAGGTGTAATAATTATCACTGACGAGGGGGCGTTTGCAGCCCATGGCGTGCCCTGGCGTCAGCAGGCGGCGCAGTTCCGGATCAGCAATCTGGTTCTCCAGATGGATACGTGCAAGATGTTCATATTCCGCGCCATTCATCGAGACGAACGTGTCTTGCCAGAGCGTTTCCTCCTGCTCGAAGACCTCGGCGCGCCGTCGTTCCATCTCCTCGGGGGAGGCCGCAAGCGCTTGCCGCTCCGCCTCGGTGAGAAGGCGGTTGTTCTTGGGCAGCAGCCAAGTCGGGGTGCGCTGGAACTGCCAGACATGTGCCGCGCGTTCTTGCAGCGCCGGGACGATCTGGATGGCGGAGGAACCGCTGCCGATCACCGCGACACGTTGCCCTTCGCCGCTGAAATCCTCCGGCCATTCCGAGGAATGAAACGCCGGCCCCGCGAATGTGTCGAGACCAGGCAGCTTCGGGATCACCGCTTCTTCCAGAAAGCCGGTCGCAAGCATCAGATGTTCCGCTTCGATCCGTCCGGCCGTGGTCTCGACCTGCCAGCAGGCCGTCGCCTCGTTCCAGCGCGCACCGGTCATTTCGCAACCGAACAAGGTACGCTCGTAAAGGCGGTTTTCGGCAGCGACCCTTTGCATGTAGTCCATCAGTTCGGGCTGGCGGACGAACAGTGCAGACCAGTCCGGGTTGGGCCGGAAGCCGAACTGGTAGACGGACGAGGCACAATCCACCTCGCATCCCGGATAGGTGTTCTGGAACCAGGCGCCGCCGAAATCCCTGTGCTTGGTGATGATGCTGAAATCGGAATGGCCAGCCCTGTCGAGCAGGACCGCGAGGGAGATCCCGTTCCCTCCGGAACCCACGATCAGCATCTTCGTGCGCTTCACCATCGTCACATCCTCCTACCGGCGAGGGCGGCGCGTTGCGCCGCCCCTGTTGGCAATCCCCGGCTCATTTCGCACCGCGCTGCAAGGCGTCCGCATGTTCCGCATTTGCCTTCGAGTTGAGCATGGCGAAGGCTGGGCCACCGACCAGGATAAGCAGGATCGGCACGATCACCGCCGCCGCCATTCCCCAGGTCCCGACAAGAATCGGCAGATTGGCCATCGTCGTCCCTGCTGCGATGAAAAGACCAAGAGCGCCCAGAAGCGGAATCCAGCGGGTGCGCCATGGGCTCAGCCCACGCGGGTTCCGACCGAAGAAGGCTATGACCGCGATGCAGGTCAACAGCATCAAGAGAAGGAAGCCAAGCGTCGAGGTGCCGATCATCCAGGAAAATATCTGCGAGAACGGCCCCAACCCCATCGCCACGAAAACCGCCATGAGGACGAGCACCGAGCCGGATTGCAACAGCGCGGCGACATGCGGCGAATGGTAGGTCGGATGCGCCTTGCCCAGAGCCCGCGGCATCAGACCGGCGAGGCCGAGCGTGAAGACATAGCGGTTGATCACGTTGTGGAACGAAAGCACACAGGCAAAGAAGCTGGTCAGCAACAGGATCTGGACGATTTCCTGACTGACCGGGCCGAGATAGATGCCGAAGGTCTCGGCCAGCAGCCCGCCCGGGTCCTGCGACGCTTTCTCAACGATGCTCTGGTCGCCCCACGCGCTGACCAAACCCCAGGCCACGACCGCATAGAAGAGGCCGATCACCGCAAGGGCGCCATAGGTGGCGCGGCGGATGGTGCGGTCGGGGTCGCGGACCTCGTCACGGTAGATCGCCGCCCCCTCGACACCAAGAAAGCCGGAGACCGCGAACATGAGGCCCAGGGCCGGTGCGCCCTGGAACCAGGCGGAGGGTGTGAAGGTGGCGGTGGAAAGGCCCTCTGGGCCACCGCCCTCGATGACGATGGCGACAACCAGCACGAGACAGATCAAGATCTCCAGCGCGACAAGAACCAGCAGAAGCTTGCCCGAGAAGTCGATGTTGCGATATCCGAAGAAGGTGACGGCCAGCACGATGCCGACCATCCAGACCCACCAGGGCAGTTCGGGCCCACCCAGGCCGGTCACGTAATCCGCGAGGATCCCGGCCATGAAGGCGTAGACCGCCATCTGGACACAGGTATAGGTCAGGAGCGCCAGATAGGCAGAGCTGATCCCGGCGCCCCGGCCAAGGCCAAGGGTTACATATGAATAGAAGGCCCCTGCCTCGGCCACATAGCGGTTCATCGCATTGAACCCGACCGCAAAGAGGAACAGCAGCAGGGCGGCAACCACATACATGATGGGGTAGGCAGCACCGTTGCCGGCAATGAAGGCATTGGGCGCCACCGCGCCCACGGTGGTCAGCGGTGCCGCCGCCGCGATGACCATGACAATCACCGTCGTCACTCCAAGCCCCCCGCTCAGAGTGCCCTCTTCTCCCTTGGCTCCTTGCCGGCTCATTGATGTCCCCTCCCTGTCAGGACGATGGAAAACGTTTCTTCTCTTTTCGGACTCAACCCTGTCCGCTTTGCCGAAGCTTCTAGCTCTTCTCTTCCGGGCGCCCCGCGCCCGCCTTCAAAAGAAACTCCCGGATCACAGCATTGAAGGCCTGCGGGTTCTCGATGTTGGGTAGGTGACCGGCCGCCTCGATCATGCGGAAATCGGCATGTGGCGCATGGTTATGGATTTCGCGCACGAGGGCGGGCGGCGTCACCCTGTCCAGCGCTCCGACCACCAGCAGCAGCGGCACCCGGATATCGGTGTAGAGATCGGTGTCATCCTCCCGCGCGATCAGTGCATCGAAGGCCTTGATGTAAGAGGCCGGGCGCACGAGGCTCATCGACTCGCGCAGGCGCGCAAGGACCTCGGCATGCGTCGGATCGCCGATCAGTGCGTCGGCCACATCCGCCGCGATCTCGGAGGGGGGCACGCCCTTTGACAGGGGCTCGCGGCGCAGCCGTGCGAACAGCGCGCGCTCCTCCTGCGAATAGCGGTTGAAGCCCATGTCGGTGTCGCACAGGGTCAGGGTCGCGACGCGCTCGGGATGCTGCTTGTGGAAATAGGCGGCGATGGCTGCCCCCATCGACAGGCCGACGACATGCAGCCGCCCGATGCCGAAATGGTCAAGGATGCCCAGCATGTCGGCCGCGAAGTCGTCGAAATGCAGCGGCCCCTCATAATCGTCGGACCCGCCATAGCCGCGCGCGTCCCAGGCCATCACCCGGAAATCCGCCGCCAGATCGCGCAGATTGTCGCTCCAGTTGGTCCGATTGCCGCCAATGCCATGAAGAAACAGCACAGGTTCGCCCTGCCCGGCCAAATCGACCGCGATGCGCGGCGCAGAGCCCACAAGAACCGTTCGGATCACCGGCTCTGCCCCTTCGCGGGCAACAGCATCTTCATGCCGTGGGTCGCCGGTTGTGCCTGTCATCGGTCATCCTCTCTGCACTGGTCACGAAAATGGTGCAGCAGGCGACGTTTTCCTGTCTATGTTATAGTGATCCCATTTTGTTAGCCGGGTCCTTTTCGCAGCAGGTGCATATGAAACCCCCATCCCCAACCTCGACCGGCCCTGCAGGCGGGCTGGAGCTGCGCCTGCACCGCAACGCGCCCGGCTTCACCCGAAGCGAGCGCGCGCTTGCCAATTACATGCTGTCGAATATCGAGCGCCTGCCCTTCGACACCGCCGCCAGCATTGCCGACACGGTGGGGGTCAGCAAAATGACCGTCAGCCGCTTCCTGCGCAAGAACGGCTATCAAGGGCTGGCCGAGGTAAGGCAGGAGCTGCGCCGCAAGTTCACCATCGGCGACCTGCAGGTCAGCAGCCGGGTCGAGCGATTTCTGCAGGGCGGCGGGCAGAACGAAAAGCTCTCCGAGGCGCTGACGCTGGAAATCGAAGCCTTGGTGAAGGTCTACGAAACCGTTTCAACCCCGGAATGGGAGCGCGTGGTCGAGGCCATCAGCCGCGTGCCCGAGATCTTGGTCACCGGTTTCCAGATGATGGATGGGATCGCATCAATCTTCGAAATCCGGCTGCAGCTGTTTCGCCGCGGCGTCCGCCGGATCGACACGAGGAACGGCACCCTTGCCGAGATCCACGATGCGCCGCCGGGCAGCATGCTCATCCTGTTCGAGATGCGCCGCTACAGCGCCCTGAGCCGAAAGATCGCGCAACTGGCGCGTGAGCTGGGCCATTTCGTGGTGATCGTCTCGGACCCGCATTGCGACTGGTCGCATGAGGTCTCGGATGTGTCGCTGATGGTCAGCACCGAAAGCCGGCTGCTATGGGACAGCCAGGCCGCCTTTCTCAGCCTGATGAACCTCTTGCTGGATGCGGTCGCACAGCGGCTCAAGGATAGCATCGGCACACGGGCAGCCGTCCTCGACCAGATGGTGAACAGATTCGGGCTGTTGAGCGGCGGCTGAGGAGAGCCGCTCGGCTTCTTGACATGTAACTGATCACTCCATGCAGCGTTCGGAAGAACTCATGGCAGAGCAAGTTTCAGCCGTTGGCCGTGCATGGGCGATGTCGGGGAACGGCGGGCCACACAGACAGCCCTATTCGCCTGTCACCGGAATATGGGAGATGGGCTGGTTGTGGGACCGGAACGCCGCGAGAAGTGCTTCCGGGTTCCGGTCGCGGATGGCAACCGTCATCGCAAGGTGGTCCTGATAAAACCGCTTCCAGATTGCGGGATCGCCGATCAGAATGCGGGTCCGCGAGGCCATGCGAGCGGCGATGAAGGCACGGATGGAGCGGAGAAACTGACTGTCCGCGATCTCTTCAAGACGGTCATGGATCTGGTAATTGGCTTTCAAGTAACGCTCCTTGTCGCCCTTCTCGTAGGTATGGGTCAGCATGGATTCGAGGTACTCGAGGTCGGCGATATCGTCGTCGGTGACGCGGCTGCAAATCCGCTCGGCAAGGATCTCGTCCACGGTGGAGACGATGCGCAGAGCTGCCTGATATTCATCCTCGTCTATGAAGCCGATGCGGGCGCCCTTATTGGGAATGAGCTCGACGAACCCCCCAGATTCGAGCGCGCGCAGAGCCTCGCGCATGGGGGTGCGTGAAACGCCGAAAAGGCTGCTCAGGCCCTGTTCGGTGACCTGAGTGCCGGGCGGCAGCTTGCCGACGTAGATCAGATCCTTGATCCTTTCGACCAGTTGCGAGGACAGGGTGCCGCTGCCGACGCTCTGGTCGATGGAGGGTGCCACGTCCTTCAGGTCGGCCATCTCGACTCTGGCGGTGGCTGCTGGCTTCTTCGCCATAGGTTCGAACTACCTTCTCTTCCATCAACAGCAGCCCGTCAGCCGTCAGGCGGGATGGCGCAGGGGATGCATGTCGGCCTGTGACCAGGAAACATATCCTTGCGACCCCAGCGACGGCGGATGTGCCAGTTGCAAGTGGCTTGTCATCTCGCCGACCTTATCGACTGAGAGATAGAGACGGTAGTAGTTCCCGCAATACTCGGTGGCATTGACGGTGCCAGTCAGGGCGCCTTCGGACGCCGGTGCCGAATGAAAGCGGACGGCTTCGGGCCGGATGGCAAAGAGCGCCGCGGGATCGCCGGGCGCAAGGGCATCACCCGGAACGACATTGGCAGATCCGATGAATTCGGCAACGAAGCGGCTTTGCGGCCGCATGTAAAGCTCTTCCGGTGCGGCGCATTGTTCGGCGCGCCCGCCGGACATCACGACGATGGTGTCGGACATGCTCAGCGCCTCTTCCTGATCATGCGTCACCATGATCGTGGTGATCCCGGTCTGCCGTTGCAGGGACCGCAGCTCATGGCGCAGGGATTCGCGCAGGCGGCGGTCCAGAGCGCCGAGAGGCTCGTCCAGCAGCAGAAGATCGGGTTCGAAGACGATGGCCCGCGCAAGGGCGGCACGCTGTTGCTGGCCGCCGGACAACTCATCCGGATAGCGCTCGGCGAATGGTTCGAGCCGCACCTTGCGGAGGGCTTCGGCCACCCGCTCCGCAATCTCGACTTCCGGCAGGCTGCGGACCTTCAGCGGGAAGGCCACGTTGCGCGCCACGGTCTGATGCGGAAAGAGGGCATAGTTCTGGAAGACCAGCCCGATGTTGCGCCTGTTGGCCGGCAGGTTGGTGACATCGGTTCCGTCGATCAGGATGCGGCCCGCGCTCGGCCGGTTCAGCCCGGCGATCATGCTCAGCACCGTGGACTTGCCCGAACCGCTGGGTCCGAGGAGCGAGACGAATTCCCCTTCCGCGACGGAGAGCGAGAAATCGCGGACCGCGTATTGGGCGCCGTAAAGTTTGGAAACCGAGTCGATCAGCAGTTTAGTGGTCATTCAGAGCTCTCCAGGTGACGGACTTCTGGCGCAGCAGGGCTTGCAGCAATTCCTGCCCGTTGCCGGGACCAAAGCCGCTTTTGCGGCGGGGCTCCCATGTGGTGCCGCTGCCGACGCCGATGGGCGTGTTGATCTTGAGGATGCCCACATCGAGCACTTCGATGGCGCGCAGGGCATGGGCGGCGTTCTGGGTGAAGAGAACCGCGCCCAGCCCGTAATCGCTGTCATCGGCAACCCGCAGCGCAGTCTCGAAATCCGGGACTTCGAGGATCGGGGCGACGGGGCCGAAGGTTTCCTCGCGCCAGAGACGGCTTGTCGCGGAAACATCGGTGAGAACGGTGGGCGGATAGAAGAAACCCGGCCCGTCCGGGATCTGCCCGCCGGTCAGAAGGCGGGCGCCGGACTGCAGCGCATCCTCGACATGCGCGGCGACAAGATCGCGCTGGCCCCGGTCGATCAGCGGTCCCATCCGGGTGCCGAGGGCCATGCCGTCCCCCAGCGCGATCTGTGCGGCGGCCACCGCCAGACGGCGGCTGAACTCCGCATGGATATCGCTATGGACGAGGAACCTTTCGGCCGAGGTGCAGATCTGTCCTGCGTTGTAGAAGGCGCTGTGGCAGGCGGCCGCGACGGCCTGATCCAGATCTGCACCGGCGTCGACGATGAAACAGTCCTTACCGCCAAGCTCCATCGCGGCGGGACGCAGGTTGCGGGCATTGGCAAGGGCGATCTGCGCGCCCGCACGGGTGCTGCCGACGAAGAGGACGAAATCGACGCGCGCATCCTCGACCAGGGCCGCGCCTGTCATGCCTCCGTCGCCGAGCACCACGTTCAGCACCCCCGCAGGGAGATGCCCCGCGACGGAAAGGATCGGGGCCAAGACACTGTTCGGCGATTTCTCGGATGGTTTCAGCACGACCGTATTGCCGGTCACAAGGGCTGCGAAAACCGAAACGAGCGGGGTCAGGAAGGGATAGTTCCACGGCGTGATACAGGCGACGACGCCGCGCGGACTGACCTGCTGGAAGGACAGATCGCCGGCGCGGCTCATCTGCTTGCCGCTTCGCAGATGCAGGGAAAGCCCGATGAGACCATGGATTTCCTCCAGAGCGCCCTGCACTTCGCCGCGCGCTTCGGTCAGTGGCTTGCCGTTTTCTTGCGTGATCCGGTGGGCGTGATCCTCGGCATTGGCGGCAAGGCTTTCGGCGCAGGCGCGCAGCATCCCGGCGCGATCGCCCGGCGACAGGGCCATCCAGCATGGCAATGCCATCCGCGCGGCGGAGACGGCGGCGTCAACCACGGCGGGCGTAGCGATGTAGAAGCTCCCGAGCGGTGCCTCGGTGGCGGGGTTGGTGATGCGTCTGCTGGCGAGGCCGGAGGGAAAGACCGGCTGCCCGCCGATGAGATGGGGCAGGTGTCCGGTCATTTGCTTCTTTCCTGCGGGGCCGTCAGATCAAGACGCAGCACATGGCGGGGCCCGAAATATTCGACCTCGGCCACATTGGTGAAGCCGAGGCGATGGTAGAGCGAGCCGCTCTTCATGCCGGCGGCCAGATGCAGATCGGCAAAGCCCATGCGGTGCGCCGCGTCGATCAGGCTTTCACAGAGGCGTGCCGCCACACCCTGTCCGCGCGCGCCGGGGGCCACATAGACATTGCAGATCCACGGGCTGACACCCGGAAGGAAATCATGGCTGTCGGTGGTGCGGAGCGAGGCCATGCCCGCCGGGGCGCCGTCAAGGCTGGCCACGAAAGTCACGGGCAGGAGGTCATCAGTTGGGCGATAGCGATCAACCGTCGCTTCCCATCCGCGCCGCATGGGGATCGACCATTCGTAATAGGCCCACAGGGCCAGAACCGGCACCCATGCGGGCCGGTCTCGCAAGGATTCAACCCTGATCACCGCCATTCTTCCTCCCGTTTTTTTCTTCTCCGCCCGCCAACGGACCCGCTTGACAGATCCGTATTGTGTGAATGTATACAATTACACAATCATAAGTCAACCAAGGAGATTGCCATGATGCTCACTCGCAGACGACTGTTGACGACCGTGGGGGCGACCGCGCTGGCGGGAGCGGTTTCCCCGCTGCTGGTGCGGCCCGCACTGGCCGGAGTGGCCGAAATCGTGATCGCCCAATCGGGCGGCCTGACGGGCGAGGCCCTGGAAAAAGCCTATGTGCGGCCCTTCACCGAAAAGACCGGCGTGCCGGTGCGTCTGGTGGGTGTGGAATCCTCGACCGGGGAACTGCGTGCCATGCTGCAATCGGGGCAGATCGATCGGCATATCTGGGATGTCGAACTTGCCGATGTGCTGTCCAGCCCGGAACTCTTCGAGGAACTGGACTGGGACGCGATCAATCCCGAGCCGATCACCGACGCGGCCCGGCATCCGCAGGCCATCGGACGCCACTACTTCTCCTTCGTGATGGCCTGGGCCAAGGACGCAACACCGATCGAGACCTGGGCCGACTTCTTCGACACCGACAAGTACCCCGGCCGCCGAGCGATGATGGCCTATGACGCCTATTCGCAACTGGAAGTCGCGCTGCTTGCCGATGGGGTGCCGCAAGATCAGCTCTATCCTCTGGATGTGGACCGCGCCTTCGCCTTCCTCGAAAAGAACAAGGGCAAGGTGCAGATCTGGTGGGACAGCGGTTCGCAGGCCGCGCAGCTTCTGACCACGGGCGAGGTCGAGTATGCGCTGATCTATTCCGGCCGCGTCGCCTATCTTCCCGATGTAGGCATGACCTACAATCAGGGTCTGACCGTGCTGAACTACTTCGCCGTCACCAAAGGCATAGACGCGGAAACCAAGGCGGCCGTCATGGCTTTCCTGCATGAGATGACGGTTCCGCAAAACGAGCTGGTGGCAATCGAGACCGTCGCCTATTCGGGACCGAGCCTTGGTCTGGATGCGCTCCTGACCGATGACCAGCGGCGGCTTCTGCCCTCCTCGGCGCAGAATCTGAAAAAGCAGGTCCTGATCGATTCGCAATGGTGGGCCGCGCATCGCGCCGAAATCGACGCGCGCTGGACCGCGTTCCGCGCAGCCCTCTGATCGGGACGCTTTCATGGCACAACGCCTGTCTCCTGCGGGCGACGCAATGGCGAACAGCAGCGTGGGCGTCGCACTTGCCGCCCCGCTTGCACTGTTCCTGTTCATAGCGCTTGTCCTGCCGATGCTCGGCATCCTTGCCTTCAGCTTTATCGGGGGCGAAACGCCCACGGCCAATTATGGCGCGGTTCTGACCACGCCGGTCTTTCTGATGGTGATCGCCCGGACGCTTCTTCTGGGGCTGATCGTGGCCATCGTGACGACACTGCTGGCTTTTCTCTTCTCGCTCTGGGTGCTGCGGCTTTCGGCGAAGGTGAAGGTCATCGTGGTGGCCGCCATCGTGATGCCGTTCTTCATCTCCTACCTGCTGCGCGCGCTGAGCTGGATTCCGGTTCTGGGATTCAACGGCCTGCTGAACAACCTTCTCATGGCGGCGGGACTGACCGAGGCGCCGCTGTCGCTGATCTACAACCCCTTTGCGGTGGTGCTCGGCACCTCGAACGCGCTTTTCCCGATGGCCTGCCTGCCTTTGCTGGCCGCCTTTCACAAAGTGGACCAGAGGTTGATCCAGGCGGCACACAGTCTGGGGGCGACGAGCTTCACTGCCTTCCGGCAGGTCTTCCTGCCGCTGGTCATGCCGGCAACGCTGTCCACCGCCGTCATGATCTTCGCGGTGGCGACCGGGTTCTACATCACCCCGTCGATCCTTGGCGGCGGCCGGGTGCTGCTGGCGCCGAACCTGATCGAGCTACTGATCCACCGCCGCGGGGAATGGGGAACCGGCGCTGCGCTGACGGTCATTCTGCTCGTGGTGTTCATGGCTTCGATCCTGCTTGCGCGCAGCCTCTCGTCAACCCGTTTCGGAAGGAAATCAGCATGAGGAAGGATTGGCTTGCCGATACCGGACTGACGGCCATCGGCCTCGTGATGCTGGTCTTCGTGCTGGCGCCCGTGTTCGTGGTGCTTGCCGTCTCCCTCTCGGCGGGCGAGAGCTTTGGCATGCCGATCGGTGGGCTTTCCCTGCGCTGGTATGCCGAGATCCTGCGCGATCCCCAATGGCGCACGGCGGTCGGCAATTCGGTGACGATTGCGCTGATCTCCACGATGGCAGCTTTGGCGCTGGGTGTGCCTGCCGCCTATGCCGTGCAGCGGATGGAATTCCCCGGTCGCAACATCATCGGCGCACTGGCCATCAGCCCTATGGTGCTGCCGGTCGTGGCGCTGGCGGCGGCGCAGTATCTGCTGCTGGCGCGTCTGCATCTCAGCGGCACCATGGCCGCCGTGGTCATCGCCCATGTGATCTATGTCATGCCCTTCGTCTTCGTGATCTGCGGGCTGGGCATCGCCTCGGTCGATCCGAGGATCGAGGCCGCCGCCTTTTCCCTTGGCGCAAGCCGGGCAACGGTGTTCCGCACCATCCTGTTCCCGAACATCTTCCCCAGCATGACCGCCTCGGCGCTGCTCTGCTTCGTCAGCAGTTTCGACGAACTGGTGCTGGCCCTGTTCGTCGGCAGCGGAGTGCGGACGGTGCCGCTGACCATCATGGGGGAACTGAAATACGAGCTGAAGCCGACAATCGCGGCGCTCAGCACCTCGCTCAGCCTGCTGACCGTCGGCATGGCCTTCGCCGCCCTGCTGATGATGCGCCGCAGCCGCATCTCCCTCGCGCGGCTTGTGTCCTGACGTCGCGCAAACACTAAAAGGAGCCTGCCTTTGCCCTATACCTTCCAGCCCGGTGCCATCTACCGGATGCCCACCCACTTCGGCCCGTCGCAAAGCCCGCGTCAGGGACCTGACGGCCAACGCTTCGACTGGTCCAGCCATGAGTTCGAGGCCTTCAATCTGTTCTTCCGTTCCGATGCGGCGGCGCTGGACAAGATCGTCCCGCCGGGTTTCGCGCTGCTGGACGATCCGGTCGTGACGCTCAGCTTCGGCTATCTGCACAACCTGCCCTGGCTGGCGGGACGGGGCTATAACATTCTGGGCGCCCGGATTCCGGTGCGGTTCCGAGGGGCAAAAGACACCGCAGTCGGTTCGCTGTCGCTGGTACTGTGGGAAAACATGGCCGACCCGATCCTGACAGGGCGCGAGGAACTGGGGGTGTCGAAGATATTCTGCGACATCGCCGCCCCCCGGCGCTCGGGCGGCAAGGTGCATTGCGAGGCAAGCTGGGGCGGCTTCCGGTTTCTTGAAGCGGTCTTCGAGGACGTGACGGAGGTTGATCCTGCAACGAAACCGGCAGACCCTGGGCCGGATACAGGTGGCAATCTGCTGCATTACAAATACTTTCCCCGCACCGGCCAATGGGGCGAGGCGGATGTGGCCTGCGTCACCCTGACTCCGCCCGCTGCCGATGCTCGTGTGAAGTCCGCAGCGACGGCGCGGGGCGGCTTCGCCTTCCACCGTCCGCACTGGGAAGACATGCCGACCCAGTTCCGCGTGGTGAACGGGTTGGCGGACCTGCCCATGGTCGAGATGCTGGGCGCCAGCATCCTGACCCTCACCGGCACCTTCGATCTTTACGACCAGAAGGTGCTTAGGTGACCCGAAAAAAGATCGCCTGTGTCGGGTTGGGCCAGATCGGGGTGAACTGGGCGTCACTCTTTCTGGCGCATGGTCATGAAGTCCACGCGACGGACATCAATCCGGCCGTTCTTTCACAAGCCTTGTCCGGCATCGAGGAGGAATTGGCCGAGCTGGCACGGCTTGGCCATGATCCGGGCGACTGGCGGGCGCGGCTGCACCTGTCGCCCGATCTGGCCGCTGCGGTTCGGGATGCTGATTTCATTCAGGAAAACGGGCCGGAGGCCTTTGAGGAGAAGCAGGCCCTGATCCTTCGGATTGATGCGATGGCGCCCGCAGCGGCGATCATCTCCTCCAGCACCTCCGGTCTGGGGATGAGCGATCTGCAGGCGGGCTGCCAACATCCCGGCCGCTGTCTGGTTGGCCATCCTTTCGCGCCCGCGCATCTGATCCCGCTGGTGGAGATCGTGGCCGGCGCGCAGACCCGGCCGGAAACGGTTGCCGCCGCGGCCGCGTTTTATGAAGCGCTCGGCAAGACGGTCATCGTGCTGCGCCGGGATGTGCCGGGGTTCATCTGCAACCGGATCCAAGCCTTGGTGCTGCAAGAGGCGCTGAGCCTCGTCCAGAACGGCGTGGCAACGGTGGAGGAGGTCGACGCCGCCGTGGTGAACGGACTCGGCCTCCGATGGGCGATTTATGGCCCCTTCGCGCTGGCCGCGTTCAGCGCCGGGACCCGCGGACTGGCCTCGGCGCTGCGGAGTTACCACCGCTATCGAGACGATATTCTGGACACGGTCGAACGGGTCAAAGTGGATGACGCGCTCATATCCCGCATCGAACACCAGATTGCCAACGTCGAGATTTTCACCCAGAGCGGAAAGGCTTTGGTCCGGCGAAATGCGGCGCTTGTTGATCTTTTGCTGCAGAAAGCGCCCAGGTGAGCACGCGCATTGGCACATCGCATCGGGCGTGCTCAGGCCAAGGTTTGGCAGAAGCAGCGAAGTATCCTGATCAAGGGCCTCGCATCGCTCCGGCTGACCGCTGCAGCTATACGGCCCTGCCGCGACTGCCGTATTTTAGTGCCGTCAGAACGGCTTTCCGGGGATGCCATCTTGGCTGAACCGGAGATGCGAGCGGGGCGGCAGGCCTTCATCGTCGCGATGGCGCTGGCGGATCGGATCACCCCTCGCCGAGGCGCATATCTGGGCGCAGGCCTTGCGAACGGGGACATCTCTCACCAGCATCGCCCGCGGCACGGGGCGGTTGGAACCCTATATCCGGACCCAGATCGGGCTCGCCTTCCTTGCCCAGATCTCCAGGCCGCGATCCTCGAGGGCTGTCGACCTGCCACCCTCTCAGTGGCCCAGATCGTCCGCAACGATCTTCCTATGGGCTGGACCGAGCAGCAGCCGCTCTTCGGGGCCGACTGACCGCATCCGAGCCGCTGCGGTGGCCATTTCCGCTTAAAGGGGGCCTCTGACATCCCCTGTTTCAGGAAAAATTTCGGGAAGCTTGATGCCTCGCCTGGCAAGAAATTGTGCGAGCGCACCGGACCAGCAGGCTGCGCTGTCGAACAACTGGACGATATAGCCGTGGTGGTGGAAATCCTCGATCTGGTCGGCGACCAGGATCAGGGCCGCAACTGCCGCATCCGGGGCCATGTCGCCGGGCGGGGTCTGGATCAGGCCATATCCCACCGGCCCGGATAGGGCTACCAGCCGGGGATCGTCCAGATCCTCCACCACCAGGATGCGGCGGCTGCGGCAATCCCCGGGCTCCATCACCGCCCCCCTGCCAGAAAGCGCCGGAAGGCAGCACGCGCGGCGGCCTCGTCGTAGTCGGGCAATTCGGTGCCGATGCCGATGCTGCGCGGAGCGGGCAGGCCCTCCTCGGCCAGCACCTCTTCCAGCACGCCGATCCAGACACCCTTGCCATGGACCAGCGCCATCTCGCGCGCCTCGGGTCGGCCGCCCCAGGCCGGGCCTGAATCGGTGATGCCGATGCCGCTGGAGGGGCTGCCGTCGACGCCGAGCAGCACCAGATCCTCGCAGCCCTGCCGAAGGTTGTGCTTCAGAACCGCCGCGACGCTGGCGGCGACATGGCGACAATGGCGGCGATAGCCCGGGGTATCGTATTGCTCGCGCACCTGCCACCAGCGCCCGGCGCCGAGGAAGGTCATCTCGGGGCAGGGCATCTGCTGGGGCAAGTAGTGCGCGGCCTTCAGTTCCTCCAGCACCCAGGGTACCGCGCCGGGGCAGATCGCATATTCGGCTACCTTGGCGTTCTGGTTCAGCAGGCAATGCGAAACCAGGGCAACGCGAGTCATGCCCCCTCCTCCGCCAGCAGCAGTGCCACCACATCGGCCAGAACCTGCGCTCCGGCGGCGACATGGGCGGGCTCGGCCCATTCCGCCGGATCATGGCTGATGCCGCCGCGGCAGGGGATGAAGATCATCGCCGTGGGGCAAAGCGGTGCCAGATGCCGCGCGTCATGTCCGGCGGCCGAGGCCATCCCCAGCGCCAGCAACCCACGCCGCGCCGCAGAAGCCGCGATGGCCCGCCGCAGCGCCGGATCGAAACCGTTGGGCGGCGCATCGACCAGCACTTGCACCGAGGCAGCGCAGGGCAGCGCGGCCTCGGCGGCCAGCGGGGCGATCTGCGCCGCCAGCCTTTGCAGCACCGCTCCATCGGGATGCCTCAGGTCGATGCGGAAGCGCACCTCGCCGGCAATCACCGAGGGCGCGTTGGGGCTGACCTCGACCCGGCCGATGGTGAAGCGGGTCTCCGGCTCGGCCAGTCCGACCTCCTGCTGCAGGTGCAGCGCCACCCGGGCGAAGGCCATCACCGCATCGCGGCGGTCAGCCATCGGCTGGGTCCCGGCATGGTCGCGCTGGCCGGTCAGCGTGACCTCGCAGGTCACCTTGCCGTCGATACCGGAGACCACACCGATCACAGCGCCCTCACGCTCCAGCCGCGGCCCCTGTTCGATATGCGGCTCTAAACAGGCCCAAGGGCGGAAAGCCGGGCGTAGGGGAAGCCCGGGAAAGGCACGGTGCAGGCGGTCGATTTCGGCCCCGGCGGTTCGCCCGTCAGCATCCCGCGCGGCCCGGACCTCGGCAAGGTCGCGCTGTCCGGCGAACACGGCGGAACCCATCATGCCCGGCGCGAACCGGCTGCCCTCCTCGTTCATCCAGGCGACGACAGTGAAGTCCCTTGCCCGAGGCAGCGGGCTGGCGGCAAGGCTGGCCGCCACCTCCAGAGCCGCCATCACCCCGAAGGCGCCATCGAAGCGGCCGCCGGTGGGCTGGCTGTCCAGATGGCTGCCCGCCAGCACTGGGGCAAGGCCGCGGTCGCGGCCCGGCAGGGTCAGGAACAGGTTGGCGGCGGCATCGGTCGCGGCCTCCATCCCGGCGGCCTCAGCCCAGCCGATCATCTTGGCCCAGGCCAGATGTTCGCCCTCACTCAGCGCCTGACGGTCCACCCCGCCGCCCGGGATCGCGCCGACCTCTCCCAACTCCATCAGCCGGGACCACAGCCGCCCTGCATCTATGCCGACCGTCCCGCTCATTCCGTGCGCATGATCTGGCCCGGGTTGGCGCGGGGGTCGCGCGGGCGCCAGGCCCCGGCCTCGACCTGGGCCAAGAACTCGGCCAAGAGCTGGTTGAAGAGCTCCGGCTCCTCCAGGTTCAGCGTGTGGCCGGTCTTCGGCAGCACCGCCAGGCCGCAGGCCGGGATGGTCTTCTTCAAGAAGATGCCGGGTTGCAGGCAATGGTCGTCCTCGTCGCCCACCATCACCAGCGTCGGCACCTGCATCGCCGCGAAGTCCTCGCGCAGGTCGTAGAGCGAGGGGCGCATCGCCTGCACCCCGCGCATGGTCAGCGCCGCGCCGCGGTCGGAATGGGTGGCCAGCCGGGCGGCGAATTCCGCCCAACCGCGGGGGTCCTTGTTCTGGAACTGCACCCGGCTGGCCCCGAGCGCGTAGATCTTCGAGAACTCCTTCGCCCCCTTCGTCTCAAAATTCTCGGCCACCGACAGCGAGACGCCGCGGAAATAGTCCTCGTATTCCTTTTCAGCGCCATAGCCCGCCCCGGCGATGCACAGCGACAGCGCCCGCTCCGGCGCGATCAGGCCGAAATGCGCGGCGGCGAACCCGCCCATCGACAGGCCGACGATGTGGGCCTTGCCGATCCCCAGCCCATCCAGCACCGCCAGCGCATCCGCGACCGCGTTGCGCTGCGAATAGGCGGACACATCGTCCGGGATGTCCGAGGGCGCATAGCCTCGCGCGGCATAGGTGATGCAGCGGTAGCGCCGGGCGAAGCGGCGCATCTGCGGCTCCCAGGCAGCATGGTTGCCGCCGAATTCGTGGAGGAACAGGATCGGCAGCCCCTCGCCCGCCTCCTCATACCAGAGCCGCGTTCCGTCCTGCGCGGTGACATATCCCTCGGCCATCCCTGCCCCCTTTCAGAACTGCGCCGCCACGTCGTTCAGCCCGCGCGCGGCCTCCATCGCCTCGGGCAGCTGCGCGACGAAGCGGCGGACCCAGTCCTCTGGCACGGTGGTGGAGACCTTGATGAAACGGTCGCCGAAGCGTTTGGTATGATAGGTGCCTTGGCGGATCATCACCCCGCGCAGGCGATAGGCCTCGACCAGCGCCTCGGGGCGGATGTCCGAGGCGCTGGTGTCGATGCAGAGGAAGTTGGCCTGGCTCGGCCAGACCACCATCGACAGGCCCGGCGTGGCTTCGACCGCCTGGCGTATCATCTCCTGGTTGGCGCGATTGATGCGGCGCACCTCGGCCATCCATTCCGGCTTGACCCGCAGCCCCGCCTCGGCCCCACGTTGCGCCACCACGCTGGCGCCGAGGATCGAGGCCGAGAAGGGAGCGAATTCCTCGACCAGCTTCGGCGGCACCACCAAGGCGCCGATCCGCATCCCGGCAAGCCCCAGCCATTTCGAGAAGCTGGTGGAGCAGACCGCGTTCTCCGGGTCGATCCGCAGCGCAGGCGTATGGTCCTCGGCGAAGTCGCGATAGGTGCAGTCGTGGATCAGCAGCGCGCCCACGCCGCGGGCGATCTCGCAGAAGGCGGCGATCTCGTCGCGGGTATAGGAGATGCCCAGCGGGTTGTTCGGGTCGACGATGTAGATCAGCGCGGTGCGATCATCGACCGAGGCCGCCAGCTGGTCGGGCGTCAGCCGGTAATGGGTGGCGGGGTCCCAGATCGGCACTTCGATGACCTCGGCCCCCATCTGCGCCGCCATCAGGCCCGGCCATTTCCAGGTGGGATCGGTGGTGACGAAGGTGGTACCCGGCTTGCAGCGCGCGCGCACCGCCATGGCCAGCGCGTTGACGCCGCCTTCGGTCACCATGGCCTCGCCCGGCACAGCCAGGTCGGCGACGATGGCCGCGCGCAGGCTCTCGAAGCCCAGGGGCGGGGCATAGGCGTTGAACTCGCCCGCCCGGATCGAGGCGACCATCGCCTCCTCCACCGCTGGATGGGCGGGGATGTGGTTGGTGTTCTGGCCCATCCAGATCAGCCCCTTCTCGGCGCAGAGGCTGTCGAAGTAGCGGTTGCGGAGGTTGGGGCCGGAAAGGGTTTGCTGCGACATCGGGTTCTCCTCGCAAGGTCAGGCCGGGCCGGTGCCGGGCATATCGGGACGGGCGGTCAGGGCCAGCGCCGCATGGACGGCGTTCATTGGTACCGGCCGCAGCGGCATGTGGGCGCGGTTGTATCCTGCCTGCCCCGGCGGGACGCCCGCCTCAGCCAACGCCGCAACCAGCGCCGCGCCGCAGACCCGGCCCTGGCAGGGGCCCATGCCGGCACGGGTCCACATCTTCACCGCGAAAGTCTCGGCTGCGCCTGCCTGAACCGCTGCGCGGATGTCGGACAACCGCACATCCTCGCAGCGGCAGATCACTTCCGTTTCGGGCAGCGCCACCGGCGGGGCCTCGGGTGCGGGCCAATGCGCAGCCAGCGCCGCCGCGAAGCGCCGCGCCTTCGCCAGTTCGGTAGCAAGGCGGCGCATCAGGCCGGGGTCCGGTGTCCACCCACCGACCCGCGCCGCCGCCGACAGCCCGGCGATGCGGCCGGAGACCAACGCCGGGCGCATCCCGCCGAGGCCGCAGGTCTCGCCCGCCGCGTAAAGCCCGGGGCGCGAGGTCTCGCCGCTGTCCGGCCGGGCGAGGCAATGCCAGCCGCCGAGTGCCGGGTCATGGGCATGGTCGGCGCCAAGCGCGGTGGTCGCGTCGATCACCGGCTGGAAGCCGTAGCCGATGCACAACGCGCCCACGCCGTCGATCCGCTTGGCGCGCGACAGGTCGGGCCGGCCGAGGGCATCGACCGGGGCGATCTCCACCGCCTCCAGCCTTTCGCGGCCAAGGGCGCGGGTGACGACATGGCCGTGGTGCCGTTGCGCGCCGGTCCGGCGCAGGTCAGCCAGCAGCCCCGCCGTGGCACTCCAGCGTGAGGGCCAGGGGGCCAGCACCGCCAGCGAGGACAGCGGGCGCAGGGGCTGCCGTTCAACGAAATGGTCGATGCGCCGGCCCGCCTTGGCGAAGGTCGAGGCCACAGCCATCAGGAAAGCTCCGGTCCCCGCCAGCACCACCTTGCCGCCGAAGGGCAGCGCGCCGCCGCTTTTCACCAGGCGTTGCGCCGCGCCCGCACCGATCACCCCCGGCAGCGTCCAGCCCGGGAAGGGCAGCGGCCGTTCCATCGCCCCCGCGGCCACCACCACGGTCCGCGCCCGGATCGCCAGCGCCCCGGTACCGCCGTCCAGTGCGGCGTAGAGCAGGAAACCCTCGCCCTCCGGCGCAGCCCAGAACAGCTCGGCACGGGGGACAAGGCGCACACCCGCAGCCTTTGCCGCATCGGCAAGGTCGCGCCCCAGCCGCGCCGCCTCGCTGGCGGCCAGCGGGCCGGAAGGATCGCCGGGCTGCATGGCATATTGCCCGCCGGGCCGGTCGTAGAGGTCGAGGCACAGCACGTCTGCCCCAGCCGCCGCGGCCTCCTTCGCCGCCGCAAGGCCCGCGGGCCCCGAGCCGATCACCGCGACATCGCAGGACAGCAGGTGCGCCGCCATGGTCATGCCGCACCCTCCCTCGTCCGCACCACCATCCCGGCGCTGACTGGCGTCAGGCACGAGCGGCGGCGGAGGCCGTCCACCTCGACCATGCACTCGAAACACAGGCCCATGCCGCAGAACATCCCCCGCGGCGCCCGGTCCCTCGGGCTGAGCCGCATGGCGGGGTCCGCCGCGCTCAGCACCTGCGCCAGCGGTTGGCCAAGGGGCACGCTGACCTCGCGGCCATTCACCCGGATCAGGACGGTCTCCGCGCTCATGCCGCCTCCCTCTCCGCGAAGCGCATCGGCGCGTAGAGGCGAGAGGCCCGGATGGCAAGATCGGCGGGCAATCCGCCGGTGCCGGTGACGGCGGCGGCCAGATGTTCGGCCAGCATCAGCGCCCGGCAATAGCCGGAGCCGTTGTCCCCAGCGGCGACATGCAGGCCGGGCAGCGGCAAGCTTCCGGCCAGGAAGCGGGAATCCGGTGTCACCCCCTCGAACCGCACCCAAGACCGCAGCAGCGGCTGTGCCGCCAGCGAGGGGAACAGCATCAGCAGCGTCTCGATGCTTTCCAGCACGAAGCCGGGCGGGACCTCGTGGATATGGTCCTGCGCGCCTTCGGGCGGGTCGAAGGGGGCGGTGACAGTGTTGAACAGCACCTGGCCCGAGGCGGCCTGCTGGATCTGGGTATAGCCGCTGTCGACGCCGCCCGCCCGCTCGCAGGCCGAGATCACCCGGCGGATGGTGCCCGCGGGCTGGCGCATCGAGGCCAGGCATTGCGCCTGCCGCGGCCGGATCGGCAGGGCGATCCCCGCCATCGCCGCCAGCCGCGCCGTCCAGGGGCCGCCGGTCAGCACAACATGGCGGCTGGAGACCGGGCCGCGCGATGTCTCCACCCCGGCGATGCGACCGCCGTCGATACGAAGGCCGGTCACCGGGGTATTCGCCAAAGCGATCGTCCCCGCCTCACGCGCAAGGCGCAACACGGTGCGCAGGCCGAGGAAGGGGTTCACCGTGGCGGTGTCGGGCGCCCAGGTGGCGCCGATGAGCGGGCCGGTCATCAGCGGCTCGCGCTCGCGCGCCTCTTCCGGCGTGAGCAGCGCCACCTCGGCGCCGAGCGCGCGTTCCCGCGCCACCCAGTCGGCACCGACCGCGCTGTCCTCAGGGTGCAGGATGTAGCAAAGCTTGCCCTGCCGATTGTATTCAAAGGGGTTGCCGGTCGCATCGGCCAGATCGGACCACAGCTGCCCGGCATGGCGCAGCAGTGGATATTCCTCGATCCCGTGCATATGGGTGCCGATGGCCGCAAGGCTGGCCCCGGTGACCGCACCGCCGAAAGCCCGGGCCTCCAGCAGCAGCGGCTTCATCCCCGCCAGCGCCAATGCCCGCGCCGTCGCCGCGCCGAGGATACCCCCGCCGACCACAACAGCATCGGCGCTGTGCGGCAGGTCCGTCATCAGACAGCCCAGCCCCTGCGGCGGAAGGCGGCGGGGGCGGCCTTCCAGAAGCGGTCGTCCAGCACGCTTTCGGTGGCGGGGTCATGCCCCTCCACCTCGCGGATGGCGCGGGCGGCGGCGGCCACATGCGCCAGATCGGGACAGCCGAGCCCTTCGGCTAGCGTCGCGCCAGTCAGCGACAGCGCGCGGATGTCGGCCAGCTGCCGGGCATGTTCCTCGCGCGACACGTCGGGGCGGGCGCGCAGGCAGGCGGCGATGGCGCGGTCGGGATCGTCGAAGGCGATGGTCCAGCCTTCCAGCACGGCATCGACCACGGCCTGCACCGCCTCAGGCTTTTCGGCCACCAGCGCCGCATCCGCGACCAGCCCGTCCTTCAGCACCGATCGCCCGGTATCGCGCCCCGAGAACACCACCAGATCGTCGGGCGGCACCTCCGCCTCGACCTGATGCAATTCGTGGTAGGAGGTCATCTGGCCCGAGGCGATCTCGCCCCGCAGGAAAGGCCCCACGGTGTCGGGCATCTGCACCCGCGCCACCGCGCCCGGCGCGACACCCGCGCCGGCCAGCAGCCAACGGAACTCCAGGTCCTCGCCGCCCGGCCAGACGCCGACGCTTTTCCCCGCCAGATCAGCCAGTACGTTCACGCCCGAGGACCGTCGCGCCGGATAGACCAGCGGGCTGACCTGCTGCACCGTCATCAGCCAGCGCAACCGTTCGGGCGCCGCGCTTTCCAGGATATGCGCCGGGCTTGCCACCGCCATCTCGGACACGCCAGTCAGGATCGAAGCGACGTGCTTGCAAGAGAAATCCAGCCCCTCGCAACGGATTTCCACCCCCTTGCTACGGGCCAGCCCCAGCTCTTCGGCCAGAAGATAGCCGGCGAACTGCGCCTGCTTGTGCCACAGGAGTCGGATGCGGATGGGGGTCATGTCTGCCTCCGGGATTGGAAAGCCGCGCGCCGAAGCAGGCGCGCGGCGCTCTTTGCGTCACTCGCAGAGGATGGTGCGATAGTCGGCCGGGGCCGCATCGACGAAGCTGTTGGTGTAGCCTGCCGTCAGGTCGATGGGCTGGTCGATAAGCCCGGCGCCCAGCAGGATCTCCTGTGCCAGTTCCCAGCTTGCCAGCCGGGTCTCGCCGAATTTCCCCTCAAGGGTCGGACCGGCACATGCGATGTCGCGCATCTGCTTGATCTGTTGGACCTGGAAGTCCTTGTCGAGCTCGGAGTTGTATTTCACCACGATCTCGGCAGCGGCCTCGGGATCGGCGAAGGCTTCCTTCCAGCCGCGCAGGCTGGCGTTCACCACCGCCTGAACGGTTTCGGGATGCTCGGCGATCTGCGCCTCGGTGGTGAAGAGCCCGCCCGAGATCAACTCGGCCCCCGCTTCGGCCGGGTCGAGATAGACCAGATCCTCGGGCTTGAAGCCGTTCTGGTAGACGAGAAGCAGCTCGTTGTAGCGGGTGACCTCCATCACCTCGTATTCGCCATTCAGCCAAGCGATGATGTCGTAGCCCTGGCTGATCGTCGTCACCTCGGCCGGATCGACGCCGGCCTTCTTCAGCATGGCCATGAACTCATGCTCGTCGCCGCCGAACCACAGGCCAACCGAATGGCCGGCCATGTCGGCGACCGAGGTGATGCCGCTGTCCTTGCGGGCGATGTAGGTGGTGGCGGATTTCTGGCCCCACTGGCTGACCATCACCAGCGGCACGCCGTTGGCGCGGGCAGCGATCACCTGGTTGGGATGGCCGATGCCGAAGGTGTCGACGCCGGTCGCCACCATGACGGTTGGCTTCAGGTCGGGACCGGCGGGTTGCAGCAGGAAGTCCTCGACCCCCGCTTCCTTGTAGTAGCCCTTCTCCAGTGCCACGATGGGGCCGGCGAACTGGCCCTGCAGCACCCATTCCAGCCGCATGGATTCGGCCATGGCGGCGCCGGATGCGGTCATCAAGAGCAAGGCTGCCAAACCGGATTTCAGAAAAGTCCTGGTCATCTTTCACTCCTTGTTGGGGTTGAGGCCCGGGTTTTCGCCCCGGATCGTTTTAGGGGTCTTTTCAGCGCGTCTCGTCGACCGAGGCGTGCCAGCGTACGAACAGCCGTTCCAGCGCGGCGATCACCAGGAAGAACAGGATGCCCATCAGCGCCGAGATCAGCATCGCCGCCCAGAGCCGCGGCATCGCCATCGAGCGATAGGCGGTCATCACCACGAAGCCGAGGCCCCGGTCGGCCTGCACGAATTCGGCGACGATGGCTCCGATCACCGAGAAGGTGACGTTCAGCTTCAGCCCGACGAAGACGTAGGGCAGCGCGCCCGGCAGCCGCATCTTCCAGAACCTCTGCCAGGGCGTGGCGGCAGCGATGTGGAACACATCCATCACCACCCGGTCATAGCTTTGCAGTCCCTTCATCATGTTCAGCGCCAGCGGAAAGAACGACAGGAAGGCCGTCACCGCCACTTTCGAGGCCATGCCATGGCCGAACCAGATGATGATGATTGGGGCGATGGCCACCACCGGGATCGTGTTGGCGGCAATGATGAAGGGAAGGAAGCCGCGTTCCAGAAAGCGCGAATAGGCGAAGCCGGTGCCGAGGAGCGCGCCAAGCGCCGAGCCGATGACGAAGCCGGTCACCGCCTCGAACATGGTGATGCCGGTGTGGAAAGCCAGCGCGGCGGAATTGGTGGTCACCGCCAGCCAGATCGCCGAGGGCGCGGGCAGGATGTAGGGTGCGATGTCCAGCGCCCGGCAGGCCAATTCCCAGACCACCAGCAGCCCGATCAGCAGCGCGGTCGGGGGCCAGGCCTGGTCGAAGGCGCGTTTCGACAAGGTGTTCGCCGCCAAGTCAGCCATTGGCATAGCCTTTCTCAAGCTCGCTGTTGCCCAGCCGCACCAGCGCCTCGAACGCCGGATGGGTGCGGCTGTCCAGACTGCGCGGGCGGGGCAGGTCGTTGTCGACCACCCGGGAGATGCGCCCCGGGCGCGGGGTCATCACCACGATCCGGTCCGACAGCAGCACCGCCTCGCGGATCGAATGGGTGACCAGCACCACGGTCAGCCCGGTCACCTCGTGAATGCGGGCCAGCTCCATGTTCAGCCGGTCGCGGGTGATCTGGTCCAGCGCGCCGAAGGGCTCGTCCAGCAGAAGGATGTCGGGGCTGGTCGACAGCGCGCGCGCAATGGCGGCGCGCTGCCGCATCCCGCCCGACAGCTGGCGGGGGTGGGCAGTTTCGAACCCCTCTAACCCGACCAGGCGGATCAGGTCCTGCGCCTTCGCCTCGCGTTCCGCCCGGCCCACCCCGCGCAGTTCCAGCGGCAGGGCGATGTTGTGCAGGATGTTGCGCCACTCCAGCAGCGCAGGCTCCTGGAATACGAAGCCGGTCTTGCGTTCCAGCCGCACGGCACGGGGGGTGCGGCCGTTGATCTCCACCTTACCGGAGGTCGGTTCCAGCAGATCGCCCAGCACCCGCAGCAGCGTGCTCTTGCCGCAGCCGGAAGGGCCGATCAGCGAGACGAGGCTGCCGCCGGGGATGGTCAGGTCGATGGCATCCAGCGCCTGCACCTGGCGCTCGCCCCTGCCATAGACCAGCGAGAGGTTCGAGACCTCGACCATGGCCGCCGTCCTGTCACCCATAACGCTTGCCCCCCGCGAACCAGTCGCCGAAGTCCTGCGCGGTGCGCAGGGTGACCGATCCCTTGATCAGATAGCTTTTCAGCGCGTCCCAGCCGTTCTCGTGGCCGTAGCCGCTGTCGCCCGAGCCGCCCCAGATCGAGCGCGGGTCGTTCTTGTGATGGTCGTTGATCCAGACCACACCAGCCTTCAGCCGCGCCACCGTCCGGTGCGCCAGCAGGATGTCGCGGGTCCAGACCGAGGCGCCCAGTGCGAAGGGCCCATCGTTGGCCAGCGTCACCGCCTCGTCTTCGGTGTCAAAGGGGGTCAGGCTGATGACCGGGCCGAAGACTTCCTGGCGGAACAATGCCATCTCCGGCGCCACGTCGGCAAAGACAGTCGGCGGCACGAAGAAGCCGCTCGCCAGCTCCGGCGGCAGGGCGCGCGGGGTGCCGCCGGCGATCAGCCTTGCGCCTTCGGCCTTGGCCTTGCCGATATGGCCCAGGCAGCGGTCGCGCGACGCGGCCGAGATCACCGGGCCGATGTCGGTGGCCGGATCGGCGGGATCACCCTGGGTCAGGCGTTCGACCCGCTCTGCCAGCTTGCGGCAGAAGGCGTCGTAGATGTCGCGCTGCACCAGGATGCGGCTGCCGGAGACGCAGGTCTGCCCGGCGGCGACGAAGCCGGCAAACAGGGTTCCGGCGACGGCCTCGTCCAGATCGGCGCTGTCGTAGACGATCAGCGGGGTCTTGCCACCCAATTCCAGCGTGCAGGGCACCAGCCGCTCGGCCGCCGCCGCGGCGACCCGCCGCCCGGTGGCCGTGCCGCCGGTCAGATCGATATGGGCGACCTCGGGGTGGGCGACCAGCGCCGCGCCCGCCTCGGCCCCGCCGGTGACAACGTTGATCACGCCGGCGGGAATCCCTGCCTCGGCGGCCCATGCGCTCAGCAGCAGCGGCGTCACCGGGGCCAGCTCCGACGGCTTCACCACCACGGTATTGCCGGCCGCCAGCGCCGCCGACAGCTTCTTCACCAGGATCAGGATCGGATGGTTCCAGGGTGTCAGCAGGGCGCAGACGCCATGCGGGCGATAGCGCGTCCAGGTCAGGAAGCCACCCTTCACCTGGTTCGAGCCACCCTCCAGCCCCAGGACGATGCCCGCGAAATACTCCAGCCATTCGGGAATGCGCGACATCTGCGCCCGCATCTCCCGGATCGGCCGGCCGGTGATCGCGGATTCCAGCGCCGCCAGTTCCCCCATCCGCTCCCGCAGCAGCGCCGCCAGCGCCCGCAGCAGACGCGCCCTCTCGTCAGGGTCGGTCG
This sequence comes from Tabrizicola sp., assembly GCF_036781545.1. GTDB lineage: Bacteria > Pseudomonadota > Alphaproteobacteria > Rhodobacterales > Rhodobacteraceae > Tabrizicola. Next base: position 80,920 of record NZ_DAIQAT010000003.1, read on the forward strand.
CCGCCCATCCCGGCGCCGCCGCCGATGCCACCCGCACCGCCCGGTCCACATCCGCGGCAGAACCTTCCGGCACGCTCCAGCGCGCAGCACCCGTGGCCGGGTCGAATACCTCGCGCCGCTCCACCCCTTCCGGGGCAGACCATGCGCCCGCGATGTGGTGCGGGAAGTCCTGGCGGACCGCAGGGTCGGTGACGGGAGAGAACGCCATCGCCTCGCCTCAGATGATCGAGGAGCGCGAGGCGATGCCGCCATCGACGGTGAAGATCGCCCCGGTAGTATAGCCCGAGCGGTCCGAAGCCAGGAAGGCCATCAGGTCTGCGATCTCGCGCACCTTGGCGGGGCGCCTCAGCGGATAGGTCGCCAGCAGTTCCTCCCAGCGGGATTCGTCACTGTACCAATCCACGGCCCGGCGTTTCAGCAACTTGTAGATCCGGCTGGTGTCCACTGGGCCGGGGTTGACGCCGACCACGCGGATGTTGTCGTCAAGGCTGCGGCCGCCCAGGGCTCGGGTGAAGGCCATCAGGCTGGCGTTGCCGGTGGTGCCGGCGATGTAGTCAGCGTCGTAGCGTTCGCCGGCATTCCCGATGTCGTTGATGATGACGCCGCCGCCAGCCGCCTTCATCCGGCTGTAATAGATCCGGCACATGTTGATGTAGCCATAGACCTTCAGCTCCCAGTTGGCACGCCAGGTCTCGCTGGTGGTAGAGAACAGGTTGCCGCCCGGGATCACGCCGGCGTTGTTGATCAGCACGTCGACGTCGCCGACCGCCCCGGCCAGCCGCTCGGGCGCGCCCTTCTCGTTCAGGTCCATCGGCCAGACCGAGACCGTTGCACCATGGGCCTTGCGCAACCGGTCGGCGATGGCTTCCAGCTTGTCGGCCGACCGTGCGGTCAGATGCAGGATGGCGCCTTCCTCGGCGAAGACCTCGGCGATACCCTCGCCGATGCCCTGCGATGCGCCGGTGATCAATACGCGCCGGCCCCGAAGACCAAGGTCCATGTCTCGCTCCCTTTTCCGCCGCCGGATTAGCGTTCCGACCGTTTTCTGATTCTGCTATCAAATGTGAGCATGACGCATAACGCGTGTATACATTAAACTTCATCTCGGTATCTGTATGCATAATATTTGTGCATTATTTACCGAAAGCCGGCTGGATTTGCCTATTATATAGGCAAATCTGGAGAAAGGAACCGATGTCGCAGATCAGTTCACCCGAGCCTTCCGCCAAGGAGACGGGCCGCAGCCGGACCCAGGCCGAGCGAATCACCGCCGAGATGGAGGCCGAGATCGTTCGCGGCGACCTCGCCCCGGGCCAGAAGCTGGACGAGGTAGCCATCGCGCAGCGCTACAACGCATCGCGCACCCCGGTGCGCGAAGCACTGCGGGCGCTGGCGGTCAGCGGCCTCGTCACCCACGAGCCGCGGGTCGGCGCCATCGTCGCCCGCCCGACGGTCAGCAACGTGGTGGAGCTGTTCGAACTGGTCGGCGAACTTGAGGGCGTGGCGATCCGGCTGGCCTGCGAACGGATGACCGAATTCCACCGCGCCCGGATCGAGGCCGCCTATCAGGCCTGCCGCCGGCAGGCGACCAGTGACGCCGCCGAGGCCTACCTGTCTGCCAACGATGCCTTCCACTGTGCGATCCACGACGCTGCCGACAACCGGGCGCTGAAGTCCGAGATCGGCCAGATCAACCGCCGCCTCGGCCCCTACCGCCGCTTCATCACCTTCCTGCCCGGCCGCCGCGAAAGCGCCGAGCGCGAGCATGAGATCCTTGCCGAGGCCCTGTTCGCCGAAGACGGCGCCCGTGCCAGCGCCGCGATGCGCGACCACGTCAAGGTCCTGGCCGAGGATTCGCTGCTGCTGGCCCGCAGCCTGCAGCTTTGATGCTGGGGGCGATGCTGGGGCCGCCGCTCGGTGCTGTCAGACGAAGGTAAACCCGATCCCTCGCGCCACCAGGACTGCGGTCACCCAAAAAATGCGGGTTCAACCGGCCCACGGAAACGTCTCTGCAAATTCAAAACCGACTTAACGCCCGGAAACACCGAGTCTTTCCCAGAAGAGCCGAGAAATAACGTGATACCAATGGATTATGGCGGAGACGAAGGGATTCGAACCCTCGAGACCCTTTAGAGGTCTGCGCCCTTAGCAGGGGCGTGCCTTCGACCACTCGGCCACATCTCCGCCTGCCCGTTTATCGGGGCGAAACGGCGGGAGCAAGGGGAAAGGTGACGGGCCCCGATCGGCCGCTTTACAGGGAAGGCGGCGCGGCGGCGGAGAGGATCGGGAGAGCGTGCGTCTGTTCCGGAAGCGGCGGCAGTCACCTGCCTGCAACCGCAGGCCGGGACAGACAGAGGGCATGGGCCGTCAGAACTGGTTCGACGCGGTGGGCGAGGAGCACCGTCAGGTGCGCGCCTGTGCCGGGCTGTTCGACCAGTCCTCCTTCGCCAAATACGAGCTCTCCGGCCCCAAGGCGGCCGAGGCGCTGGAGGCGATCTGCGCCAATCGTGTCGCGCGGGACGCGGGCCGCCTGACCTATACCCAGCTTCTCAACTCGCGCGGGGGGATCGAGGCCGACCTTACCGTCGCAAGGCTGGCCGAAGACCGGTTCTACATCGTCACCGGCACCGGCTTTCGCACCCATGACTTCGGCTGGATCGCCGACCACCTGCCTGCCACTGGCACAAGCTTTCCTGTCGGCCGTCCTGCTCGGGCGCGAGACGATCCTGCGCGACGGACAGCCGGTGGGCTACCTCACCTCGGGTGGCTACGGCTATATCCGCAACCCCGGCGGCGTGACGGAGGACTGGCTGACCAGGGGCCGTTACAGCCTGATCATCGCCGGGGACGAAACCCCCGCCTACCTGGCCCTCGAACTGTTATACGACCCGAAAGGAGACAGGTTCAGGGCCTGATGCGGGCGGGAGCCCGGTCAGGCTGCCTCGTCCCGTCTCTCCAGCCGCTTGACCAGTTCCAGGATCGGCGCCGGGTCGAAGGCCACAGGACCGGACCCCGCCGGATCGGGCATCGACAGGATGATCTCGTCCAGAGCCATCGCCTCGGACAGCGCAAGCTGCGCCAGGCCCGGGTCGGCGCTGCGCGCCAGCAGGTCCAGCTCGCCCCGCGCCACCATCAGCTGCGCCCAGGCGACCTGATAGGCGCGCATCTCCGTCGGACCAGAGGCAGCGATCCCGCCCGCCGACAACCTGGCCAGTTCCAGCACCGCCAGCGCCGCATCCTCGCCCGAGGGGGCAAGCGTGCTGCGCGCCTTCAGCAGCGCCTTCTCTGCCTCGAGATAGGCCTTCCGAACCGCATCCTCGGCGCCACCGTCCTCCAGCTTTTGCAGCACCGGCGCCAGATCCCCCACGCCCGCTGCCTGAAGACCCTCTGCGATCCCCGGCAATATCTCCGCCCGCGGATGGCCGAAATGCGCCGCCGCCGACGGCTCGCCCAAGACAAGCATCCCCAGTTGCAGGTCGGCCCGGATACGTCCCAGCCCGACCAGAAGCCGCACGGTTTCCTGGCTCGATGCCTGCGCCTCGACCTGCACCAGCATCGACCGGGTCTCGATCCGGACCGTCTGTCCAAAGGCCGCCACGCCCAGCCCGGCCGAAACGGCAAGTGCCATCCCCGCCGCCCGCGACCCGACCCGGGCCACAGTGAAACCCCTTGTGCAAACCTGTCTCATGCCGATCCCCTGTCTTCTGGCCCGCCCTTGCGATTCTGTCGGTAGGGCCTCATGCCCTGCGCCTCCTCCTCGTCACCGAATATGGCTGCAGTTGGGTCAACTTCGGGCATAGGTGGTGCAAGCTCTCCTTCCGGTTGAAATTCTCCGCTGCCTCCAGCCGCGCCCCGACCGGTCCCCCGGCTGGATGGTCTGGGCAGCAGCGCTGGTTGGTGTCATCATGCCACGCACCGCCGCCTGGGGCATTCTGCCCGCTCTGTCTTGTGGCGGGGATCGACACCTGCAGGATCCGAGGAGCCATTGGAGACAGTTTTCACCCCATGGATCTCGCCGGGGGGTGGCGCGCTGACCGGCCTCGCCGCCCTTCTGCTGACGCCCTGCACGGCCAGCTTTGGCATGGGCCGAGGCATCGCCGGATTCTACCCCGGCGGGGCGCTTCCGGCCATCGGCACGGGCTATCCCTTGGCCTTCCTGCCCCGCGCCGCCCTGTTCGGCGGCCTCTTCATCGCGCGGGCGCCGCAGTTCCGTGCTCCCACCCGCAAGCCCGCGTGATCCGGAGGTTCCCATGACCCCAGCCATCGACCTGACCGTGAAGCCCGAGGTGACGGGCTTTTTCGACCCCGCCACCAACACCATCAGCTATGTGGTGAAGGATCCCGCGTCCACCGCCTGCGCCATCGTCGATTCCGTGATGGACATCGACTATGCCGCCGGACGGATCACCTATACCCATGCCGACGAGATCATCGCCCATGTCCGCGCCCACGGGCTTCGGCTGGACTGGCTGATCGAGACGCATGTCCACGCCGACCACCTGTCCGCCGCGCCCTATATCCAGCGCCAGCTGGGCGGGAAGATCGGCATAGGGCGCAACATCACCATGGTGCAGGACACGTTCGGCAAGATCTTCAACGAGGGGACCGAGTTCCAGCGCGACGGGTCGCAGTTCGACCGGCTGTTCGATGACGGCGATACCTACCAACTGGGCGGGATGACCTGCATTGCTCTGCACACCCCCGGCCATACGCCCGCCTGCATGACGCATGTGATGGGCGATGCGGCCTTCGTCGGGGACACGCTCTTCATGCCGGACGGAGGCTCGGCCCGCGCCGATTTCCCCGGCGGCGATGCCGGCCAGCTTTACGACAGCATCCAGAAGGTCCTGTCCCTGCCTGACGCCACGCGGCTCTTCATGTGCCACGACTACGGCCCGAACGGCCGCGATATCCGCTGGGAGACCACGGTGGGCGAGGAGAAGGCCCACAACATCCACATCGTCGGCAAGTCGCGGGAGGAGTTCGTCGCGCTCCGTACGGCGCGAGATGCCACGCTGGCCATGCCGAAGCTGATCATCCCCTCGCTGCAGGTGAACATGCGCGGCGGGGACCTGCCCCCGGCAGACGAAAGCGGCAAACGCTTCCTCAAGGTGCCGATCAACGGGATCTGAAGAAGCAAGGGCTCAGAAATAAAGAGGTCTTGGCCATCCATCCAGATGGCCAAGACCTTGAATGCTGTCCGATACGAACGGTTGGCCGCTGGATCAGCCGGCAACAGCCGGGGCGGGCTCGTCGTCGTCGTTGCCGCAGGCGATCGCGCAGATCACGACCAGGCCGATGATGACCGGAACGATCCAGCCCGAACGGGGCGAGGCAGCCTCGACGGCCGGCGCGGCTTCTTCAACAACAACGACCGGGCCGCCAGCGAAGGCAGTGGTCGAGCTCAGCGCCAGCGAGAGCGCCAGGACAGTCGATGCGATTTTTTTCATGGTTGGGTTCCTTTGTCTCATGAGGGGCCGAATGGGCCTCGGGGCCAATAGACAATAGTGTGCCGGACAGACAAGCGCGCGCAGGCAGCGGATCGAAAGGAAGTTTTTGCATGTGCCAAACATGCATCATCCCCGACGGCCCAACTCAAGATCCTGGACCTGTCGGTCTGATGAATGGAATTTCTCTTTGGCCACACAGCCACGAGCTTCCGAAAGCAACACGGCAGCGCATTTCTGCGCTGCCGTGAGAATTCCAGACCCAGCCAAGGCCCTTTTGCGGATCAGGCCGGAGGTGCCGTGGTCACAGGCTCGTCGTCGTCATTGCCACAGGCGATGGCACAGACGACGATCAGGCCGATGATGACCGGAACGATCCAGCCCGAACGGGGCGAAGCGGCCTCGACGACCGGCTCTTCCTCAACAATGACGGGGCCGCCCGCGAAGGCAGCCGATGCGGTCATCGCAAGCGCCAGCAGCGGCGCAGCAATCTTTTTCATGGCAGATTCCTCTCTCCAATCCGGAACGCCCGGAGCTTGTGATCAAAGGCTATGCCCATGGTGGGAAAGGCAGAAAGGATTCGTTTGGCCCCGGTAGAATGAATCGGTTCCATGGGCTTTCTTGCAACAGCGCCCGAAAACGTCCCGGCTCTACCCGATCCTGTAACGCGACAAGGGGGATCGGCCGGATCACCGACCGATCCCCCGTCACGAATGTCACTTTGGGTCGACCGGCGGTGTCGGAGTAGGAGCCGGATCGTCGTCACCGCCACCACAGGCTACCAGGCAGATCAGCACCAGCGCGCCGAGGATCGGCAGGATACCGACCGAGCTTGCGGGCCGCGCAGCGATCTCTTCGCCCTGGCCTTCCTCGATGATCACCGGGCCACCGGCCTGCGCGACCGATGCCGACAGAACAGTTGCGGCCACCACGACCGGCTTCAGGAAATCCATCATTCTCCGTCTCCTCTAACAGGTTGAACCCGCGGATCGATTGCCGCAGGCCCACCATTTTTGCATAGGGACAGATACTGCACACGGCAACCGATCCAAGCGGTCAAAGCCGGTTTCTCCACAGGATTCTTCCGAATTTCACCTTCAGGTTGCGTGTTCGGGTACGCGAAACGCCTAGATGTGGTGGTCATCGGCCCCGGACAGCCGGGGGGTCAGAACATCCCCGGCACCACCTGATCGGGGGGGCGATGGCCATCCGCGAAGGTCTTGATGTTGATGATGACCTTCTCGCCCATCTCGATGCGCCCCTCGACGGTCGCCGATCCCATATGTGGCAGCATCACCACGTTCGGCAGTTCCAGAAGCCGCGGGTTGATGTCGGCGCCCTGCTCGTAGACGTCCAGCCCCGCCCCCGCCAACTCGCCGGCCCGCAAGGCGCGGGTCAGCGCATTCTGGTCGATCACCTCGCCACGCGACGTGTTCACCACCACGGCCGAAGGCTTCATCAGCTTCAGCCGCCGCGCGTTCAGGAGATGGAAGGTCGAGGGCGTATGCGGGCAGTTGACCGAGACGATGTCCATCCGCGCCAGCATCTGGTCCAGGCTTTCCCAGTACGTCGCCTCCAGCTCGGCCTCGACTTCCGGGCGCAGGCGCTTGCGGTTGTGGTAATGGACCTGCAGCCCGAAGGCCTTCGCCCGCCGCGCCACCGCCGAACCGATTCGCCCCATCCCCAGGATGCCCAGCCGCCGCCCGCCCAGCCGGCCGCCCAGATTTGCCATCGGCGACCAGCCGGTCCAGCTGCCCGACTGCATCACCTGCAGCCCTTCCGGAATCCGCCGCGTCACCGCCAGCATCAGCGCCATCACCATATCCGCCGTGTCCTCGGTGGTGACGCCCGGCGTGTTCGATACCAGGATGCCCCGCTGCCGCGCCGTCGCCACGTCGATATGGTCCACCCCGGCGCCATAATTCGCGATCAGCTTCAGCTTCTCGCCCGCCTGCGCCAGCAACCCTGCGTCGATCACATCGGTGATCGTCGGCACCAGAACATCCGCCCGCCGCATCGCCTCGGCCAGCTCCTCGCGGGTCATCGCCACGTCCGGGTCGCGCAACTCGACGTCGAACAGCTCCTTCATCCGCGTCTCCACGGCCTCGGGCAGCCGTCGCGTCACGACCACAGTCAGGTGGCTGGCAGGCATACGTGATCTCCCCGACACTTCCAAATCCGGCGTCCTTCGGGCAAGGTGCCGCCAAGCGGGGCGATGCACAAGACCCGGTGAGCGGTAACGGCGGGCGGTGTCGTCGGGAACGGCATCCGGTGAGGCAAGGCATGAGACGGTTTCTGGCGATGCTGGCGGTTCTGGGCGCGCTTGGGTGCGGCGGCCTTTCAGCGCAGGAAACCGATGCAGCGCAGGAAACCGATGCGCCGGTCAAGACCGACAAGCCGCCCGAGAAGCAATGCCAGCCCGACGTCGGCTGTGTAACCAACCTGCCCCTGCCCCGCTTCGTCTCGCTGAAAGGGTCTGAGGGCAACGCCCGGCGCGGGCCCGGCCTGACCCACCGGATCGACTGGGTCTTCACCCGCGCCGGGATGCCGCTGAAGATCACCGCCGAATACGAGAACTGGCGCCGCGTCGAGGATTCCGAAGGCGCGGGCGGCTGGGTGCACTACTCGCTCCTCTCCGGGGTTCGCACCGTGCTCGTCACGCTCGACATGGCCGAGCTGCGCGATAGCCCGGCCGACAACGCCACCGTGGTCGCCCAGGCCGAGATGGGCGTCGTGGGGCGCATCCTGGAATGCATCCCCGACTGGTGCCGCGTCTCGCTCGACGGGACCCGCGGCTGGATCAACACCCGCGCGGTCTGGGGCGTGAAGGAGGGCGAGATTGTCGAATGATCCCGCAAGACCCGATGTCCGGCTGGCGATCTCGGCGGGCATCGCCTCGGTCCTCGTCGCTGGACTCCTGGTCGCGCTGAAGCTCTGGGCCCTAGCCGAGACCGGCGCGCTTTCCATCGCCGCCTCGCTGGCCGATTCCGCGCTGGACCTGATGATGTCGCTCGGCGCCGCCGTCGCCATCGTCTATGCCGCCCGCCCGGCGGACGAGGATCACGCCTTCGGCCACAGTTCGGCCGAGGACCTTGCCGCGCTCGCCCAATCCGCCTTCATCCTGGTTTCGTCCTGCGTCATTGGCTGGGCCGCGGCCCGCCGCCTGATGGCCGATACCCCGCATCAGCTGGCATCCGAGGGGCGCGGGCTGGTGGTGATGCTCGCATCGATCCTGATCACCTTGGCGCTGGTCTGGTGGCAGGGCCGCGTCGCGCAGCGCACCGGCAGCAAGGTCGTCGCCGCCGACCGCCTGCACTACCTTGGCGACCTGTTGCCCAGCTTCGGCGCGCTTGTCGCGCTCTGGGCCTCGCGCCGTTTCGGGATTGGGATGATCGACGCCGTGGTCGCCCTCGCTGCCGCGGCCGTCATGGTCATCGGCGCACTGCGCATCGGCAAGACGGCCTGGGACGCGCTGATGGACCGGGCAGCCGACCCGACGATCATCGACGGCATCGCCCGGATCGCCGCCGACTGGCCCGGCGTGCGCGGCTACCACGACCTGAAGACCCGCACCGCGGGCAGCCGCGTCTTCGTCAACCTCCACATCGAGCTGGACGGAGACCAGAGCCTGCGTCAGGCGCATGACATCGGCGCCAGCCTGCGGCGGGCGATCCTTGCCGCCTATCCCCAGGCCGACGTGATCATCCACAAGGATGTCCACCGCGAGACGTAGCGGTTGACTTCCCGGGATCTCCGAATGATTATACGCGCGTATAACAGTAGGTCGCCATGCAACCCGCCCGCCGCCTCTACCGCCGTGAGAGCGAAGAGACCCGCCGCTCTGCGCTGATCGCCGCGACGCAGGACCTGGTGGCCGAAGGCGGGCCCGAGGCCGCGACGGTGCGTGCCATCGCCGAACGGGCAGGTGTCACGCCGGGTCTCATCCGCCACTACTTCCAGTCCAAGGACGAACTGTCGCGTGCCGCCTACCGCGCGCTGATGGACGGGATGACCGCCAAGGGATCGGACGCCATCGAGGGCGTCGGCGCCGCGCCCGAGGAACGCCTCGCCGCCTTCATCGCCGCCTCGCTGCGCCCGCCGGTGCTGGACGCCGGTGCCGTGGTGCTCTGGGCCGGCTACATGCACAAGGTCCGCAGCGACCCCGACCTGA